>NZ_JAHHZF010000008.1 GCF_018729455.1 Prosthecodimorpha staleyi | reverse complement strand
CGCACCATTCGAGCGTCGCGACGGCCGCCCAGATGCTTTCGAGCTGGTACTCGGCCTCCGCCTGGCGCATCTCGCGCTTGGCGACTAGGCGCGGATAGGTCTGCTCGCGATCCAAAGCCTCGCGCCGAAGCTCGGCGATCTGGCGCAGGATCGAGGGGCGCTTCTCGCTCATCGCTCCCCCTCGCCAGGCGTTGCCGCGGCTCGGTCGCCGAAGTCGCGCGCGATGGTCTGCCCGGCGTGGAAACTGGCTGCGGCGAAGCTGCTCGGCCGATACGGACACGCCGCTGTCGGGTTGGCGAAGCCGGCATCAAAAGCCGGCGAAGAGCGCCCGTCGAAAGGTGGGTGCTTACAGAGGTACCGATAGGACGCCTGCTGCTCGAAGGTCGGGAAGACCGGCCTCCCTTCGACGATGAAGATCGCCTCGCTCATAGCGTCCTCACCACCCGGCCTTGCGGGCGCGCTCGATCACCTCGCGACCCTTTTCGGTGATGGTGCCGGCGCGGTCGATCAGCCCGCGCCGTTCGAGGGCCGCGGCCGCGACGCCGCCGTGGTCGACCTGGCCACGGCGCCGAGCCACGGCGCGGGTCAGGATGGCAAGGCCGGTGGCCGAGACGCCGAGACATTTGGCGAGTTCGCGCTCGCCGGCCGTGAATTTGCGCTGGATGGCCACGATCATCCCCCATCCCGCTGATCGGTGATCAGGAGCGGCCCGGCCTGGCCGCGCAGGCGCCGGCCCAGGTCGCGTTCCTTGCGGCTCTTCGGCTGCGGGCGATAGGGCGAGGCGGCCTCTTCCTGACGCTTCCGTTCGTCCTGCAGGTCGCGGAGCAGGAAGCCCAGATCCTCAGGGGAGGCGATCGTCACCTTGATGGTGACTGTCGTCGGACCCTTCAGGCGGGACGCCACGCTGTAGTCGGCGATCGACGCGCTGCGGGGCAGATAGATGGAGGTCATGCCGCGCCTCCCGCCAGCTCGACCTCGAAGGGCTCGGCCACGAAGTCTTCGCCCTCGGAGCCGATCGAGACGCCGGCGACCGTGGTCGCGACCTCGCGCTCCTTCAGCATCGCCTCCTTGTCGACCTCCTCCTTGGCGCGGATGAAGCGCTGCAGCCCCATGGTCTTCAGCCGGGCGAGGATGTCCTCGACCTTGCGGAGCGTCACGGAGGGCGGGCGCTTGCGCCATTTGACGATGCCGGTGCCGAGGTCGACGGTCTTGGTCTTGTCGCCGCCCGTCAGGGTGGTGCGGTTCGCCTCCGCCCAGACCTTCAGGCCGTTGAGCTTCGCCTCGACCGCGTCGCGCAGCGGCTGCGCCTCGGTCTCGGCCGCCTCTTTGAGCTTGGACAGTCGATCGTTGAGCGTCGCCTCCAGGCGCGCGACCCTTCGGTTGATCTCGCCGATCTCGCGCAGGCTCGCGGCGGCCTCTTCCCGGTTCTGCGGCACCGGCAGATTGATGCCGAGCGTCTTCGTCTTCTTAGCCATGCTTCACCTCCAGCTGTCCGATCCCGTCCCAAGCGCGGTGAACGGCGTCGATCGCGGTTTCGAGTTCTTGACGGGCGGCGCGCTCGAAGCGGCCGCCCTGGTCGCGAGTCCATGCGGCGCGGGCGGAGCGCAGGCGGCGCAAGGCCGTGCCGACCTCAGGCGGCCGGACGGGGACCTCGATCCGACGCTCGACGATGCGCGGCTCCGGTGCCGGCCGCTCCGTCTCGCGGACCAGGACCGTGCGGGCGAGCGCCTGGACCTCGGGCAGCGTCAGGCGGATCGCCGCCCGCGGCGAGGCGAGCGCCCGGCCGGCGACGGCGACGGGATCGATGTCGGCCGGCGGCGGCACGATGCCGGTGGCGAGCACGGCCGCGACGATCTCCAGGGCGGCTTCCGTGGCCTCGACGATCACGCGCGTCTCGCGCTCGGCCGGATCCGCCAGGGCCTGGTCGATCCGCGCGACGGCATTCAGCACCGTCGAATGGTCTCGTCCGCCCATCCACCGGCCGATGCGCGGCAGGCTGTAGTCTGTCCGGTTCTTGGCGATCCAGCAGGCGACATGCCGGGCGCGGACCATCTCGCGCGCGGTGCTGTGCGAGAGGATGTCGGCGACCGAAATGCCGGTCACCTCCGAGACGCATTCGACAATGGTGGCGACGGTGACGGTGGCAGTCATGCCGGCTGCCCTCCCTCGGGGACGCGGATCGGCACGACGCGAGCGTGGGGCGCGCGCAGGCGCACCACTCCGGGGGGCAACGTCACCGAGGCGGCGGCACACTCCTGCACGGCGACCACCTGGCGCGCGACGGCCAGGGCCTCGTTGCAGGTCACGACCGCGCGGTTGCACTCCTCGACGGCCGCGGCGTAGGCGGCGGTGGCCCGGTCGCGATCGGCGCGCAGCCGGCCCAGTTCGACGGCGATCCCGGTCAGGGCGAGCGAGATGACCCCGTAGAGCTGGGCCTCGATCGCGACCGGCCGGCTCTCGGCGACCGCGCGGCCGAACTCGGACGCGAGATCGGCGAGCAGGGTCTCAGCGGCGAATGTCATGGATCACCTCCGCATCCTCGGCCTGGCGCGAGAACAGCGGCGCGGCCGGCATCGGTTCGAGGGTCAGGACGACGACGGGCGATGCGCCGTCGACCAGGTTGCCGCGGCCGCGCCAGGGGCGGCCGTCGATCGAGACGGTGGCGACGACCGGACGGCCGGCGCCGGAGACCATGGGAGCGGGGCGGGCCATCAGCGCAGCTCCTCATTGCCGCGGTTCGCCCAGGCGGCGCGGATGTGGTCGGCCGAAAGGGGCTGCTGGGCACCGGCGGCCAGGAGGTGGGCGAGCCGGATCGTCTTGTCGACCTGCCGGAAGGCCCCGGCCTTCTTCGCAATGGTCGAGAGCAGGCGCCGGCAGTCCTTGTCGGAGATGTTCCAGATGTCGAGCAGGTGGGCGATGTCTTCCGGATAGGGCGCCGACCGCGACAGGCGCTTGCCGATCCGGCTGTGCAGCTGGCCGAATCCGGCCCGGGGGCTGGCGCCACCCCAGCGGGTGTGGACCTCCTCGTTGCCGACCAGCGCGATGCCGCAGCCCCACTGGTCGAGCCAGTAGCGCAGCTGGTTGACCGCCGCGTCCTCGATATGCTGCGCCTCGTCGACGATCAGCAGGGTCTGGCGGCCGTTGCGCCGCAGGCGCTGGCCGATGGCCCGGTCGATCTTGCGCGGGTTCTGTTCCGGGATGTCGAGTTCGAGCGCGATCTCGGCGACCATCGAATAGGCCGAGCGGGTGGTCTCCCGCATCGTCACCATGAAGGCGCCCGGCGAGGTGCGGACGAACTCCCGGCAGGCGGTCGACTTTCCCATGCCGGCCGCGAGCGTGATGATGACCATCTCCGACATGGTCTGCGCGTAGATGAGCGCGTCGGTGACCTCGCGCGCGGCCCGCGTCATCACGAAATCGGGCACGTCGGGAATCGCGACCGCCGTGCGCTGGCGCTCCTCGATCGCATCCAGATATCGGATGACCTTGGCGGTGACGTTCGCGACAGACCCGCCATACTTGCCGTCCAGCCAGGGCGAGAGGGTCCCCATCGGCACTTCCGACCGGCGCGCGATCTCGGACCGGGACAGTCCGGCGGCCTTGGCGTGGGTGTTGAGCCGCTCTGTCGCGGCGCGCCACGCCTCCAGGTCCGCGGCCGGCACGCGCTCCGGATTCGTCGCCGGATCGAGGCCCGCGGGCTTCTCTTGAACTGCGATGTCGCTCATGGGATGCTGGTCTCCTTGTGAAAGTCCCTCGGGCGGTTCGGCGTGCAAGGCCGGCCGCCCGAACTCATTTGCGGCCCCGCTTGGGGCCGATTCCTCAGGCTCCAGGCCTCCGGAACGGGGTGACGGTGTCGGCGCCGGCCTCGGCGAGCTGGCGGAGCGCGGCGCCGAAGGCCTCTTCGTCGAACTGGCCGGGCTGCGGCGCGCGGCCGCCATTGGCGACGAGCTTCACGACTCTCTGCTCGGGCGCCTGATAGGGCGCGGGCTCGGGCATGAGCGCGGCGACCTCGTCGATGGTCATCCGCCGTTCGGCGGCGAGCAGTTCGCGCTGGGCGCGCATCCACTGCCGCTTCCGGCGTGCATGTTCCTGGGCGGCGGCCGCATCGGCGAATCCGGTCGCCTCGATGCAGGGCGCTGTCGCGACATACCGGCCGTCGAGCCGGTAAACCGAGACGCCGGCGAGCAGATCGTCGGGATCGAACCGGACCGTGACCTTGTGGCCGGCCAGGTCGGCGAGCGGCTCGGCCCAGTAGCGGTTGCCCGCGAGTTGGACCTCGCCGGTCGGTGCCCGGCAGGTGACGCCTTCGGCGGCCAGCAGCAGCATGCGGCGCTGGGCCTCGGTCGCCCGTTTCACCAGGGCCGAGGCGTAGGACTCGGCGAAGGTTTCGTGGAACGAGCGTCCCCGGGCGGTCTGTGTCTTTCGGCCGGGTCGGCGGTTGTGCGCCGCGATCTCGGCGGCGACCACGTCGCGGAAGGTTTCGATCGGGATGGCCTTCGCGCCGTAATTCTCGGGCTTCGCCGCGGGATTGTTGCCCGTATAGGCACCGGCAAAGCGCGGATGCTTGGCGATGTCGTCGCACATGTCCCGGAAGGCGCGCTCGATCGGCTTCGACTGACCGTGGTAGGGCTTGGCCCAGGCGATCTGCACGCCGAGGAGAGGCAGCAGCCCCGTCGGATCGTCATCCCGGATCTTGAACCGGTATCGGGTCTTTGCTCCGCCGGAGAGCCATTTCGAGGCCCAGGCGCGGCCGTTGTCGAGCGTCGCCCGCTCCGGGATGCCCCAGCTTTCGACCATATCGGCCAAGGCGTGACGGACGAGCGTCCAGTTTTCGGACTCTCCGATGCGATGGGCGAGGATCATGCCCGAATAGAGATCCTGGATCGCCGCCATGATCGGCCGGCCGATGCTTCCGTCTCCCCATTTCACGAACACGTCGAACTTGTGCCCGTCGGCGGTGATCGCCTCCATGGCCGTGAAGATGCTGCGGTCACGGGTCTGATGCGGGAAGACCGCCTCGACCGCATGGGCGCCCTTGCGCGCGAGCATCTGCACCGCGCGCGGAATCGCATCGAGCCGGCGCTTCAAGGTCTTGTCGCTCGGGATCGGGCTCCAGCCGTGTTCGGCCGCCGCGGCCCGCATGCGGCGGGCGCACGCCTCGAAGGTGGGTGCCTCCGGCCGAAGCCAATCGGCGCGGATCATGTCCCACGCGTCCGGATGGATGTCGGCTGTCGCGATGCGGCCGACATGCTTCGGCGCCAGGGCCGGCAGGCGGTCGGCGGGCGGGACCTCCTCGGCCTGGCGAAGCCAGGTCCAGAGAGTCGAGGTCGAGATATCGGCCTCGCGCGCGGCGAGCGCGACCGCACACTGCCGGGTCATGCCGGCGGCGAGCTGGCGCACCTGGTCGACCACGGCGAGCCGCCGCGCCGCTTCCGCGCGCGCCTTTTCAGGCAGGGCGTCGAAGCGTTCCCAGAGGCTCTTCGACACGGCCTCCCGGCGGGCCGCGGCCGTCTCGGCCATCGGGGCCTGCCGGGCGAGCAGCCGGGCGCGGACTTCCGCCGGGAAGAGCGAATGATGGTAGTGCCAGGTGCCGCCCTCGCGACCGGGGCCTGCCTCCAGGCGGGCCTGTTCGTGCCGCTCGCGCCACCCGCACTCGGCGATGTGCCGCTTCAGAGCCGATTCAGACATCGGCAGGGGTGCGGGGCCGATGGCCAGGAGGTCGGCGACCGTGAACCACTCCTTCATGAGCGGCCTCCCTTCGCCGGCGAGGGGCGTCGGCGAACATTGGCGACCGGGACCGGATCGGCCTCCAGTTCGGACTTCAGTTCGCGCAGCTGCGCGTCGATGCGCTGCCGCTCCTGGCTGAGGAGCCCATAGGTCGCCAGTTTCGCCTCGCGACCCTCCATGACGATGAGGCCGTCGTCGGCGACCAGCATGTCCCAGAGCCAACGGGCGCCGGTCGCCCGCACGAAGGCGACAAACCGGCTGATGCCCATGTCGTGCTCCGGCTTCGAGCCGGCGGTGTAGGTGTAGAGCGCCGCTGCGGAGAGCGGCCGGCCGGTCATCTCGGTGATGCGCGCGGCGACGATCGCGGCCGATTCCGGGCAGTCCTTCAACGCCTGGCCTAACGCGAGCTGGATCTTCAGGCAGTCGACGGTCTGCGGCGTCGCCGTGGGCCGGCGCACTGGATAGAGCGCCGGGAAGAGGCTTCCCTGCCGCTCGTCCGCCGATGTGCCCTTGCGCCGTGCCGCCATGGCCGCCGCCCCCTCAAGCCTGGCCGCGATCGGATGCGGATTTGCGCCGCATCCAGTCGTCGAGAACCCGCTTGGCCTCGGCCGGCGCGATGCCGACATGGGCCAGGAAGCGCTTGCGCTCGTCGCGACCGGCGCGCGACCAGAAGTCGATCAGCTTCTGGACGATCACGTCGCCCCGATCGGGCGCTGGCTCGGCCAGCGCCTCGCGCACGGACTTGGCCGTACCGGCCGCGATGGCGTCCACAACCGCGCCGCGGCGCTCGGCCGGCACCTTGGCGAGCTTTTCCAGCTCGCTCTGATTGGAAGCCAAGGGCGTGCCGCGGAGCCGCGCCAGCGTCTCCCGCCCGAGCGCTTGGACGATCGCGACCGCGCGCCAGGTGGTTCGCTCGGAGATGCCGATCCGCTCGGCGACGTCCTGCGAAAACCAGACTGCCAAGTTGGCAGTTTGATTTTCCTCTGTGAATTCAGCGCTCTTCCGGTCGCCACCCCGCCGGACGTTGGGGTGCAGCTGCTCGTAGACGGCCTTGCGCTCGGACAGGAAGATTGCGCGGTCGATCGGCGACAGTTCGCGGCGGATCAGGTTCTCGTCGATCTCGGCGAGCCGCGCCTCCAGGTCGTCCATCTCGCGGACGGTGCAGTCGATCTCGTGCCATCCGATAAGCCCGGCCGCTGCGAGGCGATGCGCGCCGGCGACCAGCTGGTACCGGCCATCGGCGATCGGGCGCACCAGGATCGGGTCGGTCTGGCCGATGCGGTCCATCGAATCGGCGAGGCCCGCGACATAGTCGTCGTCGGTCGGTCGCAGCCGATCGGGAATGTCGATGTCTGAAATCCGGATATGCGTCATGGTGCCCGCGGGAAAAGACGCCGGCCGGTCTGACCCGGCCGGCAGTTGAGGGAGGAAACGCCCAAGGGGCGCCTCCGCGCCGGATGCGATCCGGCGGGAGCGGGGAATGCGGGCCGGGCGGGAGATTGCCCGGCCCGCAGCGGCGCGGCGGTGGTTTTCAGGGGATTGGGCCGCGCCGGAACCATGATCAGGCCGCCGCTTCGATCGGGCCGGCCAGGTCGGTGGGTTCGGCCAGCCGGCGCAGCCGCCAGCCGGACCGCTCGTTGACCGCGAAGCTGTCCAGCATCCGGATGAGATCGGACGCATCCCCGAACCGCGGGAACTGGCGCGCGTCGGCTTCGAAGAACCCTTCGCCGCCGACCAGCACGAGATCGTCGGAAGCCGAGATCAGCGAGGCGATCTGGCCCGTGAAATAGACCTCGCCGCCAGGCGCGCGGGTCGAGGACTTCACCAGGACGTACATCAGCAGTCTCCGGGTATCTCAGGGTGGAATTTTGCGCGCGGCGGTCGACCGCGGCGGTGTCTACGCGGCGGGGCGATTCCGACTGGCGCCGAGGGGCTCCGCCGCGGTATTGAATCCGTGCGATGCAGGGCGAGCCGCATAGCGGTCGGGCCAGAGTTCGGCGGGCGAAATCCCGAGGAATCCGGCGATGGCCCGTTCTCCAGCGGCATGCTTCCGATGCAAGGCCACCTTGCACGCTGACGGTTCGAGGGCCGCGGCGCGCGCGATCCCGACCAGGGTCGCTCCGCGCCGATGCACCTCGGCTTTGATGGCGTGTTTGTCCCATCGGCGGATTGCCATGCGTCGTCTCCGGAGCAGGCCCTGGCAGGGGCCTCTTTTCGGGGCTGCAAATCACCTTGGTGACACTCGCACAAATCTACGAATCTCTCAAGAGATATGTGCGGAAGGAGGGTAAGTGTCCGGAGTGCCCGAGCGGCTTCGGAGGCTGATGGAGCAGCGGTCCATTAAGTCGGTCAGCGAATTCGCCCGCCTCTGCGGGGTCGAAGAAAGCTCGATGCGGCAGTATCTTCAGGGCAAGACGCTGCCCAGCTTCCAGAACTTGGTTGCAATTCACGAGGCGACGGGCACTCCGATCGACTGGCTCGTGACTGGAAAGGGTTCGGATAAATATGCGAAAACGTCAACAGAAACATCCGGGTCGTCAGGCGTAGGGCTATCCATTCCTATTCAAAGACTGTCAATCCGAGCGTCGGCAGGGGCGGGTGGCGCCGTGATGGACGACAACGCCGATTTCGTTTCAGTTCCTTGGGCAATTGTTGATCAGATCGGCCTTAAGCCCGATCAGATGAGGCTCTTGCAAGGGCATGGCGGCTCAATGGAGCCGACCATTGGCGACGGTGATTTGCTCCTCGTCGACGTGCGGAAGGACACTCGCGCGCAACCCGCAGACGGGAAAATCTATGTCTTCGCGCTCGGCGACGATGTCTATGTCAAACGACTACTCAAGACTCCGCGTGGCTGGTCGATGCGGTCCGACAACCGGGATCTTTACCCCTCGGATGAGCTGATCCCACCCGATGAGCCTTTTCGAATATTTGGCAGGGTGAGATGGACGGGACGGCAACTCTGAAGGCAGCCGACGGTTGCGGTCTGCTACGGTTTGCATCTATCCTCGATGGCAGGCACGCAAGAGGCCCATCAGGGAGTTTGCCATGCGATCGATTTCAATGGTTGTTGCGATCCTTTTTGCAGTTTCCTGGGGACCTGACGCCTTAGCCTTGGGTGTCAATCCCGGAACGAAAGCAGATGCTCCGCGCGTCGTGAAGGTCCAGGGTGACCAACTGGCTTGCAAGGGCTGCGGATGTCGAGGTGGCGCCGGGTATAGGCTTCCGAACGGTAAGTGTGCCCCTCGGGGGCGCTGAGGTCGTAATCGTCCGCCTCGGTTGGCGACACGAAGGTCTATATGGGTCGGCAAGTGCGTTGGTGTTTGTGATGAAGGCTCCGGCCATAGCCATCGCTCTTGCCGTTTCCTGGCTTTTCGCCGGGGAGGCTGAAGCTGGTGACCAAGAGACTGCGCGGCGTTTCGCCAGCGACCTGCAGAGAATTGAACGCCAAGTGGTGGCAGCATATCGCGCTGCGGACGCCGGGACCTTAGACGCACTCCGTCGGTCGCTCTTTCCCTTTCAGGGACGCGGCTTGGAGACGCAGCCTGATCACACGGAATGCGCGAGCGCCGCTGGTTTCCTGGTCTTCATCATCGACGACATGCTGTACCCGCCTGAGAAGGGTGCGCCTCTCTATGGCCGGGATGTCCGCACCTTCAGTTCGATGATGTCGATGTGCGAACGCCGCCTCGGCATAACAGGCCACCGGGCATTCCCGCCTTTGATCCCCTGAGCACGAACTGCCGACGCAAGTGGGCCTATTCCTCGATCCTGTCTGGAAGAGACGTCCCCGCCTATATCATTGCGAGGGCGATGGTTTTGCCTTCAACATGCTCGACAAAGAAATAGGCCCACGCTGGGCCTATGGATGCGACCTGACTAGGCCGCAACCTGCGGCCAGCGCGTCGACCTGGCGTACTTCCGCGCCGTCGCTAAAAGGCGGTTCTCAGCCGTTTTCCGCAGCCTTAAAAGACGCTTCGAAGGGTCGTGCCTCACAGCGGGGCGGGCGACGACGACTCCGATTTCATGTGTCCGCCCGGCCGTACCTCCAGGATCAAGTGTCTAATCGACCCACCCGATTAGACCGCCCCGGCTCGCCGTAAACCGTTGCCTCCGCGCCGTTTCCGGACATTCCCGCCTGTTCCCACCCAATCCCGCCGACTCCGGTTTCAAGTGTCCGGGCACAATCGGCCCGTGTCCGGACCGCAGCTTCGGAGCCTGTTGCGGCATCGCCCCCCTCATCCCGCCTTCGGCGACCTTCTCCCCCCTTGGGGGGAGAAGGGGAAGGAGCCGCGGGGTCGAGGCGATGTTTTCCGCGTTCTCTCAAGAGGTCGATTCTCTTCTTCCCCGGGGAGAGAAGGAGAAGGGGCCGCGGGATCGGGCGGTCAGGCGATGCGGGCGACGATGGCGCAGATGGGGTCGAGGTGGTGGCGCTTTTCCATGGCACTGGTGCCGGTCCGCAGGTATTGCGGCACCTTGGCGAACCAGTCGTCGGGATCGGCGATGCGCTGGCGGACCAGGGTCTCGATCATGGCCTCGCGCAGGATCGAGCGCTGGGCCTCGAAGGCGTCGCCGGCGGCGGGGCGGATCACCGTCTCGCGATAGGCGGCGAGCACCGAGAAGGCCTCGCGCTCGGAGAGCGGGCGGATGCCGTCGATCTCGGCCGCGGGGTCAAAACCGGCAGTCCCGGCGCGCCGGTCGACGCCCGCCGGGACAGCCTGAGCGCCGGGCGGGGTGGCGGGCGGCGGCGGGACCGGAGCATCGGGGGCCCCGACGACGATCTCCGACACCGCGGCCGAGGGCACCGCTGCCGTCGCCGACGACGCGGCGCCGTCGCGCGCGGGGACATCGGCGGTCGGCGCGACCTGCCCGGACGCGGCACCGTCGGGCGCGGGGAGCGCGCCGGATGACGTCGCCGCCCCGGCCGCGGCACCGTCGGGTGTCGGGGCCGCGCCGGATGGCGCCGCCGCCCCGGACGCCGCGATCGGCATGGGTTCAGCCCCGGGCCCGACCGCGGCGCGGCCGACTTCCGGACCGGACACATCTGCGGCGCCGGACGCTGCCCGAACGTCCGGACCGGCCTCCGCTGCCGCGGCCGCCTCGCCATCGGCGGCGCCCTGCGGCGCGCGCCAGAGGACATAGTCGGCCGCCGCTGCCGGCGTCCGGGCGCGCAAGTCCTCCAGGCGGCGGACCAGACGGTCGGTCTGCTGGCCGGCATCCTCGAACCAGTCGGTCGACCAGACCCGCAGGATGTCCCAGCCGAGGCCGCGCAGCACCTCCTCGCGCAGGCGGTCGCGGTCGCGCGCGCTGCGGCTGGAATGATAGGCCGCGCCGTCGCATTCGATGCCGGCCAGGAAGGTCTCCTGCCGGTCCGGATGGCGGATGCCGAGATCGATGCGGTAGCCGGAGACGCCGACCTGCG
The DNA here is from genome assembly GCF_018729455.1 of Prosthecodimorpha staleyi. NCBI lineage: Bacteria > Pseudomonadati > Pseudomonadota > Alphaproteobacteria > Hyphomicrobiales > Ancalomicrobiaceae > Prosthecodimorpha > Prosthecodimorpha staleyi. Next base: position 317,168 of record NZ_JAHHZF010000008.1, on the reverse strand, counting down.
GCACGACCCGGTAGCCGCGGGCCTCCAGCCGGCGGGCGACCTCGATCTCGAAATCGCTGTCCGGCACGCCGGCCGTCCGGCCCGGCGCCGCGCGGCCGCGCGTCTCAGCATATTCGAGATAGTTGCGCAGGGCATGGACGCCCTCGCGCGAGGTCTCGCTCGGCACCACGTCGATCGAGCCGAACGAGGCGAACAGGCCGATGCGCAGGCGGGCGCGCGAGAACAGCACGTTGAGCCGGCGGGCGCCGTGGCGGCTGTTGATCGGCCCGAAGCGCTGCTTCATCGCCTTGGCGCCGGCCTCCTTGCCGTAGGTCAGCGAGATGAAGATGAAGTCGCGCTCGTCGCCCTGCACATTCTCCAGATTCTTGACGAAGAGCGGCTCGCCGCGCTTCTCCATGATCTCGCCATAGCGCTCGACCGCCTCGTCGCCGGCGGCGAAGCGGCGTAGGGTCTCGCCGACCAGGTCGCGCTGGTCGGTGTTGAGCGTGACGATGCCGAGCGAGCGGACCTCATGCTCCGGCAGGCCGGCATGGTGGCGCATGAAGGCGATCGCCTCCTCGGCGATGCGCTCGGCCTCGGCCGGGTTGCGGCGCGCCTGATAGGTGCCGTCGACGCGCACCAGATCAACCGAGAAGGCCCCTGGCCGCGCCGCCGGAAAGGTGATCAGGCCGTTGTCGTAGAAGGTCTCGTTGGAGAAGCGGATCAGGCTCTCGCAGCGGCTGCGATAGTGCCATTTCAGCCGGCGCACCTCGCCGAACACCTTCTGGCAGCGCTCCAGGATGGATTCGTCGTCGACATCGTCGGCCTCGGCCTCGTCGGTCGGCGCGTCGCCGGAGCGTTCGAAGAAGCTGGTCGGCGGCAGCTGGCGCGGATCGCCGACCACGACCATCTGGCGCGCGCGCAGCATGGCGCCGAGCGCATCCTCGGGCCGCATCTGCGACGCCTCGTCGATGACCAGAAGGTCGAAGGCGATCCGGCCGGGCGGCAGGAACTTGGCAAGCGACAGCGGCGACATCATGAAGCAGGGCTTCAGCGACAGGATCGCCCCGGCGGCGCGGCCGACCAGCGACCGCACCGGCACGAAGCGCTTCTGCTTCGGCAATTCGTTCCTGAGCAGGGCCATCTCGGTCCAGGTGGTCACCGAGCCGCCTTTGGCGCCGTCCGGCGGGCGGCGGGTCAGCAGGCGCGTCCGCACGGTCTCGCGGTCGGACCGGATCTTGGCCCGGTCGCGCTCGGCGAAGATGCGGCGGCGCGCCTCCAGTTCCCCGCCATTGGAGCGGGCGAGCCCCGCCGCGGTCTGACGGGCCCGTTCGGCCCGGCGCCGGGCGACCACCCAGGCGAAGGCCTCGGCGATACCGGCGCCCGGCAGGCCGGCCGCGTCGATCCGGTCGAGAAGATCGTCGAGCCCGGTCGCGGCCAGCCGGCGCCGGGCGGCCTGCAGCGCGACGAAGTCGGCCAGCTGATGGCGCGCGGCGACCAGCGCCTCGGCGCGGGCGAAGCGTTCGGCGAGGGCGAGATCGGCCAGCCGGGCCAGCCCGACGCCGGTGAGATCGACCAGGCTCGCCTCGTGGTGGGCCAGCCGGTTGCGGGCTTCGGTGCAGAGCGCCGCCAGCCGGGTCCGCACGGCCCCGGCCTCCGCCGAGACGAGGGCGGCCTGGACCGCAGCCGGAAAGCCGCAGGCTGCCGTCGCGGCGAGCCAGTCGAGACCGCTTCGGGCCGCCGGCACGGCCGCCATGTCGGGGATCGCGGCGGTGACCCGATCGGCCAGGCCCGTTGCGGCGAGACGGTCCGCAGCCGCGCTGCGCTCGCGATCGAGCGTTGCCGCCCGGGCGATCCGGGCCAGCGGCGCCGGCGAGGCGGCCAGCGCCTGATCGGGATCGGCGGCCAGGAAGCGGGTCCACAAGGTCCGCTGCTGGCCGAGGCCGCGCAGGAGATCGCGGATCGAGCCGGCACCGGAGCCGAGCGCGCCGAGGGCCGGCGACTTCGCCACGCCTTCGCCGGCCAGGCGAAAGCCGGCCAGGGCGGCGGCCCGCTCGGCGTCGAGTGCCAGGATCGCGGCAAGCGCCGGCGCGAGGCCCGGCCGGTCCGCGGCCGCCGCTTCGAGGTCCCGCCGCAGGCCGCGGCCGCGGGCGATCGGCTCGAACGGCATGGCGAGCCCGGCCCAGGCGGACCCGAACACCTGCGCGGCGGTCCGATCGGTCTCGAAACGCGCCGTCCGCTCGACATGATCGGCCAGCCGTTCGAGATGCGCGGCGAGGAGGCGGCCCTCGCCGGCCAGACCGACGCGGGCGACGATCGCATCGGCTTCGGCCATCGTGCCGTCGAGCCGTCCGATCAGGCGCCCGATCCAGGATCGCCCCAAGGCCGCCGCAGCCTTGCGCATCGCGGCCGGCTCCGGCAGGTCCGGCGCCCCCAGGACCGGGCTCAGCCGCATGATGTCGCCGCGCTCGCGCGCCAGCGCCGACCATTCGGCATGAAGCCGGTCGAAGGCAGCATCATCCAAGGTGGCGTCGAGATACCAGCTCCGCTCGAGCGGGGTCAGCACGGCCAGCCCGACGATCGCCTTGGCGATCAGGCCGAGGGCCTCGGCCGGCAGGCCGTCGTCGAGACCGACGATGTCGAGTGCCGGCAACAGCGCCGCAACCAGCGCCTCGGTCGCGTCGACCGCGGCGATCGAGCGTCGCGCCTGGGCGAAAAGCTCAGCCGGCGACCGTTCGGCATCGGCGCGCGGCGGCAGGGCGGCCAGCACCGCAGGTCCCCGGGCGATCAGATCGTCGGGCAGGCCGATCTGGGCGAACAGCACCGCATGGTCGGTGTCGCGATCGAGCCAGTCGATGCGCGCCGTGCCGGCCTCCCGCGCGATCACCGGATCGAGACCGGCCCAGGGGGTCGGATCCGGCGGCGGCTCGGCCGGCAGCGCGGCCTCGCGCCGGACCAGCGCCAGGGCCTCGTCGAGCGTGGCCGGGCCGAATTCGGCCAAGAGCGCCGGCAGATCCATCGCCGGGCGGCCCGTCGCGATCACCCGGTCGAGCGCGGCGATCAGGCGCGGCTGCTCGTGCGGCGCCGGCTCGGCCTCGATCAGGCCGGACCAGACGCAGGCCTGGCGCGGGCCGAAGGCCTGTTCGAAGGCCTGCACCTGGTAGGCATAGGTCTCGACCTCGCCGGTGAGGTCGGCGAGCGCGACCGGGTCGGTCAGGAGGCCGTCCGGCAGGCGCGTCGCCGCGAGTGCGGCGGCCCCGTCGGCGAAGCGCGCGGCCCCCCGGATCGAGGACCAGATCAGCGAGAAGGGGGTGGCGCGGTCGGCGGCTGGCTCGTGCAGCGCCTGGACATACTCGGAGACGAAGGCGCGCGCGGCGCGCCAGGTCGGGTCGGGCGCCGGTGCCGGGGTTCCGCCTCCCACGCCGACGCCGAGGTCGCAGCGGTCGGCGAGGCTTTTGACCACCGCCTTCGGCGAGGATTTCTCGGAATGCAGTTCCAGACAGAAATGGCCGAGCCCGGCGCCGTCGAGCCGGCGCTTGACGACGTCGAGCGCGGCCTGCTTCTCGGCCAGGAACAGGACGCTGCGGCCGGCCGCGAGCGCATTGGCGATGACGTTGGTGATGGTCTGCGACTTGCCGGTGCCGGGCGGGCCCTGGATGACCAGGTTCTTGGCCTGCATCACGTCGACCAGCGCACTGTGCTGGGAGGCGTCGGCGTCCTGGATCAGGATCGGGGCGATCCGCTCGATCTCGGGATCGTCGATCGGATAGTCCGGCGGGGCGCCGAGCGGGGCGGTCGCCACGGCATCGCGCTCGAAGCCGGCGAGCAGCGAGCCGACCAGGCCGGTCTCGACCGGATCGACCGTCCAGCGCTCCGGCCGGGTATCCTCGTAGATGGCGATGCGCGCGAAGGAGAAGTGGCCGAGCACCAGCCAGCGCCGCACCCGCCAGCGCGGCAGGCCCTCGACGGCGGCCCGGACCGCCTCGAAATAGGCCTCCACGGCGCCGGCCTTCTGGCTATCCTCCTCGTCGGCGGGCGCGAAATCGGGCAGGATGCGGCCGTAGCGGCGGTCCTCGAGCAGCTTCTGCAGGCTGATATTGCCTTCCGCGACCGGCTCGCGCGCCGACAGCGCATAGACCTCCTTGCCGCGCAGCCGCTCGCGCTCGATGCGCACCGGCAGCAGGATCAGGGGCGCGTAAAGCGGCTTGTCGGAGGTCTCGCTCTCGTACCATTCGAGGAAGCCGAAGGCGAGAAACAGCGTCGACAGGCCGGATTCCTGCTCGGCGAGGCGGGCCTCGTCGTGGATCTTCTCCAGGACGGATTCCAGCTCTTCGGGATATTTCAGCGTCTGCAGCTGACCATTGCCGTGCGACGGCTTGGTGGCGGCCGGGCCGAGTTCCGGGTTCGGCTCGATGCCGAGCGCGCGGGCATGGTCGTTGCGGTTGATCTCGGCACGTTCGGGGCGTGGCGGCAGGTCGAGTTCGACGCGCAGACGCCGGCGCAGCGCCTGTTCGAGCCGGTCGAGTTCGGCCTCGTTGTCGCCGCCGGCCGCCTGCAGGCCTTCCAGCGCGACGAGATATTCGACATCGGACGCGCGGGCATGGTCGAGCGCAGCAAGGAACTCCTCGGTCTTCTCGTCGGCCGGGATGGTGTCCGGCTCCGGCAGCGCGACCAGCCGCATCGCGACCTCGCCGCCGGTCAGCCGGGCGTAGACCTCCTCGAGCACCTCGTCGACGATCTGCAACTGCCGCTTCGAGCGGCTGCCGACCGGATAGCTCAGCATGCGATTGCGCTTGGTCAGGTCGAGCAGCTTCAGCCGCAACTGTTCGTAGAGCCGCCCGAGCCGCGCCTTCTCGGTCTGTTCGAGCATCGTCCTCACCACAGGTGTTGCCGCGTCGCCGCCCGCCGTCGAACCCGTCATTCCACCCCGTCCGCTGCCCCGCCTCGACCCGGACGACCCCCAACCGGCCGCATCCGGACTGAAAGGCGCCGATTCGCGCTTGGCCCGCAAGGCGTTGCGGGCCGCGGCGACAGGACGGGCCAAAGGCCGCGTCGCGCAGACGGCCACGGTGACGCGACGCGGCGCCAGGGGCGCCGGGCGCCGTCGCATCGCCGGACGCCGCCACGGACAGGCTCGCCAGATCGGCCGTGCCGGCGGAGACAGGATCGGTCGGACGGGTTCGGCGGCAAGACTTCCAAAAGGTCTTAGCCGCCCGCGCCCCGGCATGACAAGGCCCGCGAGAGCGCGTAGCGGGAATCCCGGCACGGTAGAATGTCGCCGATCGGCCGTCGGGGTCAGGAGACGTTCGACCGGGCCGATGCCAGCCGGGCCGCCGCGAGCCGCACCGCCGCCGGGATCGGGGCGACGATCGGTTCGGCGAAGCGCGGTGCGAGCCGTTCGGCCGCTTCGCCGAGCGGGCCGCCGCCGATCACCACCGCCTCGGCGCCGAGCCCGAAGACGGCCTCCCGGCAGGCCCGATCGAGCGCCTCAAGGAGCGCGGCCGGATCGGCCATCAGGGTCTCGGGCCGGCCGGGCGTCAGCGCGACGCCGCGAAACGAGCCGCCATGGCCGTAACCCTCCGCCATGGCGGCGATCGAGGCGACCAGATCGGGCGTGGTCGTCGCCACCGCGAAACGCCGGCCCCCGGCAGAGGCCTCCAGGAAGCCGGCCTGGCCGATGCCGACGACCGGACAGGCGAGCGCGGCATCGAGCGCGTCGAAGCCCGGGTCGCCGAAGGCCGAGACGATGACCGCGTCCGGCGCAATCGCCTCGATGTCGGGCACGAGATCCGCGACCGCTCCGGCGGCGACCGCCAAGGCTTCGGCATCGGTGATCAGCGATGCCCCGTGGCGGGCCGTCATTCCGATCACCGCCGTGCCGGGCGGCGCCGCGCGTGCCGCGATCGCCCGCATCGTCTCGGTCGTGGCCGTGTTGGTGTTCGGATTGATCAGGAGAAGTCGCATCACACCGCCGTCGGCCCGAGAACGCGGGCGAGGATATCCTGCCGACCGGTCGCCTCCAACCAGTGCCGGGCGATCTGGTCGCGCCGGGCGAACCAGACGCCGGACTTCGACGCGACATGGGCGAGGAAGCGTTCGAGCCCGCCGATCCGGCCCGGCCGGCCGATGATCCTGAGATGCAGCCCGACCGACATCATGCGCGGTGCCTGCCCGCCCTCGGCATGGAGCCGGTCGAAGGCATCGATACAGTAATGCGCGAAATCGTCGCCGAAGACGAAGCCGCCATTGCGGGTGAAACGCATGTCGTTGGTGTCGAAGGCATAGGGCAGGACCAGATGGTCTATGCCGCCGACATCGGTCAGATAGGGCAGGTCGTCGTTGTAGGCGTTGGAATCGTAGAGGAAGCCGCCCTGTTCCAGGAGCAGGCGGCGGGTGTTGGGCGAGGTCGCCGAGCGGGTGTGCCAGCCGCGCGGCGGCGCGCCCGAGGCGGCCGTGATCGCCGCGACGGTGCGGGCGATGGCGCTGCGCTCCTCCGCCTCGCTCATATGGGCGTGACGCTCCCAGCGCCAGCCATGGGCGGCGACCTCGTGGCCGTCGGCGACGCCCTCCTGCGCCAGCCACGGCGACAGCGCGAGTGCGCGGCCATTGGCGTTGAGGGTCGCGGCGACGCCATAGTCCATCAGCAACGCCCGGATACGCGGCCAGCCGGCGCGGGTGCCATATTCGAAATGCGATTCCATGCAGGGGTCGGGCACGCCGACGATCTCCTCCTGCACCTCGTAGACGCTTTCGTTGCGCTCGTCGCCGGCCGAAAGCGCCAGTTCGGCACCCTCCTCGACATTGACCACCACCGAGACGGCGAGCCGCGCGTCGTCCGGCCAGCGAATGGCGGGCGGCCGGCCGGCATAGCCGCGGAAGTCACGGGTCGGGTACATCAAATTCACTCCTCAGAGATCGGCCATGCGGCGCAGCCCGACCATCCGGTCTCCGACGACCAGAACCACGACGGCGAGCAGGATGAGCAGGGTGGAAATGGCCGCGATGGTCGGATCGGGGCTTTCTTCGACGAATTGGAGCATCTGGATCGGCAGGGTGCGGGTCCAGGCATCGGTGAAGAAGATCGAGATCGGATAGTTGTCCATCGAGGCCAGGAAGGCGAACATGCCGGAGGTGACGAAGGCCGGAGCGAGCGCCGGCACCAGAACCTTCACGATCGCCCGGGGATAGGACAGGCCGAGCGTGCGCGCCGCATCGATCAGCGTGAAGTCGAACAGCGACAGCGCGGCATAGACGGTGCGCACCACATAGGGCAGCGTGATCACCACATGGGCGAGGATCAGGCTGACCCAGACCGAGCGCAGGCCGGCGGCCCGGTAGGCCTCCAGCATGGCGATGCCGACCACCAGGCCGGGCAGCATCAAGGGCGAGACCAGGAAGGTGACGATCGCGTCGCGGCCGGGGAAGCGACCGTGCAGCAGGCCGATCGCGGCCGCCGTACCGAAGCCGAGGCCGAGCGCGGTCGACAGCGCGGCCAGCTGCACCGAGGTCGCCACCACGCCCCAGAGCTCGCGCGAGCGGCCGAGCGCCTCATACCAGCGCAGCGACCAGGACGGCGCCGGCAGGGTGAAGACGGCGCTCGACCCGAAGCTGACCGCCACCGTGACGGCGAGCGGGGTCAGCAGGAACACCACCGTCGCGATGGCGAGGCCCCAGACGACGATCCCGGACAGGCGTTCGACCGGCGTCATGACTGACCTCCGAACCGGCGCGACAGGGCCGAACTGGCGACCACGACCGAGACGGCGAGGACCAGCAGCACCACGGCCGTGGTCGAGCCGAGCTGTTCGTTGCGCATGAGCAGGAAGGAGCGGCCGGTCAGGGTCGCCAGCGTCTGGAAGCGGTCGCCGATCAGGAGGTTCGGCACGACGTACATCGACACCGCCATGGAGAACACGAAGGCGATGCCGGAGACGATTCCGGGCAGCGCGAGCGGCAGGAAGACGCGGAAGAAGCGGTAGGCCGGCGCGGCGCCGAGCGTGGCGGCGGCCTCGCCGAGACGCGGGTCGATCAGCTTCACGACCGAGTAGATCGGCAGGATCATGAACGGCACGAAGACGTTGGCAGCGCCGATGACCAGCCCGGCCTCCGTGAACAGCAGCCGCTGCGGCTCGTCCCACAGGCCGAGCGCGACCAGCGCCTGCGAGACGACGCCGTCGCGCCGGAGCACGATCTGCCAGGCGAAGGCCTTGACCACCACGCCGACCGAGAGCGGCAGGATGATCGCGACCAGGATCAGCGCCTGCGCGGCACCGCGCGCCCGGGCCAGCGCCAGGGCGGTCGGGAAGCCGATGGCGAGCGAGAGCAGCGTGACCAGGACGGCGATGCGCAGCGTGTTGCCGATCACGATCCAGTCGAACGGATCGGAGAAGAACTTGACGAAGCCGGCGAGCGACGGCACCCCGTCCACCACCAGCGCACGGGCGAGCAGGTTGAGGAGCGGCAGCCCGTAGACGAGACCGAGATAGAGGACCGCCGGCAGCACCAGGAGGCCGACCGGATCGATGCGGCGCAGCGCCATCATGCGGCCGCCTCCAGGTCCTGCGGCCCGGCTTCGGCGGCCGGATAGACGAGCGTATCGTCGACCGCCCAGGCGAGATCGAGCATCGCGCCCGGTGCGGCGCCCGCCGGCAGGCTCGACGCCTCGACCTGCACCTCCGTGCCTTGCGGAGCGGCGAACAGCAGTTGCACCCGGGCGCCCTTGAAGATCGCATCGGCCAGCGCCGCCCGGATCGCATTGAGGCCGGACGCGCCCGCGTCCGGGCCTCCGCCGGCGCCGAGCGCGATCCGTTCCGGCCGGACGCCGATCAGGACCGCGCTGCCGGGCAGGAAATGGCCGCGGGCGCGGATCGGCCCGAGCGCCGTCGCGATGGTCAGGATGCCGGCCTCCGCGGCCTGAACCGTGCCGGGGATGCGGGTCGACAGGCCGACGAAGCCGAGCGCGAAGGGGGTCGCCGGCCGGGCGTAGATCTCGGCCGGCGTCGCCAACTGCTCGATGCGGCCGCGCGCCATCACGGCGATGCGGTCCGACATGGCGAGCGCCTCGTCCTGGTCGTGGGTGACGAAGATCGCCGTCGTGCCGACCTCGCGCAGGATGCGCTTCAGGTCGATCTGCATCGCCTCGCGCAGCTTGCGGTCGAGCGCCGAGAAGGGCTCGTCGAGCAGCAGCAGCTTCGGCCCGACCGCCAGCGCCCGGGCGACCGCGACGCGCTGCTGCTGGCCGCCCGACAGGGCCTTGACCGAGCGGTCGGCAAGCGCCGTCATCTGCACCAGGGCCAGATTGCGGGCGACCGTCGGGCCGATCGCGGCCGGGTCGGCGCCGCGGGCCTTGAGCCCGAAGGCGACGTTGCCGGCCACGTCGAGATGCGGGAACAGCGCGTAGTTCTGGAACACGACGCCGATGTCGCGCCGGTGCGGCGGCAGGCGCGTGAGGTCCTGGCCGTCGAGCACCACGCGCCCGCGATCGGGCCGGACGAGACCGGCCACGATGCGCAGAAGCGTGGTCTTGCCGCAGCCCGAGGGGCCGAGCAGCGACACGAACTCACCCCGCCCGACGGCGAGATCGACGCCGTCGAGCACGGTCGCCGGGCCGAAACGCTTCTCGGCGGCGGCGATCGAGAGGAAGCCCGGATCGCGGGCGGCGGCCTCGGTCATGGCCGTCAGAGCGCCATCTCGCGGTCCCACCGGGAGACCCAGTTGGACCGCTCGGCGGCGACGTTGGCCCAGTCGATCTGGTGCACCGTCAGGTCGGCGGGCAGGCCGGCCGGCTTGGGCGTCGCCTTGTTGGTGCCGAGCGAGGCGGTCGGGCCGACCAGTTGCGCCTGCAGGGCGGCACCGAGCAGTTCGTTGACATAGGCGAAGGCCAGTTCCGACTGCGGCGCGCCCTTCACGACCGCGATGCCGGACGGCATGGCGAAGACGCCCTCCTTCGGCGCGGCCAGTTCGATCGGCGCGCCGGCCGCCTTGCGCTCGGAGGCGAAGGACGACATGGCCGGCCCGATCATCCAGGCCTCGCCCTGTTCGAGCAGGTTATAGGCCTGCGGCATCTGGGTGTAGATGGTCAGCAGGTTCGCCTTGATGCCGGCCAGCTTCTTGAAGCCGGCGTCGGTGTCCTTCTGGGCGGCCGCGAAGCTCGCGCCGGTGGCGAGGTGGCCGGCGATGAACAGGCTCGGCAGGCCTTCGGTGTTCTGCAGCGACGGGATGATGATCCGGCCCTTGTATTTCGGGTCGAACAGATCCGCCCAGGAGGTCGGCGCGGTCTTCATCGCGGTCTTGTTGTAGGCGATGCCGAGCCAGGGTTGCAGGTAGTTGGCCCACATGCCGTCCATATGGGTGGCACCGGCAACCAGCTCGGCAAGGTTCGGCGCCTTGGCGGCGGTCAGCGGATCGAGCAGGCCTTCCTTGACGGCCAGGATCATCACCGGATCGTCCATCTGCACGACCGAGAGATACTGCGAACCCTTGTTCTTCTGCATCTTCTCGAGGTTGACCAGCGACTTGGTGCCCTCGAAGATGATCTTGGCGCCGTATTTCTTCTCGAAATTCGGGATGACGACCTGCTCGACCCAGGGCTTGTGACTGGCGGCACCGCCGACGACCAACTCCTTGGTCTGGGCCCGGAGGAGGCCCGGCGCGGCCAGCGTGAAGCCGGCGGCGGCGCCGGCCTTGAGGATGGAGCGGCGGCTGAGACCCGCCCGGCTGATCGTGTCCATGATGATCCCTCGCGAAACCCGTCGCCCGAAGTGGCGGCTGCCGGTGGGCTCGCAAGGCTCATGCCAGTCCCGATGGCGCGAGCCTTGCCGGCGAGACTCAATGATTTCAACACGTTGCCCTCTAGTGAGTCCATCGAGCCGGTTCACACTTTAAGCCATTTTGTGCACAATCGATGGAAAAATGTGCAATCTGCCCCGGCGATCTGCTGGACAGCGGCCGCCCGGGTTCGGCATGGTCGCCGGATCGGCAAGTCACCCTGGCGCTCATGCACGAAGACGACATCCACCTGATCCTGTCGCGGCTGATCCTGGCCGGCCGCCTGCCGGGCCGGACCAAACTCGGCGAGCATCGCCTTGCCGACATTTTCGGGGTCAGCCGCGAGCGCATCCGCAAGGTGCTGCACCGGCTCGGCCACGAGCGGCTGATCGAGGTGGTGAAGAACCGCGGCGCCTTCACGATCGCGCCCGACCTCAACGAGATCCACGTCATCTTCGAGGCGCGGCGCATCCTGGAGAGCGGCATCGCGGCGCATCTGGCCGAGACCCTGACGGCGGCGGAGATCGACCAACTGCGCGAGCATGTCGAGAGCGAGGCCGAGGCGCTGCGCATCGGCGACCGCGACACCTGGCTCAGGCTGTCGGCCGAATTCCATCATCGTCTGGCGGCGCTGACCGGCAACCCGATCATCCAGCGGCAGGCACGCGAACTGGTCTCGCGCACCACCATGCTGGTCGCCTTCTACGAGAACTCGCACGGCTCGCAATGCGGCTGCGACGAGCACCGCGCCATCTATCGCGCCCTCTCCGCCGGCGAGCGCGGCCGCGCCGTCAAGGCGATGTCGAGCCATCTGGCCCTGGTCGAGACCCGCCTGCGCCCGCTCGCCTGCGTCGATGCCGGCCCGACGCTGGAAAGCCTGATCGAGGAATACAGGGCCGAGGTGCTGGGCACGCCCGCCTGAGCGGCGATCGATCGGCGCACCCCATCGGATGCTCCGCCCTTACGCCAAGTCGCCCCGGGCGCCGTCCCGCGCCGCTATCGCCCCGGTGCCGGGGCTACCGCCCCGGGCCGGGATCGCGCAGCACGGCGCGGATGGCAAAGCTCGACTGGATCCGGGCGACGCCGGGCAGGCGCGACAGGATCTCCTTGTGGATGGTCTCGTAATGGGCGGCGCTGCGGGCCTCCGCGCGCAGCACATAGTCGGCGATGCCGGTCATCAGGAAGCATTCTCGGATCTCGGGATGCTTGCGCACCGCCTCCTCGAACTGGTTGAGCGAATCCTCGCTCTGCCGGTCGAGCGTGATCTGCACGATGACCACGATGCCGTCCTCGTCGTCGCCGGCCACGATCGCCGTATAGCCGCGGATGACGCCGCCGGCCTCCAGCGCCTGCACCCGCCGGAGGCAGGCCGAGGCCGACAATCCGACCGCGCGGGCGAGATCGACATTGCTCATCCGCCCGTCCTTGCGCAGGGCGCGGATGATCTTGCGGTCGAAGTCGTCGATCTTCATCGCAACATTCTCGCGTGGGACGCACGATCGTTGCGCAAAAGGGCCGATTCCGCAAGCTTCTCCGGCGCTTGGGTGCCACATTCGAACACCCTTCTGCGACAGTGGCAGCCATGTCGCGGCGTGGCGGCAGGGGGGCGACGGCATGCTCATGAAGGTGGTCGAAGGCGTGGTCGGACCGGCATCCGGCCCTGGTGGACGGGCTCCGAGCGCCACCGTACCGGCAACGGTCGCCAGCGCGCCGGGTTCGGTCGCCAGCGTACCGACGTTCGGCGCCGGCGAACTGGTCGTCGATCTCGATGCGCTCGCGGCCAACTATGCGGTGCTGCAGGCCCGCCAGCCCGATGCGCGCATCGCCGGCGTGGTCAAGGCCGACGCCTACGGGCTCGGCGCCGGCCGGGTCGCCAAGACGCTCTATGGCGCCGGCTGCCGCGACTTCTTCGTCGCGCATCTCTGCGAGGCGCTCGATCTGGCCGCCGAAATGCCGGCCACCGCCCGCATCCATGTTCTGAACGGCCTGGCACCCGGCGCGGAAGGCGCCGCCGCGGCCGCCGCCGTGATCCCGGTGCTCAACTCGCTCGACCAAGTCGCCCGTTGGGAAGAGGAGGCGCGCCGCCGCCATACCCGTCTGCCGGCCGCCGTGCAGATCGACAGCGGCATGGCGCGGCTCGGCCTCGCCGCCGAGGAGGTCGCCGTCCTCGCCGCCGATCCGGCCTGGCAGGAGGCGATCGAGGTGGTGCTGGTGATGAGCCATCTGGCCTGCGCCGACGAGCCCGAGGCGCCGGCCAATCTGCGCCAGTTCGAGCGCTTCCGCGACCTCGCCGACCGCCTGCCGGCCGCGCCGCGCGCGCTGGCCAATTCGGGCGGCGCCTTCCTGCCCGGCTTCGGGCTCGATCTCGTCCGCCCGGGCATCGCGCTCTACGGGGTCGATCCGGTCGACGACCGGGGCTCGCCGCTCAAGCCCGTGGTCTCGCTCGCCGCGCCGGTCATCCAGCTGCGCGACGTGCCGGCCGGCACCGGCGTCGGCTACGGCCTCGCCCATGTCACCCGCGCCCCGCGCCGGCTGGCGACCATCGGGGTCGGCTATGCCGACGGCTGGCCGCGCGCGCTCAGCGACCGCGGCGCCGTCTATGCCGGCGGCATCCGCCTGCCGATCGTCGGGCGCGTCTCGATGGACAGCACCATCGTCGACGCCAGTGCCCTGGCACCGGGTTTGCTGCGGCCCGGCGACAGGGTCGAACTGGTCGGTCCGCACCAGTCGCTCGCCGATGTGGCCCGCGATGCGGGGACGATTGCCTACGAAATCCTCACCGGCCTCGGCCGCCGCTTCGAGCGGCACTACCGCGGACCGATGCGCTGACGGTGCGGTCCCGAAGCGGCACCACGTGAATTCCATCTGAGGGGCATGTCATGAAGGTTCTGGTTCTCGGCGGCGGCGTGGTGGGCGTGACCACGGCCTATTATCTCGCCCGTGCCGGCCACGAGGTGACGGTGATCGACCGCCAGACCGGCCCGGCGCTGGAGACGAGCTTCGCCAATGCCGGCGAAATCTCGCCCGGCTACGCCTCGCCCTGGGCGGCGCCCGGCATTCCCCAGAAGGCGGCCAAGTGGCTGTTCATGCGCCACGCTCCGCTGATCCTGCGCCCGACCCTCGACCCGGACATGCTGCGCTGGCTGTTCTCGATGCTGGCCAACTGCACCTCCGGCCGCTACGCGATCAACAAGGGCCGCATGGTCCGCCTCGCCGAATATAGCCGCGACCGCCTGATCGCGCTGCGCCAGGCGACCGGCATCCACTACGACGAGCGGATGCAGGGGACGCTGCAGCTGTTCCGCTCCGAGAAGCAGCTCGCCGGCGCCGACAAGGACATCGCCGTGCTCAAGGCCGACGGCGTGCCCTTCGAGGTGCTCGACCGCGACGGCTGCATCGCCGCCGAGCCCGCGCTCGCCCAGGTGCGCGAGAAGTTCGTCGGCGGCCTGCGCCTGCCCAACGACGAGACCGGCGACTGCTTCAAGTTCACCAACGCGCTCGCCTCGATCGCCGAGAGCCTCGGCGTGGTGTTCCGCTTCGGCGTCGCCATCGAGGCGGTCGAGACCGCCGGCGGCCGCGTCACGGGGGTGCGCACCTCCGCCGGCACGCTGACGGCCGACGCCTATGTGGCCGCCATGGGCAGCTATACGCCGCGCCTTCTGAAGGGGCTCGGGCTCCGGCTGCCGGTCTATCCGGTCAAGGGCTACTCGATCACCGCCCCGATCATCGACGCGGCGCGCGCGCCGGTCTCCACCATCATGGACGAGACCTACAAGGTCGCCATCACCCGGCTCGGCGACCGCATCCGGGTCGGCGGCATGGCCGAGATCTCCGGCTTCTCGACAGACCTGCCCGAGCGGCGGCGCGGCACGCTGGAACATTCCGTCGGCGACCTCTTCCCCGGCGGCGGCGACCTCAAGGCGGCGACCTTCTGGTCGGGCCTCAGGCCGATGACGCCCGACGGCACGCCGATCATCGGCGCCACCGGCTTCGGCAATCTGTGGCTGAACACCGGCCACGGCACGCTCGGCTGGACCATGGCCTGCGGTTCGGCCGCCGTCCTCGCCGACCAGATCGGCGCCCGCAAGCCGGAGATCGAGACCGCCGACCTGGCGCTGTCGCGCTACGCGGCCTGAGGGCTGCAAGCCGGGCCGCAAGCGGGCCAGAGGCGGACCGCTGCGCGCTGAAGGACCCGGTTGCGGGGTCCGGAAGGCCCTTCTGCGGGCCCCCAAAGCCGTTGGGGCCGGCCGCGATTGACCGGCGGCCTCGGCTGCGAGCCATAGTTGCGAACACGAACATCCTTCCGTGTCCGCAACCCGCGACCGACGAGGTCTCCCATGGCCCGCCCGATGCCCACCCTGCTGATCGCCGCGCTCCTCGCCGGTCTCGCCGCGCCCACCTTGGCTTGGGCCGGCGATGCGGAGGATTGCCAAAAACTGACCGGCGAGGCCGGCATCCGGGCCTGCACGGCCGCCATCGCCCGGTCGCCCGGCGAGGCCGCCTCCTACATCAATCGCGGCGTCGAATATGCCGGTCTCGGCCAGCACGATCGCGCCCTGCGGGACTACGACCAGGCGATCGCGCTGAAGCCGAACGACGCCGCGGCCCGTTTGAACCGGGGCAATTCCTATCGCGCCCTTGGGGATACCGAGCGCGCCATCGCCGAATTCGGTCAGGCGATCAGCCTGAAGCCCGACTACTACAAGGCCTTCTTCAACCGGGGCTTGGCCTATTCTGCCCGCGGCGACCGGGACCGCGCCCTCGCCGATTTCAATCAGGCCATCGCGTTGAAGGCGGACGACCCGGACGCCTTCACGTCTCGTGGCCGCATCTTCCGCGACAAGGGCGACAACGACCGGGCGATCGCCGACTACGATCGGGCCCTCGCCCTGAAACCCGGCTACCGGCCGGCGCTGATCAACCGCGGCGACGTCAATATCAGACGGAAGGAGCCGGACCGCGCGATCGCCGACTTCGATCAGGTGATCGCACAGAACCCGGACGACAGCCTCGCACTGTTCAATCGCGGCGTCGCCTTTCAGGCCAAGAGCCTGCACGATCGTGCGATCGCCGACTATACCCGCGTGATCGCTCTCAAGCCCGACGATCCGGACGGCTACACCAATCGCGGCATCGCCTACCGCGCCAAGGGTGACGCCGATCGAGCGCTGGCGGACTACAACAAGGCCATTGCCCTGCGGCCCGCGGATCCGGGCAACTTCAACAATCGCGGCAATCTCTTCTGGGACAAGGGCGATTACGACCGCGCGCTGGCCGACTACGAGCGCGCCATCCAGTTGCGACCGGACTATGCGGTGGCGATCGACAACCGCAAGCTCGTCGCCGCCCAGCGCGACAAGGCCAAGGCCGCCGCGGCAACGCCGGCCGTCCCGACCGGTTCCCGCGTCGCGCTGGTCGTCGGCAACGGCGCCTATGGACGCATGGGCCGACTGCGCAATCCGGCCAACGACGCGGCCGCCGTCGGCAAGGCGCTGACCGCGATCGGCTTCTCGGTCGAGATCGTCACGGATGCCAATCGCGAGACGCTGGCGCGCAGCCTACGCGCCTTCTCCGACAAGGCCGATCGGGCCGAGATCGCGCTGGTCTACTATTCCGGCCATGCGGTGCAGATCCCGCGCGGCGGCGCGATGGAGAATTATCTGCTGCCGGTGGACGCACAGCTCTCCGACGTGCGCGATGCCGAGGACGAGGCGATCGGTCTCGGCCGGGTCATGGAGCGCGTCGGCCGGGCCAAGACCCGGATCGTGATCCTCGACGCCTGCCGCGACAATCCCTTCGCGGCCCAGATCGCGTCGTCGACGCGTTCGACGCCGGCCCGCGGGCTGGCGCGGCTGTCCGTGCCCAATCACGGCTCGCTGGTGGTCTACTCGACCGCCCCGCAGGATGTCGCCGCCGACGGCGACGGCGACCTCAGCCCCTTCACGCGCGCCTTCGTCGAGACGGTCGCCACCAAGGGGCTCGACGCGCGGCTGATGATCGGCCGGGTGCGCTCGAAGGTCTTCGAGGCGACCGGCGGCCGGCAGACACCCTATTCGGACGACGGCCTGCTGCAGGAAGTCTATCTTGGCGGTCAGTGACCGCTTGGCGGCCGGTGACGGCTTAGCGGTCCATCACCGTTCCGCGGCCGGTATCCGCCCGACTGTCGGCGAGACGGCTGTCGGGACGGCCGGCGACATCAAACCGGAGGGCGGACCGGGGGCCGAACCCGATCCGCCTGCGGCAGGGCGCTGGTTGACAGTCCCGGCGACCCTCGCCATGGTCCCGCCACCCTGCCCGATCAGCCGTTTCCGGAGCCCGAACATGAGCCTGCCCGTCGACCTGCCCCTGCTCGAACGCGTCATCGACACCGCCTGGGAGAACCGGGCCGATGTCGGTCTCGACACGCGTGGCGAGGTCCGCGACGGCGTCGAGGCGGCGCTCGAACTGCTCGACCGCGGCCAGATCCGCGTCGCCGAAAAGCGGGACGGCGAATGGGTCGTGCATCAATGGCTGAAGAAGGCCGTGCTGCTGTCGTTCCGCCTGAACGACATGGCGATCGTCTCCGGCGGCCCCGACGGGGCGGTCTGGTGGGACAAGGTGCCGTCGAAGTTCCTCGGTTGGGACGAGGCGCGCTTCCGCGCCGCCGGCTTCCGCGCCGTGCCGAATGCCGTCGTGCGCCGCTCCGCCTATGTGGCGCCGGGCGTGGTGCTGATGCCCTCCTTCCTCAATCTCGGCGCCTATGTCGACAGCGGCACCATGGTCGATACCTGGGCGACAGTCGGCTCCTGCGCGCAGATCGGCAAGAACGTGCATCTGTCCGGCGGCGTCGGCATCGGCGGCGTGCTCGAGCCGCTGCAGGCCGGCCCGACCATCATCGAGGATAACTGCTTCATCGGCGCCCGTTCCGAGGTGGTCGAGGGCGTCGTCGTCGGCGAAGGCTCGGTCCTGTCGATGGGCGTCTTCATCGGCGCCTCGACCAAGATCGTCGACCGCGACACCGGCGAGGTCCATATCGGCCGCGTGCCGCCCTATTCGGTGGTGGTCTCCGGCTCCATGCCGGGCAAGCCGCTGCCGGACGGCACGCCCGGGCCGAACCTCTATTGCGCGGTCATCGTCAAGAAGGTCGACGAGAAGACCCGTTCCAAGACCTCGATCAACGAGCTGCTGCGCGACTGATCCGCACGGCGCGGACCGCAGCCGCGCAAGCCCCGGAGGCGGCGATGGCCAAGGCATCGAAACCGCGATACCGCCTCCTGGAGGCCGACGAGATCGTCGAGACGCTCGATGCGCTCAAGGCGCGCATCGAGGCCCGCTTCCCCGGCGCCGGCCTCGCCGGCGTGACCGCCGAGGTGCGCGACCTGATCGCCGAGACCGGCGCGACGACGCGCGCAATCATGCGGCCGCGCTGGCTCCTCCGGCTGTTCGTCGCCGGCGTTCTGGCCGGCGCGGTGGCGCTGCTCGCCGCGCTGGTGCTGCGGCTCGAATTCGATGCCGGCACCAACAACATCTTCAATCTGGTCCAGAGCATCGACGCGCTGGTCAACCTGACCATCCTGAGCGCGGTGGCGGTGGTCTCGCTGGTCACGGCCGAGCGCCGCCTGCGCCGGTCGCGTGCCCTCCAGGCGCTGAACCCGTTCCGCGCGGTGGTCCATGTCATCGACATGCACCAGCTGACCAAGGATCCCGGCATGATCGGCCCCGGCGCGGTGCGCACGCCGGTCTCCCCGGACCGCTCGATGACGCCCTTCGAGCTGTCGCGCTATCTCGACTATTGCTCGGAACTGCTCTCGCTCACCGCCAAGGGCGCCGCGCTCTACGCCATTGCCACCGAAGATGGCGAAATCGCCACGGCGGTCAACGAAATCGAGCAGCTGACCACGAACCTGTCGCAGAAGATCTGGCAGAAGATCATGATCGTGAA
Source organism: Prosthecodimorpha staleyi (assembly GCF_018729455.1). Classification (NCBI taxonomy): domain Bacteria; kingdom Pseudomonadati; phylum Pseudomonadota; class Alphaproteobacteria; order Hyphomicrobiales; family Ancalomicrobiaceae; genus Prosthecodimorpha; species Prosthecodimorpha staleyi. Next base: position 298,501 of record NZ_JAHHZF010000008.1, on the reverse strand, counting down.
CGCGACCGGCCGGTGAAGCCGGGGGCGCGGAAACGCCCGGTCCTCGGACGGACACGGGCCTTTCGGCCGGCCCGCCGGCGGCGCGGCCGGTTCACGATGGCGAACGGGACGGCGATGTTCGAGTATTTCTTCGGCCTGGACGGACGCCTGGGACGCGCCCAGTTCTGGAAGCGGAATTTCCAGTTGATGATCCTGCTCTTTCTGGGCGTCGTCGTGCTGGTCCCGCTGACCCGGCTGATGGGGCGCAATCCGTTCCTGCTCGCGCTCCTCGCCCTGTTTCCGCTGATCGCGATCGCCGGCACCGGCAGCCTCATCGTGCGGCGGCTGCACGACCATGGCCGGCCGACCTGGCTGGCCCTGCCCTATCTTGTGGTCAGCCTCGCCGGCCTGGTGCCGTCGCCGCCCGGACGGACGCAGGCGCAGCTGATGGCCATGGGCCTGATCACGCTCGCCTCCGTCATCCTGTTCGTGCATCTCTACTGCCTGCGCGGCACGCGCGGCCCCAACCGCTACGGCCCCGACCCGCGCGGCTGAGAAATCGGCGTAGATTCCGAGCCGCCGGGGCTACGGCCCCGACCCGCGCGGCTGAGCGATCGACGCAGACCCCGAGCCGCCGGGGCTCCGGCCCCGGGCCGGCGGGACCACGACCGACGCCGCGGGGCGATTGACGGCCCGCCAAACGCGAGGCTACATCCGCTCATGCCGTCGCTCCCGTCTCCGATTTCCGATCCGGTCGCCATCCTGCGCGACCTGATCACCGCCCCCTCCGTCACACCCGATTCCGGCGAGGCCATCGCCCGGCTGGCCCGCATCCTGGAGGCGGCCGGCTTCGACTGCGAGACCGTCACCTTCAGCGAACCCGGCACGCCGGACGTGATCAATCTCTATGCCCGGATCGGACAGGGTGCACCGCATCTGACCTTCGGCGGCCATGTCGACGTGGTCCCGCCCGGCGATGCGGCCAAGTGGCGGCATGATCCCTTCTCGGCCACGATCGAGGACGGCCGGCTCTACGGCCGCGGCGCGGTCGACATGAAGGGCGGCATCGCGGCCTTCGTCGCCGCCGCCATCGACCATCTCGCCGCCCGCCGGCCCGGCTCCGGCACGCTGTCCTTCCTGATCACCGGCGACGAGGAGGGACCGAGCATCAACGGCACGGTCAAGCTGCTGCGCTGGGCGCATGACCGCGGCGAGCGCTTCGATGCGGCGATCGTCGGCGAGCCGACCAACCCGCAAGCCGTCGGCGACGCCATCAAGGTCGGCCGCCGCGGCAGCCTGTCGGGCACCGTCACGGTCACCGGCCGGCAGGGCCATGTCGCCTATCCGCATCTCGCCGACAACCCGATCCCCGGCCTCGTCCGCCTGATGGGCGCGCTGATGGCCGAACCGCTCGATGCCGGCAACGAGCGCTTCCAGCCGTCCAACCTGGAATTCGTCTCCGTCGATGTCGGCAATCCGGCCTGGAACGTGATCCCGGGCGTGGCGCGCGCCCGCTTCAACATCCGCTTCAACGACCGCTGGTCGCGCTCGACGCTCGAGGCCTGGCTGCGCGCCCGGCTCGCCGCCGCCGGCGATGGTCTCGACTGGACGCTGACGCTGCAGACCCCGTCGAGCGATTCCTTCCTGACCGTCGACACCCGCCTCGTCGACGGGCTCGGCACGGCGATCGAGACCGTGACCGGGCACCGCCCGGAGCTTTCGACCGGCGGCGGCACATCGGACGCCCGCCACATCAAGGACTATTGCCCGGTGGTCGAGTTCGGGCTGGTCGGCCAGACCATGCACCAGCTCGACGAGCATGTGCCGGTCGCCGATCTCTTCACCCTGACGGCGATCTACCGGGTCTTCCTGGACGGCTTCTTCGACGGGGCGGACCGGACCGCATGATCACGCTGGCGGAGATCCGGGACGGCGTGACGGCGACCTGGCTGTTGGTCAAGGGCAATCCCGAGGGCCTGCGCGGCTTCGACTTTTCGGAAGCCGGGTTCTGGCGGTCGTTCCAGGTGATCGTGCCGCTGCTGCCGGCCTTCGCGATCGGCATCGCGGCCGAACACCGGTATCTGGTGGCCGCGGAGCCGGACCTCGCCACCGTGCCGTTCCTGGTCTTTCTGGCGGTCAAGCTCGCCGGCGAGGTGGTCAACTGGTTCGGCGCGCCGCTGCTGCTCGCCGCGCTGGCCGGTCCGCTCGGCATCGCGGCCCGCTTCGCGCCGCTGATCACCGCCACCAACTGGGCAAGCCTGCCGGCCGCGATCCTGCCGACGATCGCAGCGCTCGGCTACGGCATCGGCCTCCTCTCGGATCAGGGCGCCGGACTGGTCGGCTTGATCGGCCTCGCCGCGAGCCTCGCCATCTTCTATCGGGTCTCGCGCATGACGACCGGGTGCAGCGCGCAGATCGCGGTGGTGATGCTGCTGATCGGGCTGATCTTCGCGAAACTGATCGGCGTGGTGACGAGCCACCTCGTCGGCTGATGCCGATCCGTCGGCTGACGCCGATCCGTCGGCTGATGCCGATCCGTCGGCTGACGCCGTCCTGCCGGCATGGTAGCCTGCCGGTCGTCCTCAGGGTCCCGCCGTCATGACCATCCACGATCCCCGCCTGACCCCCGCCCGCGCCGATCTCGCCGCGCGATCGCTCGAAGGCACAATCGCCGCGCCGCGCTATGCGTCCGGGACACCGGCCCGGGTGATCGAGGGACTGGCGCCCTTGCGCCGGGAGCCGCGGCCCGATGCCGGGCTCGACACCGAGGCGCTGCATGGCGAGCGGCTGACGGTCTATGACGAGGACCAGGAGGGCTGGGCCTGGGTGCAGCTGGCCCGCGACGGCTATGTCGGCTATCTGCCGAGCCATGCCATCCTGAAGGGCGAGGCGCCCGCGCCGACCCACCGCGTCGCGGCGCTGCGCACCTTCGTCTTCCCCGGCCCGAGCATCAAGGAGCCGCCGCTCCTGTGGCTGAGCCTCGGCGCGGAGGTCACCATCCGGCGAGAGATCGAGGTTCGCGGCCGCGTCTTCGGCCTGACCGAGACCGGCGGCGCGATCGTGATGCAGCATCTCGCACCGCTCGGCAGCGCCGAGACCGACCCGGTCGCGGTCGCCGAGCGCTTTCTCGGCACGCCCTATCTGTGGGGCGGCAAGTCGAGCCTCGGCATCGACTGTTCCGGCCTCGTCCAGACCGCGCTCGCCGCCTGCGGCCTGAAAGCCCCGCGCGATTCCGACATGCAGGAAGCCGCGCTCGGCACGCCCGTCGGGCTCGATCCGTCCGCCTGGCGGCGCGGCGACCTTCTGTTCTGGCCGGGCCATGTCGCGCTCGTCCGCGATCGCGACACCATGCTGCACGCCAACGCCCACACCATGTCGACCGCGATCGAAGGCCTCGCCGCCGGCCTCGCCCGCATCGAAGCCGCCGGCACCCCGCTCCGGACCGTCAAGCGCCTGTGACGGCGGCGGATATGACGCCGCACGGGCGACGGCCTCTTCGCTCCGCCGGGAGAAGGGGGCCGAAGGCCCGATGAGGGGCTGGATCCTGTGGTTTGGGGCGAGGCTGCGGAACCGGTCCGCACCCGTCTCCCAGGAACGGCAGTTCTGCGCCGACCGCCGCATCGTCCCCCTCATCCGCCCTTCGGGCACCTTCTCCCCCCACGGGGGGAGAAGGGGTAACCCTTTGATAGATTGCAGAAAACATCTCCAGACCCCGCGGCTCCTTCCCCTTCTCCCCCTAAGGGGGGAGAAGGTCGCCGAAGGCGGGATGAGGGGGTCGATGCCGCAACAGGCTCCGAAGCTGTGATCCGGACACGGGCCGATCCGGTCGGCCGCCAGACCGTCCCCCTCATCCGCCCTTCGGGCACCTTCTCCCCCCTTCAGGGGGCGAAGGGGAGGAACGTGTTGATGGATCACGAGGAACCGGGCGGCGGGCAGGCCGGCGGTATCAGCCGGGGCGTGACAGGCCGCCGGCGGCGGCGAGGGCTTCGGGCGTGTCGAGATCGAGGGCGACGGCGGGGCCGAGTTCGATTTCGACGATGGCTTCCGGATAGCCCCTGAGCACCTGGCGGGCGCCGACATCGCCGGCCACCGCCATCAGGTCGGGGAAGAAGCGACGCGAGATCAGGACCGGGTTGCCGCGCCGGCCGGCGGCGGTCGGGACGACCACCAGGGCGCCGCGGGCGGGGTCGTAGGCCTCGATCAGGCGATCGACCACCGCGGCGTCGACGCGCGGCATGTCGCCGAGCAGGATCACCGCGGCCTCGGCGGCCTCCGGCACGGCCGCGATGCCGGTGCGCATCGAGGTCGACAGGCCTTCGGCATAATCGGGATTGTGCACGAGGCGGACGTCCAGGCCGTCGAGCGCCGCGGCGACCTCGGCGGCCATGTGGCCGGTGACCACCGTGACGCTGTCGGCACGGCTCGCCAGCGCGGCCTCGGCGGCATGACGGACCAGCGGCTTGCCGTCGAGGGTGGCGAGGAGCTTGTTCGGGCCGCCCATCCGAGTCGAGCGGCCGGCGGCCAGCACGACCGCGGCGATCCGGCGCGCCTCCGGAACTTCGGCCTCGTTGGGCGCAGCGCGCGGCGCCGGGCGGGAGACGATATCCATCAGGAGCCCTCCGACGCCGAGCCCGACGATCTCGGCCGGCCCGACCGGCAGATCGGCGAGCAGGCGGGCGAGAATCCAGTCGAAACCGTTCTCGCGCGGGCTGCGCGCGCAGCCGGGCGCGCCGAGCACCGGCCGGCCGTCGAGCGCGCCGACCAGCAGCAGGTTGCCGGGATCAACCGGCATGCCGAAATGGTCGACCCGACCGCCCGCCGCCTCGATCGCGGCCGGGATCACATCGCGCCGGTCGACCACCGCGGAGGCGCCGAAGACGACGACCAGATCGGCATGGTCCTCGGCGATCGCCGCCCGGATCGCGGCGGCGAGCGGGGCCTCCGCATGGGGCACGCGCCGGTCGGCGACGATCGTGCTGCCGGCGGGCCGCATCCGCTCGGCCATGACGCGCAGGGTCTTGTCGATCACCGAGGCCTTCAGGGACGGCAGCAGCGTCGACACGACGGCGACCCGCTGCGGACGGTAGGCGGCGATCGAAACCAGCGGGCCGGCGGCCCGGATCGACGCCACCGCGCGGTCGACGACGGACTTGGGCAACGCGAACGGAATGATCTTGACGGTGGCGACCATGCGGCCGGTCTCGGCGGACGCGTGGGCCGGCAGGGTCGCAAAGGTGATGCCGGGATCGAGGCCGTTCAGCGCGTCGATGCCGGCGCGGTCGACGATCAGCAGGCCCGGCGTCGCGGCGAAGAGATTGCAGCGGCCGGTTGCCGGCGGCTCGACCCGGATGCCGACGCCGGCAAGCGCCTCGGCGATCCGGCCGGCGGCTTCGTCCTCGTCGAGATCGTCCGGCCCCGGCATGGCGGCGACCACCGCATCGAGCCCGGCCGCCCGGAAGGCGGCGACCTCGACGAGGCCGATGCGCTGACCCTTGCGGAAGGTGCCGGCAGGCGTCACCACCGCATGGGCCAGGATGGCGCCGGCCGCCTCGTCGACCGGCACGGGGCCGAATTTCATGACGACGCGTCCGCCGGCAGAGCCGCCGGCGCCGCCTCCCCCGAGGTCCCTGCCCTTGCCGCCTCTGCGGCAGGCCGCCGGCGCAGGGCCTGGATGGCCTGGGCCAGCACCGCGACGGCGATCTCGGCCGGCGACTGCGCGCCGATGTCGAGACCGATCGGGGCGGCGATGCGGGCGATGGCGGCGGGATCGACGCCCGCGGCGGTCAGCCGCTCGACGCGCCGGCCATGGGTCTTCCGGCTGCCGAGGGCGCCGACATAGAAGCTGCCGGCCTCCAGCGCACGCGCGATCGGCCAGTCGTCGATCTTGGGATCGTGGGTCACGGCGACGAGGCCCGTATAGGCGTCGAGGCCGACCTTGCCGGGGATCACGTCGTCCGGCCAATCGGGAAAGAGCGGCACGCCCTCGAAGCGGTCCTCGGTGGCGAAGGCGGTGCGCGGGTCGATCACGCTCACGTCGAAGCCGGCCATGCGCGCCATCGGGGCCAGCGCCTGGGTGATGTGCACCGCGCCGATGCAGACGAGGCGCGGCGGCGGCACATGCACGGTCAGGAACAGGCGGCCGTCGTCGGCAGCCTCGACCATGCCGGATTTCGCCGAGCGGAACCGCGCGGCAAGCTCCGCCACGAGCGGATCGGCCCGATCGAGTTCGGCCTCCCGAACGAGACGCTCGGCCCCGGTCGCGAGGTTGGTGACGCGGATCACGGCCCGACGCGCGCGCCGTTCCGCATTGAGGGATTCAAGCAGGCCACGATCCATCCGACGCGCTCTTTCAGTCGATCCGTTCGACATAGACGGCGATGCGGCCGCCGCAGGACAAGCCGACCCGCCAGGCGGTCTCGTCGGCGACACCGAATTCCAGGAGCCGCGGCCGGCCGTCGCCGATCACGTCGACCGCCTCGCCGACCACCGCACCCTCGACGCAGCCGCCGGAGACCGAGCCCTCGAACCGGCCGTCTTCGTCGATCACCAGATGGCTGCCGATCGGCCGCGGCGCCGAACCCCAGGTCTCGACGACGGTCGCCAGCGCAACGGCGCGCCCCTCGCCTCGCCAGGCCTCGGCGATGCCGAGCACATCCTTCTCGCTCAGATCCAGCGCATCGCCCATGGTGCATCTCCCCGGCCGCCCGTTTCGCCCCCAATATAGGCACGCGCCGCGCCGGCACCAGCCGTCTGAATGCGGAGCCGCGCGGCGCGTTGCGCGAAATCATGGCCGGCGGGCGATCCTGCCGCGACAGTGGCGACGAGACCTGCGGCGACGAGAACGGAGCCCCCGATGCCCGATGCGATGTCCAGCCCGCCGTCCGATCCGGCCCCGCCGCCGCCCAACCCGACCGGGCTCGACGCCTACAAGCCGGCCGAGATGGCGCGGCGCGTCGAGGAAGCCGGGGTCGCCAAGGCCCGCCTGTCGGTCCGCCGGCTCGCCATGCTGGGCATGCTGGCCGGCGCCTTCATCGCCTTCGGGGCGATGTTCTTCACGCTGGTGACGACAGGCGCGGGCGACGGCTTCGGCCCGGTGCGGCTCCTGGGCGGCGCGGCCTTCTCGCTCGGCCTGATCCTGGTCGTGATCGGCGGGGCCGAGCTCTTCACCGGCAATGCGCTGATCGTGATGGCCTGGGTCGACGGCAAGGTCGGCCTCGGCGCGCTGCTGCGCAACTGGGCGATCGTGTTCGTGGCCAATCTGGCCGGGGCGCTGGCCATGGTGGCGCTCGCCTGGGCGGCCGGGCTCGGCGATCTCGGCGGCGGCGCGGTCGGGCGCAACGCGGCGAAGATCGCCGAGGCCAAGCTGGCGCTGTCGCCGCTCGCCGCCTTCGCGCGCGCCATCCTGTGCAACGCGCTGGTCTGCCTCGCGGTCTGGCTGACCTTCGCGGCGCGCGAGGTGTCCGGCAAGATCCTCGCCATCCTGTGGCCGATCACCGCCTTCGTGGCGCTCGGCTTCGAGCATTCCATCGCCAACATGTATCTGATCCCGGCCGGCTGGGCCTTCGGCGGGACGATCGATCTCGGCGGCTTCGTCGAGAACATCGCCGTCGTCACGCTCGGCAACGTCATCGGCGGCGCCGGCGGCGTGGCGGCGAGCTACTGGGCGATCTATCTGGAAAAGGATTGAGCGGCCGACAGCATGCGGCTCTCGGTGACCAGGACATCCATCGGCACGTCGTGCGGCTGCGGATGGATGGTGGCGAGTTCGGCGTCGTCGAGCCCGAGCCCGACTGCGCAAGGCCGCGGCGCGAGGCTCGCCAGGGTGCGGTCGAAATAGCCGCCACCATAGCCGAGCCGCCAGGTGCCCGCGGCCTGGAAGCCGACCAGCGGCGCGATCACCACGGCCGGCACGACCACCGTGCGGACGGCCGGGACCAGGATGTTCCAGAAGCCGCGCTCCATCGCATCGCCCGGCGCCCAGGCGCGGAATTCGAGCGGGGCGGCCTTCTCGACCACCACCGGCAGGGCGAGCGTCATGGCGTGCCGGGCCGCGAAGGCCTCGGCCCAGGCGCGGATGTCGATCTCGCCCTTGATCGGCCAATAGAGACCGAGCGCCCGGCCCGGCTGCGGCGGGACGGCCGCATCGAGTTGGCGGGCCAGCACGGCGGTCAGCCGCTCGCGTTCGGCCGCACCGATCGTCCGGCGCGCCGCAAGCAGGCGGTCCCGCTCCGCCCGGCGGAAGGCCTTCCAGTCGACCGCGTCGATCATGCCGCCTCCGGAGAATGACGGCAGCGATGGCAGCACGGCACGGCCGGCGGCTCTGTCCTGTCGGCGACCGGATCGTCCGGGCCGCGCCGCTGTCTCAACGGCAGCTGCAGGTGCCGCCGACGCCGCCGAAATTGCGCCGGGCGAAGTTTTCCGCATCCGACCGGGTCGGAAAGCGGGCGAACTGGCAGGCGCCGCGGTTCGACTGCATCTGCTCGGCCGAGCGGGAATCGACCTCGATCCGCCCGGAGGCGCAGAAGACGCCGTAGCTCTCGTAGTCGGCCTGCGCCGAGCCGCCACCGAGCAGAAGGGCGGCGAACAGAAGGACCGCCGGGGCCGCGAGGCGGGGCCGGCGGAACGGCGTGGCGGCAACCGGCATGACGGCATTCCTCCCCTTGGTTTCGCCGGAGCATCGCGCCGCGAGGGACGCTCCGCAAGACCGGCCGGCTTGCGGCATCGCGTCCACCGCCGACCCGCCGTCCGGCCCGGCGATCCACGTCGGCGGACCGGCGTTTTGCACGGTCCTTATTCGGCTCAGTATCCCGTCTTGCGGTCGACGACATTCTCGAGCGGCAGGCCGCGTTCCAGCCGGCCGATCTGATCCAGCGTGTAGCGGCAGATATGCTGCGGGTCGGAATCGGCAGCGTTGTGCGGCGTCACGGTGACCTTGGGATGCGCCCAGAACGGGCTTTCGGTCGGCAGCGGCTCAGTTTCGAAGACATCCAGCACCGCATGGGCGAGGGTGCCGTCGTCGAGGGCCGCCAGGATATCGGCCTCGACCTGCAAGCCGCCGCGGCCGGCATTGATCAGGATCGGTCCGCCGAGCGCGCCGTCGCGGGCGAGGCCGGCGAAGAGGCCGCGGTCCAGGATGCCGCGGGTGTCGGGCGTCAGCGGCAAGAGGACGACGAGGATGTCGGTGCGGGCCAGGAAGGGTTTCAGTCCCTCGGCCCCGGCGAAGGTTCCGACGCCCGGCACGGCCTCGCCGCGGCGGCTCCAGCCGGCGACGCGGAAGCCGAGGCGCGCCAGCACCGCGCTCGCGTCGCGACCGAGCACCCCCATGCCCATGATGCCGATCCGGACATCCGGGGCGGCCGGTTGGTAGTCGGCGAGCCATTCCCGGCGCGCCTGGGCGGCGCGGTGCCGATCGCCCCGGCGCAGGCGATCGAGGCAGTGCAGCACGACATATTCGGTCATCCGTCCGGTCAGATCCGGGTCGACGACGCGGACGACCGGCGCGGATGGCAGCGTCGGGTCGCCGAGCAGCGCATCGACGCCGGCGCCCAGATTGAAGATGGCGGCGAGGTTGGGCAGGCCGGCCAGCAGACCGGGCGTCGGCTTCCAGACGGCGGCATAGCGGATCGATGCCGGATCGAACGCCGTCCGCGCGTCGACGATCGGGATCGACGGGGTCTCGCGCTGGAAACGCGCGATCCATTCGTCGGGGGACCAGCCATTGATCGCGACAAGGAGGGACATGGGCAGCATTCCGACAGGAGGGGAGCGGGGACAAGGGCGGGAACGCCAGTCATGCCGCAGTGCGGCAGGTCCGTCCAGGGCCGCGGCCGCAAGGCGGCTGCCCAAAGGGCAAGGATCGTGGGTCTGGGGTCAAGGATCGGAAGCCGAGGCCCGGCCCGGGAGCGGGTCCGGTGGCGGCGCACCGCGGTCCCGAACGCAGCCTCCTTCACGAAATGCCCGGTGATACCTGGCGGCGCCGGACAGCACGCCGCGGCGTCCTCACTCCCCGGCCAGCCGACTGGCGCCGAGCGGGATCGGCACGACGGGACTGGCCGGCACCGCCTCGCCCATCTCGACATCCTCGATGCGCGCGGCACGGCGCTGCAGCTTCTCCGAGGAGATGACGATCTGTTCGAGATCCTTGGCGGCCTGGCCGTGATGGGCCTGCAGCTTGAGCACCCGGTCGTGCAGGCGGGCCACGTCGTCGAGCAGGTGGACGACCTCGGCCTGGATCAGATGCGCCTGTTCGCGCATGCGGTGGTCGCGCAGCACCGCCTGGACGACCTGGATCGACAGCATCAGGAGCGAGGGCGAGACGATCACCACCCGGGCGCGCTGCGCCTTCTGCACCAGGTCCTCGAAGCGCTCGTGCAGGTCGGCAAAGATCGATTCCGACGGCACGAACAGGAAGGCGGTATCCTGGGTCTCGCCGGGCAGCAGATACTTGTCGCGGATGTCGATGACGTGGCGCAGCACGTCGCGGCGGAAGCGGGTGCCGGCGAGCTTGCGCTCGTCGTCGGTTTCGGCCGCGCCGAGCGCGGTCCAGGCCTCGAGCGGGAACTTGGCGTCGACCACCAGGGGCGGCGCGCCGTTGGGCAGGTGGATCAGGCAATCCGGGCGGACGCCGGTCGGCAGGGTGGCCTGGAACGTATAGGCATTGGGCGGCAGGGCATCGGCGACGATCGCCTCCATCCGCCCCTGGCCGAAGGCGCCGCGCGCCTGCTTGTCGGCGAGAATCGAGCGCAGTTGGAGCACCTCGGAGGCGAGGTCGCTCATCGAGCGCTGGGCGCGGTCGATCACCGCCATACGTTCGCCGAGCCGGGCGAGGCTGGCCTCGGTCGAGCGGCCGGTCTCGACCATCGAGGCGCCGAGCCGGTGGGTCAGTCCGTCGAGCCGCTCGGAGACCGCGCGGGCGAGATCGGATTGCCGGCTGCCGAAGACCTCCGCCATGGTCTGCATGCGGCCGGTCATCTCGGCCTGCAGCCGCGCCATCTCTGCCAGGCGCAGGTCGAGCTCGCGCGCACGCTCCTCCGCGACCGCCCGGGCGCGCGTGCCGCGCCACAGCCAGACAACGAGTAGCCCGCCCGCCAGGACCGCCCCCCAGGCGGCCATGCGGGCCAGAGCCGCAGCACCGCCGAAGGCGGCCAAAAGGGATCCGTCCATGGCCGGCAGGCTAGAACGATTCGGGTACGAAAGGGGTTAACGGACACGCCGTCGCAGCCCCGGATCCGTTGACCGGCTGCGCGTTCTCGCCTATCTGACGACCATGTCCAAACTCGACATCGTCATCATTCCCGACCAGCGCCTGAAGCAGAAGTCCGAGGTGGTCACCTCGGTCGACGGCTCGATCCGCAGGCTGCTCGACGACATGCTGGAGACCATGTATGCCGCGCCCGGCATCGGGCTGGCGGCCGTGCAGGTCGGCGTGATGCAGCGCGTCGTGACGATCGACGTGTCGAAGGAGGAGGACAAGCGCGAGCCGCTGTTCCTGGTCAATCCGGAGATCGTCTGGTCGTCTGAGGAGCTGTCGACCTACGAGGAGGGCTGCCTCTCGATCCCCGACTATTACGAAGTCGTGGAACGCACCGCCAAGGTCGGCGTGCGCTATCTCGACCGGCAGGGCGAGACGCGCGAGTTGGAGGCCGACGGCCTGCTCGCCACCTGCCTGCAGCACGAGATCGACCATCTCGACGGCGTCCTGTTCATCGACCACCTGTCCAAGCTGAAGCGCGATCGGGTGATGAAGAAGTTCCAGAAGCAGGCCCGCCTGAAGGAACAGGGACTGGCCTGAATCTCACGCCAGGGTTGCGGCGATTGTCCGAAACCGGCCCGCGTGGTAGCGTGTTGTTGTTCCACGATGACGCGCGGGAGGACGGTCATGGGCGATCTGTTGATCCGCGGGCTGGATCCGGAAACCAAGGAAAGATTGGCGGCACGCGCCAAGGCCAACCGGCGCAGCATTTCGGCGGAGGCCGCCGACATCCTGTCGCTTGCGATCAACCTGCCCGACATGTCCGAGCGCGCACCGGATCGGTCGGCGGCCGACACCTTCCGTGAACTGCGGGAGAAATACGGGCCCGTCGAGTTCGAGCTTCCGCCGCGCGAGATGTCCGATCGCCCCCCACCGGATTTCGAATGATCGCACTCGACACCAACATCGTGTCGGAGGTGCTGCGTCCTCGCCCGGATGCGCGGGTGTTGGATTTCCTCGGTGGAATCGACGACCGGCATGTGTTCGTGCCGACACCGTTCTCGCCGAACTCCGTTACGGTGTCGAAATCCTCGAGCCATCCCGGCGCCAGCGCCAGCTTGTGGAGATGGTCGACGCGATCGAGTTTGAACACTATCGTGACCGCCTGTTGACGTTCGACGCTGTTGCGGCACGCCTTTCCGCGGTGATCCGCGCCCAGCGCAGGCGTATCGGCCGTCCCGTCGCGGTCATCGACGCCCAGATCGCCGCCATCGCGCGGGCGAACGGGATGCGGCTGGTGACCCGCAATGTCCGCGATTTCGAGGCGACGGGCGTCGACCTCGTCGATCCCTTCGCGCTATAGAGCCGGGCTGTCGCTCCATTCGGGAACCCGCCCGCCATGTCCCTCCGCGTCGTCTTCATGGGCACGCCCGATTTCGCCGTGCCGACCCTCGTCGAGATCGTCGGCCAGGGCCACGAGGTGGTCGCCGTCTATTCGCAGCCGCCGCGGCCGGCCGGGCGCGGCCTGCAGCCGACGCCCTCGCCGGTGCATCGCCAGGCCGAAGCGCTCGGCATCCCGGTCCTGACCCCGACCAGCCTGAAATCGGCCGAGGAGCAGGAGCGCTTCCGCGCGCATGACGCCGACGTGGCGGTGGTGGTCGCCTATGGGCTGATCCTGCCGGTGCCGATCCTGGACGCGCCGCGCGAGGGCTGCGTCAACCTGCATGCCTCGCTTTTGCCGCGCTGGCGCGGCGCCGCGCCGATCCACCGGGCCATCATGGCCGGCGACCGGGAGACCGGCGTCGCGGTGATGCGCATGGAAGCGGGCCTCGATACCGGCCCGGTCGCCATGACGGAGCGGGTCGCGATCCGGCCCGACGAGACCACCGGCGACCTGCACGACCGGCTCGCCCGGCTCGGCGCCGACCTGATGGTGCGCGCGCTCGCCGCCCTCTCGCGCGGTGCGCTTGGCGCCGTGCCGCAGCCGGCCGAGGGCGTCACCTATGCGGCCAAGATCGACAAGGCCGAGGCGCGCATCGACTGGAGCCTGCCGGCCGCGACCGTGCACGACCGCATCCGCGGCCTCTCGCCCTTCCCGGGCGCCTGGTGCGAGGCGACGATCGGCGGCAAGCCGGAGCGGGTCAAGGTGCTTCGCGCGACGCTCGCCCCTGAAACCGCCGCCGCCGACGCCAACGCAACCGTCGCACCCGGCACGCTCGTCGACGACCGGCTGACGGTCGCCTGCGGGTCGGGCGCGGTGCGGCTGGTCGAATTGCAGCGCGCCGGCGGCAAGGCGCTCAGGGCGGAAGACTTTCTGCGCGGGGCGGCACTCGCCCCCGGCGCCAGGCTCGGGTGAGGCCGCGATGTCCGCCTTCGCGATCGAGGCCGCCCTGCCCGCCGATGCCGCCGCGATCCGCGCGCTGCTGGTCGCCGCCTTTCCGACGCCGGCCGAGGCGGATCTGGTCGCTGCCTTGCGCATTGGCGGACATGCAGTCCTCGAACTGGTCGCCCGCGACGGCGCCAACAACGCTGATGGCGCCATCCTCGGCCATCTCCTGTTCACGCGCCTGACCGTCGCCCCGCCCAACGACCGGCGCCGGGCCGTCTGCCTCGCGCCGCTGGCGGTCGCGCCGGGCCGGCAGAAGGCCGGCATCGGCACCGCGCTGGTACGCGAGGGGCTGGCCCGGCTGGAGGCGTCCGAAGAGGACATCGTGCTGGTGCTCGGCGATCCGGCCTTTTACGGCCGCTTCGGCTTCCATCCCGGCCGGCCGGAGCGGATGCTGACCCCCTATCCGATCCCGGAGAACCAGTGGCTGGCGCTCGGCGACCGCCCGCTGCCGCTGCGCCTCGCCCTTTCCTATCCGCCGCCCTTCGCGGCGCTCGGCTGACCGCCATGGCCCGTTTCAAGCTCACCATCGAATATGACGGCACGCCCTATGTCGGCTGGCAGCGCCAGTCCAACGGCGCCTCCGTGCAGGGCGCCCTGGAGGCCGCCATCCTGGCCATGACCGGCGAGACCGTGACGCTGCGCGGCGCCGGGCGCACCGATGCCGGCGTGCACGCCACCGGCCAGGTTGCCCATGTCGACCTCGCGAAGGACTGGCGCCCGGCCGTGGTCCGCGACGGCCTCAACGCGCATCTGGTCGAAGAGAGCGTCGTCGTGCTCGCCGCCGAGCGGGTCGCCGAGGATTTCGATTCGCGCTTCTCCGCGCGCGGCCGGCACTACATCTACCGCATCCTCGACCGGCGCCCTCCCCCGGCGCTCGATCGCCGCCGCGTCTGGCACCGGCGCGAACCGCTCGATGTCGACGCCATGAATGCCGGCGCCCGCCACCTGATCGGGCATCACGACTTCACCACCTTCCGCTCGGCCAATTGCCAATCGAAATCGCCCATGAAGACGCTCGACCACCTGGAGGCGCGCCGCGTCGGCGACCTGATCGAGGTCCGTGCCGACGCCCGCTCCTTCCTGCACAACCAGGTCCGCTCGATGGTCGGCACCCTGGAACGCGTCGGCCTCGGCGCCTGGCCGCCCGAGCGCGTCGCCGAAGCCCTCGCCGCCCGCGACCGCGCCGCCTGCGCCGCCGTCGCCCCGCCCTGGGGGCTCTATCTGGTGGGCGTGGACTATTGAGGGGCGGAGCCCCGTCGCGCCGTTTGCCCTCACCGCCGGGCGGCCTGATGCTGCCGGTGGTTACAAGCGCCCGCCGACGCCATTCAGGGAATTGACGGGCAGTGCCTCGGGTTGTGGAATTGGGGCATTGCAAACAACTCCTGCGGTCGCGATGCCGTCTCCCGTCTGGTCCCGACCCGTCGCCGCCGTCCTGGCCGCGCTTCTCGCCATCCTCCCGGCGACGCTGCCGGGCCGGGCCGCGGAACCGTCCAGTTTGGGCGGCGTCGCCCCGGCGACACCGCCGGCCGGCCCGCGCGTCTCGGCGCCCCTGGTGCCGGGTGCCGTCACGGTCGAGAGCCTGGAACGCCAGCTTCTGATCGTCAGCCCGCATGCGGAGCCGGAGCGCTGGGCGGACCTGCATATCCGGATCGCCCAGCTCCTGCTGGCGATCCAGCCCAGTCTCGACGATCAACGCGAAGCGTCCCGTCACCTGATCGCAGCGCGGTCGGTGGTCTCCCCGACGGCCGACCTCGATCGCTTTCTGGCACTCGCGAACGGAGCCGCTGGGGGCTTGGCGTTTGTCGGGAGGATAACCTCAAACTCCGGGCTCCTGGCGGAGGCCGCCGACGAGTATCGTGCTGCCATCGCGGTGCTGACGCCGCAAAGGCCGAAGGATTGGGTCCGCCTTCATGTGGACCTCGCCTTGACCGAGGCGGAGCGTTCCGAGCTTCCCGACGCCCCCGAAGGCAGAAGCGCGGCGGCGCTCACGGCCGCCGTCGCCTCGACCCAGGCGGTCGGCCCCGACTTCCTGCCGGAACTCTGGAAGGAAGCGGTCAGGGTAGTGGGCGGCATCGCAAGCCAATGGGTCCGAAAGCACCCCTCGGGCGCGGACCCAAAACTTGCCGACGAGAGTCTGGCCATTCTCCGACGGGCTCTCGCCGTTGAGGCCGAGCGACCGGACACCTTCGACGTGGCAACGCGGACTTCGATCGCCCTGGATGCGGCCGATCTCCTGAATGCCCGGTTTGACGCGACGCAGGACGTAGGATCCCTGGCGGAGGCGCGGGACCTGCTGCTCGCCAGCATCGCCGATCTGAGACGGAAACAGCAGGACGATCTGGCGGAAATGCACACCGCCGCTCTGGCTTCGGTGCTCGGCAAGCTCGGGGGCGCCCACCGGTCGGCAGCCGATCTCGAAGCCTCCGTGAGGCTCCTGCAAGACCTGCTGGCGAAAGCCGACCAAAGTGGCGTGCCGAAGACGGGTTCGTGGACCGGTTCAGTGATCGTCCTTCTCGCCGACACCAGCCTGAAGGCCGCCGCTCAGTTCAACGATGTCAATCACTACGATCGCTATGCCGGAACCATCCGCATGGCCCTGACGCGGCTGACGGCGGCGAACCAGCGTGACGTCATTCCGGATCTCCAGGCGCGGCTGGCAAGCCTGCTGGTCGCGCGGCATGAGATCGAAGCTGCGCCGGCGCTACTCCAGGAGGCCGTCGGCCTGTTGCAGGACGCCCTCCGTGCCAACCAAGCGGCCGGCCTGGGTGCACCCGCTCGCCAGAACCGTCTCGACCTGACGATCACCCGGCATTGGCTGGCGCGCCATCGCGCCGACCGCAGGCTGGCCCGGGCGGTGCTGGCCGATCAGCGCGCCCTCGCCACCGCATTTAGCCGGGCGACGGAGACCTCCGATTGGGCCTTGCAGCGCCATGCGGTCGCGATGACGCTGAAACTGGTCGCCGAACTCGACGGCAGGCCGAGGCTGCTCGACGAGGCCATCAAACGGATCGAGGAAGCCCGGGCGGCGATGGAGAAAGCCGGCATGGACATGGCCCAGGTCGAAGCCGACCGGCTGGACCTCTACCGCCTGCGCGCGGCCGCGAAGCGGTAGCCCGTGGCCCGGGGACCGGGCGGCCCTCCCCGTTCGACCGATCCCCCTACCGCGGCAGGCCCTTGGCGCGGGCGATGACGCGGTCGCCGAGGCGTTCGACCCACAGGGCGCCGGCGACGGTGCGCTGGATCAGGACGTTGCGCAGGTCGATCTCGTCGCGGCGGCGCTCGAGCAGGCCGAGCCGGCCGAGTGCGTCGAGGGCACGGGTGACGGCCGGCTTGGTCACGTCGAGCCGGGCGGCGAGGCCGCGCACCGTGTGGGGCGGGGGTTCCAGATAGACGGTCAGCAGCACGGCCAGCTGCCGGCCGGTCAGGTCGGTGCCGTCGCCGCGGACCAGGTCGATGGTCACGTCGTGCCAGAGCTTCAAGGCCTGGCTGGGGCGCAGTTCGACTGGCATGGCGACAGGGCTCGATTTCGGGGGGCGATTTGGAGAAACATTCGTTTCGCAGCCGGAATGGTATCCGGCGCAGGGTCGGGGGTGCAAGAGAAACGCCGGCCGGCGCCCCGGATCGGACAGTTCCGGACGGTTCGGCGGCGCGCCCGGCGACCCGGCCGCGCCCCGATCAGATGCCGGCTTCATGCAGAGCCGGCCGTCGTCCGATCCGGTTCGCTTCCGGGCCACTCTGCTGTGGCCCAGGTCCCGTTCCGGTTTCCGTCCAATCAGACACCCGCCCGCCGTGATCAGGCGCCGGCGTAGCGCTTCTCGATGGCCGCGAAGAGGGCGCGGATGCCCTGGGCCTCGCCGCCGTCGGGGCGGCCGGGCTTGGGCGACGGGTTCCAGGCATAGATGTCGAGATGCACCCAGGTGCGCGCGCGCTCGACGAATTTCTTCAGGAACAGGGCCGCGATGATCGAGCCGGCGAAGCCGCCCGAGCCGATATTGTTGGTGTCGGCGATCTTCGACTCCAGCATCGGCGCATAGGGCATCCAGAGCGGCAGGCGCCAGAGCGGATCGTGCACGGCCGCCGAGGCCGCGGCGAGTTCGGCCGCGAAGCCGTCGTCGTCGGTGTAGAAGGGCGGCACGTCGGGGCCGAGCGCGACGCGGGCCGCGCCGGTCAGCGTGGCCATGTCGACGATCAGGTCGGGCGCCTCCTCGTCGGCGAGCGCCAGCGCGTCGGCCAGCACCAGCCGGCCCTCGGCATCGGTGTTGCCGATCTCGACGGTCAGGCCCTTGCGGCTCGCAAACACGTCGCTCGGCCGGAAGGCGCGGCCCGAAATGGCATTCTCGACCGCCGGGATCAGCACGCGCAGGCGCACCGGCAGCCGGGCGTCGACGATCATGCGCGCCAGGCCGAGCACATTGGCGGCGCCGCCCATGTCCTTCTTCATCAGGAGCATGTTGGTGTCGGGCTTGATGTCCAGGCCGCCGGTGTCGAAGCAGACGCCCTTCCCGACCAGCGTCACCTTCGGATGGTCCGGATCGCCCCAGGCGAAATCGATCAGCCGCGGCGCCCGGTCGGAGCCCTGGCCGACCGCCTGGATCAGCGGGAAGCCGGCGGCGAGCTCGTCGCCCGCCACCACCCGGAAGGCGGCACCGGCGCTGCCGGCCATCTCGGCGGCCGCCGCCGTGAGTTCGGCCGGGCCGAGATCGTTGGCCGGGGTGTTGACCAGATCGCGCACGCCCGTGATGGCGGCGATCTGGCTTTCCAGCCGCGCGCGATCGACCGACGGACCGAGCTTCAGGCGGGCGGCGGGCGCGTCGCCGCCCTCCCCGCCGCGCTTGTAGCGGCGGAAGCGGTAGGCGCCGAGCGCCCAGGCCAGTGCCGCCAGCGTCTCGTCGGCGACGCCGCTCGCGAAGCGGTAGTCGCCGGCCGGCAGCAGGGTCGAGAGCTTGCCGATCAGGAAGGGCGAGGCCGCCTCGCCGGCCTTGCCGAGACCGAACAGCACCGCGCCGATGCCGCCCGAGGCTTCCGGCACGACCAGATGGCTGCCGGCGGCGGCCTCGAAGCCGGAGGCACGGGCGAAGGTCGCCGCGGCCGGGGGCAGGCTGTCGAGGAGCGCGGACAGGTCCGCCGCAGCGACCGCGTGGATGGCGAGGGTGGGACCGGACCCGTCGGCCGGCAGGATGCGAGCAGTCACGGTCTTGATGTCCTCGTCGCGGGGGAACCGGAAATTCGGGCGCCGTTGCGGGACTTTACCGCGCCGCGGCGGCAAGTCCACCACGGCCCGGCGGGACCCGGCCCGGCGCTGCGGGCAGGCCGCCTTAACCGATCATTAGGGTTAACGGACTATTGCAGGGACGTGGTCTCGTCCGACCTCGCCGGTGACCGTCCATGTCTCATCTTCCGCGTCCCCTGCCCGTTCTCGTCCTCGCCGTGACCGCCGCGCTGATGGTCGGCGGCTGCGCCCGCAAGCCGCAGCAGCCGGATCCGGCGACCACCGGCAGCATCGGCCCGCAGGCCGAGGAAAGTCTCAAGACGAGCGTCGACAGCTGGGCCAGGCGCTATGTCGAGGCGCCCGAGAACCGCGACACGATCCTCGGCTATGCCCAGGCACTGCGGCTGAACGGCCAGACCCAGCAATCCGTCGAGGTGCTGCGCCGCGCCATCCTGGTCTATCCGAAGGATGGCCAGATCGCGTCGGCCTACGGCAAGGCGCTGGCCTCCAACGGCGACCTGGAAACGGCCCTGAAGGTCGTCCGCAACGCCAATTCGCTGACCACCCCGGACTGGCGCCTGCTTTCCGCGGAAGGCGCCATTCTGGATCAGCTCGGCAATGTCGGCGAGGCGCGCAAGGCCTATCAGACGGCCCTGAAGATCGTGCCCGACGAGCCGAGCGTCCTGAACAATCTCGGCCTGTCCTATCTGCTCGCCAACGAGGCGGCCAATGCCGAGGCGACCCTGCGCAAGGCCGCCGCCCAGCCGCGCGCCGACAGCCGCGTGCGCCAGAATCTCGCACTCGCGCTCGGCCTGCAGGGCAAGTTCGACGAGGCCGAGAAGGTGGCGCGCGCCGAACTCTCGCCCGCCCAGGCGCAGGAGAACGTGAACTATCTGCGCGCCATGCTGGCCCAGCAGAGCACCTTCAAGGATGTCCGCCAGCCGGACCGGCGCAAGACCGGCGCCTGAAGCCCGGACCGCTCCGGCCCCTCCGGGTCCGCCCCATCGCCGCATGGCCCCGCCGCGCCGTCCGAAGCCGGATCGCGCGGCTTTCGCATGTCCGGCGGATGGCCGGCTTGCGAAGGCGGCGACCGGCGGGCCCGGATCTCCCGGGCCGGCCTCAGTTCAGCTTGAGCAGCTGGATCATGGCCGGACCCATGATGACGATGAACAGCACCGGCAGGAAGAACACGATCATCGGCACGGTCAGCTTGGGCGGCAGCGCGGCGGCCTTCTTCTCGGCCTCGGCCATGCGCGCGTCGCGGCTTTCCTGCGACAGCACGCGCAGCGCCTGGCCGAGCGGCGTGCCGTAGCGCTCCGCCTGGATCAGCGCCGTGACCACGCCCTTGACCGATTCCAGGCCGGTGCGCATGGCCAGGTTCTCGTAGGCCTTGCGCCGCTCCTGCAGGAAGGAGAGTTCGGCGCAGGTCAGCGACATCTCCTCGGCGAGCGGGATCGAGGAGGAGCCGATCTCCTCGGCCACCCGGCGGAAGGCCGCCTCGATCGACATGCCGGATTCCACACAGATCAGCGTCAGGTCGAGCGCATCCGGCCAGGCACGCCGGATCGAGACCTGGCGCTTCTGGATCATGTTGGTGAGATAAAGGTTGGGCAGATAGAGGCCGAGCCCGGCGAGGCCGACCGAATACGCCACCTTCATGCCGGCCGGCGTCGCCGATCCCTTGGCCAGCACGAAGAAATAGGTCGCGCCGAGGATGAACAGCGCGAAGGGCAGCACGAAGCGCGCGAACAGATAGACGGTGATCGGCGCCTGGCCGCGGAAGCCGGCCATGCGCAGCTTGTTCTGGGTGCCCTCGTCGGCGAGCGTCTCGCGCAGATTGAACCGGTCGACCAGCTCGCGCATATAGGCCTTCGGCTCGTTGCGCAGGCTGATCTTCGATTCCGCCGCCAGCCGCGCCCGCTCGCGCGCCCGGATCTTCTCGCGCTCGACGCCGACCGCCTTCATGCGCGTCTTCAACTGGTCGCGCTCCAGCAGCGGCATGGTCAGGGTGATGATCGTGGCGGCGACGCCGATGGCGACGAGGACGCCGAGCATGAAGCTCGGATCCGTCATCAGCGTCATGATGGTCTTGAACATGCCGTCACCCGTCTGGTGGTCAGAATCTGACCTTTGCGTCCCGCAAATGTCAGATTTTGATCACGTCATCAAAGAGTTAGTGGTTCGGATTCACGAGACGGACGGGTACCATCCGTCTCGATCGAACCACTAGAAAGCGGCCGCCCGCCGCACGCCGTCGCCGCACCGCTCCCGGGCGCACCGCGCCGTCAGAAATCGAAGTTGATCATCTTCTTCATGACCATGATCCCGATGAACATGTAGAGCAGGCCGCTCGCCACGATCATGTTGCCGGCCGTCGTCGTGAACAGCACCGAGATGTAGTTCGGGCTCGTGACATAGACGAGCAGCGAGACGATCACGGGCAGCGAGCCGATGATACCGGCGGAGGCCTTGGCCTCCATCGACACGGCGGCGATCTTGGCGCGCATCTTCTTGCGGTCGCGGAGGACTCGCGAGAGGTTGCCGAGCGTTTCGGACAGATTGCCGCCGGCCTTCTGCTGGATCATGATCACGATGCCGAAGAAGTTGGCCTCCTGCACCGGCATCCGCTCGAACAGCTTCTGGCAGGCCTCGCCGAGCGGGACGCCCATATGCTGCGCCTCGACGATCTGGCGGAACTCGCTGCGCACCGGCTCGCGCGATTCGTTGGCGATGATGCGCAGACAGTCGCCGAGCGGCAGGCCGGACTTGATGCCGCGCACGATCACGTCGACCGCATTGGGCAATTCGTCGACGAACTGCTTGATCCGCCGCTTGCGCCGGAACGCCAGGAACCAGCGCGGAAAGCCGAAGGCGCCGATGATGAAGGCGCCGGCGGCGATGAACAGTTTGGCCTTGATGAACAGGGACAGCACGACGAAGCCGAGCCCGCACAGGACCGAGAAGATGAAGAAGCTCTTCTTGGTCCATTTCAGCCCGGCCTGACTGAGCCGGAGCGTGAGCGGCGGCGAGGCGTTCTGCTTCAGCTTGGCCTGCTGCTTGGCCTCGAAATCGCGGATGGCATCCTGGATGCCACGCCGGCGCTGGCTCTGCTCGGCCTGGATGCGCTTCTCCGAAGAGACCCGCTCCCGGTCGATCAGCGCGCCGACGCGCTTCTCGGTCAGGTTCTCGGACTGGACGCGCGAATAGAGCAGCGCCCAGGCGATCCCGCCCGCCGACAGCATGGCCAGCACCGCAATGGCCAGGATTGTGAAGGTCGGCCCGAACATTCACCCGGCTCCTGTCACGCTGCCGCCTCGCCGATGTCGGCCTTGTCGAGCGCGTCGGCCAACCGCTTTTCCTGGTTGTAGTAGCGCGCCCGTTCCCAGAAGCGCGGCCGGCCGATGCCGGTCGAGCGGTGCCGGCCGATGATCCGGCCATGCTCGTCCTCGCCGAGGATCTCGTAGAGGAACAGGTCCTGGGTGATGATCACGTCGCCTTCCATGCCCATCACCTCGGTGATGTGCGTGATCCGGCGCGACCCGTCGCGCAGGCGCGCGGCCTGGACGATGACGTCGACCGAGGACACGATCATCTCGCGGATGGTCTTGGAGGGCAGCGAGAAGCCGCCCATCGTGATCATGGATTCCATGCGCGACAGGGCCTCGCGCGGGCTGTTGGCGTGCAGCGTGCCCATCGAGCCGTCATGGCCCGTGTTCATCGCCTGCAACAGGTCGAAGGCCTCCGGTCCGCGCACCTCGCCGACGATGATCCGTTCGGGACGCATGCGCAGGCAGTTGCGGACGAGGTCGCGCATGGTCACCTGACCCTCGCCCTCCAGGTTCGGCGGACGGGTTTCCAGGCGCACCACATGCGGCTGCTGCAGCTGCAATTCGGCCGCGTCCTCGCAGGTGACGATGCGTTCGGTGGTCTCGATGTAGCGCGTCAGGCAGTTGAGCAGCGTCGTCTTGCCCGAACCGGTGCCGCCCGAGACGATGACGTTGCACCGGCTGAGACCGATCACCTGCAGGACGGTCGCCCCCTCCGGCGAGATGGAGCCGAACTTCACCAGCTGGTCGAGGGTCAGCTTGTCCTTCTTGAACTTGCGGATGGTGAGGGCCGGGCCGTCGATGGCCAGCGGCGGAGCGATCACGTTGACGCGCGACCCGTCGGGCAGGCGCGCGTCGCAGATCGGGCTCGATTCGTCGACGCGCCGGCCGACCTGGCTGACGATGCGCTGGCAGATGTTCATCAGCTGCTGATTGTCGCGGAACCGGATATTGGTCAGCTGCACCTTGCCGGACACTTCGATGAAGGTCCGTTCGGCGCCGTTGACCATGATGTCGGCGATGTCGTCGCGCGCCAGCAGCGGCTCGAGCGGACCGTAGCCGAGCACGTCGTTGACGATGTCCTCGAGCAGCTCTTCCTGCTCGGCGATGGACATCACCACGTTCTTCAGCTGGATGATCTCGTTGACGACGTCGCGGATCTCCTCGCGGGCGGACTCGATATCGAGCCGGGCCAGCTGGGAGAGGTCGATCGTGTCGATCAGCGCGGAGAAGATCGAGCTCTTGACGTCGTAATATTCTTCCGAGCGCGGCCGTGCCTCGGGGCGGTTCGGCGGAATGGCCGTATCCGCCGCCCCCGGCGGGGACGACGGTTCGGGCGGTCGCGAAGATCCGGCCGACGCCGCCGACACCGGTTTCGGTGGGGGCGGCGGGACCGTTCCAGTGCCTGATGCTCCGCGCTTACCGAACATCCTCAGTCCTCTGAACCTGCGTCACGCGCGGCGGCGGACCTGCTCACTTGGCACCCCGCAACCGCGCCAGCAGCGGCGCGAAGGGAGAGCGCCTCGCCTTCTTGATTTCGTGCTTGCCGGTGACGACCTGCGCGAGATGGCGGAAGGTTTCGCCGACCGCGCTTTTCGGATCGGTCTCGGCGATCATCTGGCCGTTGTTCGAGGCGGTGCCGAACAGGGCGGCGTCGAACGGGATCTGCGCGGTGATCGGCAGACCGAGCGCCTTGGCGAATTCTTCCGGCTTGATCTCCGGCCGCTTCGGGACGCCGACCATGTTCATGACCAGGCGCGGCGGCGCATCGTTCGGGCGCGCCTGCTTCAAGGTGTCGGCCAGGTTCTTGGCGTTGCGCAGATTGGCGAGGTCGGGGGCGCAGACCAGCACCGCCTCGTCGACCGAGCGCAGCACCCGCCGGACCCAGCCGTTCCAAAGATGCGGCACGTCCAGAACCACGATCGGCACCCCGGTGCGGGTGGCATCGATGATCGGATCGAACGCGCCCTCGTCATATTCGTAGGCGCGGTCGAGCGTCGCCGGGGCGGCCAGCAGGTGGAGATTCTCGGCGCATTTGGCGAGCAGACGGTCGAGATAGACATCGTCGACCCGCTCGGGCGCCGCCAGCGCATCGCCGATGCCCTGGGTCGGGTCGAGGTTGAAGTCCAGCCCCGCCGTGCCGAAGGCGAGGTCGAGATCGGCCAGCACCACCTCGTGATTGTAGGTCTTGGCGCAAGCCCAGGCGACATTGTGCGACAGCGTCGAGGCGCCGCAGCCGCCCTTGGCGCCGACGAAGGCGACCGTGCGGCCGAGCGGCGCAGCATCGGGCTTGTAGTAGATTTCACCGATCTCGCGAATGAGATCGAACACCGAGATCGGCGCGACCATGTATTCCGAGACGCCGCGCCGCGTCAGCTCACGATAGAGAATCACGTCGTTGATATGCCCGATCACGATCACCTTCGAGCCGGGGTCGCAATTCTCGGCCAACTGGTCGAGCTGGCCGAGGATCACATCACGACCCTCGCGCGATTCGACGATGACGAGGTTCGGGGTCGGCGCGGTGCCATAGAATTCCACCGCCGCGGCGAGCCCGCCGGTCTGCACCTTGGTATGGGCCTTGACCATGCGGCGGTCGGCGGCGGCGGCCTCGACGACATCGGCCACCTCCTTCGTCTCGCAGAAGGCCTGCACGGCGATGCGCGGGATCGACCTGAGATCGAGGCCGGGCATGATCTTGTCCGCAGGGCTCATGTCAGTTCCCGATATTCGAGATCGACTTCTTGTCCAGGGCGGTTTCCGACTTGGTCGGCGCGCCCTGGCGGTATTTCGAGATGACGGTGGTGCGCCTGGTGGCGTCCGAGGCCGGCATGCCTTTCGGCGTCACCAGATCGCTCGGGTCGACCACCATGGCGGCGATGTTGGCCTGATAGGCGCAGCCGAAATTGTAGTAGTCGGTGTTGTCGAACTGGCCGACCACCTGATCGGGCCAGGTGCCGCAGGCATGCGGCACGCCCGCCACGACGCGCGGATAGGCGAGACGGATCGGTGCATCGGCGGCGGCCTGCTCGACCTTGTAGGGCGCGAGACTGATGGCGTGGGCGGGCACGCCGCCGCGCTGCAAGGCGGTCTTGACCGCGCGCGACATCTGGTAGGCGGCGGTCTCGTTGCCGGAGCCGCTCGGCACCAGGATCGTCACCCCGCTCGCGCCGCGCTCGCGCGACTGGGCGCCGAAGGCCGCAACGGTCTCGGCGGTCGTCTCGGTGAGCCGGCCGGACTGCGAGCCGACCGGAATGTCCAGTGTCTCGGCGGATTCGGAAAGCACGATCGGATGCCGTGTCCGGTAGCCGTCATGCGGGACCGAGCCGGTGATGGTCGGTTCCGACTTGGGAACGCCGGAGCAGCCGGCGAGCATCAGCGCGGCGGCGGCGAGCGCAGTCGCCAGACCCGGAGCACCGGCGGCACCGGAACGGGTCGGAGCGGAATCGGAGGGACGCATCGGACCACCCTTATTCGTAGATGAAGCCGTACTGGCCATGATAGGCGCCGGCGGTCGAACGGCCGTCGGATCGATAGGTGCGGTTCAGCCGGCCGAGGAAGGTCGCGGCGGAATCCGAGGACGCCTGGAAGTTCTGGTCCGGCCGGATCAGCTTGCCGGGCGCGACCGGCTGCACGACGATCGGCTGGACGAAGATCGCCAGTTCGCTCTGCGAGCGCTGGTAGTCCCGGCTGCGGAACAGCGCGCCGAGGATCGGCAGGCTCATCGCGCCCGGAACGCCGGCCAGGGACTGGCGCACGTCGTCGCGGATCAGACCGGCCATCACGATCGTGCCGCCCGACGGCACCTCGAGAGTGGAATCCGCGCGGCGGACGCGCAGTGCCTGGATGTTGAGCGACGACGAGGTCGAACTGCCGATCGAGAAGGAGCCTTCCGAGGTCGGCTCGGAGACTTCCGTGTTGACCTTGACGCTGATGCGGCCTTCGGCCAGGACGACCGGCACGAAGCTGAGCGCGATGCCGTATTTCTTGAATTCGACCGTGATCGAGCCGTTCTGCTGCGACACCGGGATCGGGAACTCGCCGCCGACCAGGAAGGTCGCCTCCTCGCCCGAGATGGCGGTCAGCGTCGGTTCGGCCAGGGTGCGCATCAGGCCGTTCTGCTCCAGGGCCTGGACGGTCGCCTGGAAGCGGTTGTTGCCGTTGACGTTCGAGAAGGTCGGCGTGCCGCTCGAATAGGGCACCAGGCCGGCACCGGAGGAGCCGTTGACCGCGAAGGGGTTGGAGGTCGCGAAGGCGGTCGTGAAACTGCCGCCGGTGGCGACGGCGGCGAGATCGATGCCGAGCTGCTTGACGACCGAGCGCTGCACTTCGGCGATGGTCACCTTGAGCATCACCTGATCCTTGCCGCGGATGGTCAGCGCATTGACCACCTGCAGCGAATCGCCGGTCGAACTGGCCGAGGAACCGCCGCCGCCCGCCGCGGCCGTCGAGCCCGTGGTACCGCCGCCGACCGGCGCCCCGACGAAGCGGCTGGCGACTTCGAGCGCCTGCATGGCATCGGACGGGCTGCGCACGGACCCGCTCAGCACGACCGTTCCGGCGACCGCCTCGACCTTGATGTCCCCGGTCGGCACGAGCCGGCGCAGGAGGCCCTCCAGCGTCGCCGTATCGGGCTGGACCTGGAGTTCGTAGTTGGCGATCTGGCGGCCGTTGCCGCCGAATACGACGACGTTGGTGGTGCCGAACTTGTTGCCAAGCAGATAGAGGCGCCGGTTGGTGCGCACCACCGCATCGGCGATCTGCGGGTTGGAGACCAGGACGTCGCGGATCTCCTCGTCGAAGTCGATGATGGTCGACTTCGAGACAGCGAGTTTCAGCGGCCGCGGCGCGGCATTCTGTCCGCGCCACGCACCGCCGGTCTCCGCCGCCAGGACGGTTCCGCCTGTCAGGCCCGGGCCGGCGGCCAGCGCGGCCACTGCCAGGAAAGCCACTGAAAGGAATGTGCGAACCATGATTTCCTCTCGGATCGGAGCGGACCGGACCGTCGGCCTCAGCGCGTCGTCACCCGGCTGGTGACGCCGTAGCGCACCACCCGGACGGCACTCGTCGCCTCGTTTCGGTTGCCGTCGTCGGCGATCGGCACGTCGGCATCCCGGATGGAGCGCAGGACCAGCGAGATGGTGCCGAGCTGCTGCGCCTGGGCGACGATCTCGACCTGGCGCGGGGTCAGCTCGAGCGTCGCGGTATCGCGCGCCACCACCGCCGGCTCGCCCTTCTCGATCACCTGCTGGTCGATGGCGAGGACGCGGATGTTGGTCAGCAGGGTCTCGGAAACGAACGGGTCGCCGCCCGAAGATCCTGCGGTCTTCGGCGCGGCGCGGGTCAGGATGATGTCGACATGGTCGTTCGGCAGGACGAAGCCGCCGGCCGTGGAGACGGCCTTGACCTCGACCGCCAGGGCGCGCATGCCCGGCGACAGGATCACCGACATGTAGCCGCGATCCGACTTGATCAGCCGGCCCTCGCGCACCGGCTCGCCGGCCGCGATCGGCTGCCGGGCGATGGTGCCGACCAGTTCGAGCGTCGCGTTGGGGCGGTTGGCCTTGGCGATATAGGCCTCGCTCATGCCGCTCTTCGGCCAGGGCTGCCAGATGAGATCGGCCGCCGCGACCTTGCCGCCCATCGGGATGTCGCGGCCGAGCACCAGGACCTCGACCGTATCCATCCGCGGCGCGGGGGCGTCGGCGACGGGCGTGGACGGCGGGGCCTCGTTGGTGCCGATCATGCTGGTCGCCACCATGGCGGCGGCCAGCCCTGCGCCGATGGCGACGGTCAATACCAGGAGACGCGCGACTTTCATGGCTTCGACTCTTCGGGCGACAATCGGGACCCATGCCCCTTTCGCCCGTGAGTTTCGATCAGCAATGGTTCAAGTATGGTTAATGAGACGTTTTGAAGTTTACCTAAGCAAACGTGAACCGCCGGTCATGCACAGGTTCATCCGCAGCGCCGGGCCTGCGCGGCGTCGATCGTCGGGTCGTCAGATGATGCTCTGCACCCAGATCGACTTCGGGTAGACCGTCAGGGCTGCCGCCGCGAGGGCAATTCCGTACGGAACAGTCCGCTTCTCGGCGAACTTGGCCAGGAAGCCCAGCTGCAGCACCGGCAACGGCTCCAGATGCTTCGAGATCACCAGCACGAACAGCGTCAGCGCACCGCCGTAGAGCGAGAACAGGATCATGAACTCGAGCAGGTGCGGCATGCCCAGCCAGAGCGCCACGGCGGCGCCGAACTTCACGTCGCCGCCGCCCATCCAGCCGCAGACGAAGCAGATGTAGCCGGCCGCAAAGACCGCGAAAGCCGCCGCGAAATGCAGCCCGAAGGCCGCCGGCGTCATGCCGACGAAGGGAGCGAGCAGCAGGAAGAAGGCCACGAGCAGGATCGAGACCCGGTTCGCGATGGTCATGGTCAGGAAGTCCGTCACCGCCGCGTAGGCGACGAGCAGGGGGAAGACCACGGCAACAGCCGGCTCGAGCATGGCTCCACTCCATACGATCACGCCGGGCGATCATCGCCGCGGGCGGCTGAAGGCCGGGTTAACCCGACCGGACCGAGGCACCGATGCGGTCGCGCAGCATGCCGTAGGCATCGGACAGGCCGGTCGACAGCGCCGTCACGGCGACCACGATCGCGACCGCGATCAGGGCGCCGACCAGACTGTATTCGACGGCGGTCGCCGCCCGGTCGTCGGCGAGGCAGCGCAAGAGCCTGCGTGTCATGGCCACTCCGCCGGCAGGAAGGCGATCCGAAGGGTCGCGACCGTTGCAGCCTGATCGAAACCGGTTGCGCATTGGTAACGGCCTTCGCGAAGACTTGAACCGATGCCGAGATCCCAGACTTTGGCAGTCAAAGAGATGTTGATTCGGTTCGATCGGGACGGATGGATAACCTTCCCTCCCGATCGGAGCCCCGGAGACGCAAACGGCGGCAGGTTGCCCTGCCGCCGTCTGTCGAGGGCCCGATCGCCCCTCGGATTACGAGGTCTTGATCTTGCTCTTGATGTAGTTGAACGAGTCGTTCAGCGTGGTGCCGAGGGCGGTCGCACCGGCGATGATCGCGATGGCGATCAGCGAAGCGATCAGGCCGTACTCGATCGCGGTGGCGCCCGACTCGTCCTTCAGGAAGTGAGCGAACTTGGTCATGACATGCTCCTAGTACACGGTTTGCTCGACTTTTTCGGGGAGAGCCGCCGTCGGGCCCGTTCTCCGGAAGTCATCGTGACCATACCGGCCAGCTTCTAAGCCTCGGTAAAGACGATTGGTTATTTTTTCCCTCCAGAATGTCTCACCACCACGACCCCCAACAGGGTATTCGAATTGTTAATTCGATCAAGTTTTTTAGATTATTGCGGATACTAACTCGAACAATATGGCCGCATCCATTCATCTCAACTTTGATTGCAACCGTCATGGCAATCCAGTCCGCCCGGCCGGCGCGGTGACGGGCGACTAGACGGGCCTGTCGCGGCGTCCAAGACCGGGCCGGGCCGGGCAACCCGCCGGGGCGACCGGGCCTAGACATCGGTGCGGATGAATTCCCGCCCGCCTCACCTTGGGGCTCCCACGGCAGCATGCGGCCTCGGAGCGTCCCGGAATCTGACCGGGGCCGAACGCGAACCGACAGCTCGACACACCCCGTTAGTCCTTCATTCACCAAGGCGCCGGATGATGGGGGCCGCTCCAAGACGGATCCCGATCGCCATGCGTACCGCCCTGGCCCTTCTCCTGGCCGCCCTCCCGTTCCTTGCCGGACCCGCCGGCGCGAAGGATCCGATCCTGGTCACCATGGATCGCGCCAAGGTGATGCGCATCTCCACGCCCGCCGACACCGTGATCGTCGGCAATCCGGGCATCGCCGATGCCGTCGTGCACGACCGGCAGACCCTGATCATCACCGGCCGCATGGTCGGCGTCACCAATCTGGTCATCCTGGACAAGAAGGGCGACCCGATCGCCGACGAGACCATCACGGTCGAGAAGATCCAGCAGAACCTGGTCACGGTTCAGCGCGGCAACCAGCGCTCCAGCTATTTCTGCACGCCGCATTGCGCGTCCATGATGGAAGTCGGCGATTCGCCGGATTCCTTCGGCACCGCGCAGGCCCAGATCAGCCAGCGCAACTCGCTCGGCGCCCAGTTCACCGGCGGCCCCCCCGGCCAGCAATAGCCCGCGCGCGGCCTACGGGCTCAACCGGATGGTAACGGCCGCTGCGGCGACGGGGCGCGATTCGCCAGGGTGGCAGGCCGGATTCATTGCCGGAACGTTAATCGACCGGCAAAATTTGTCCCTGTCCAAAAACTTTTCCTCAAGCCTTCCGAATTAGTCTTCGGATCGAACGCGAACTGCGGCTCTTTCGGAGGACTGCATGCAGACCCCGCACCCATCGGCCCGGGCCGGACGCTGGCGCTACCTGCGCCGCCTGGCGCGCGACCGCGACGGCGCCGCGGCGGTCGAGTTCGCCTTCGTGGCCCTGCCCTTCTTCGCCCTGATCGGCGCAATCATCGAGACCTCGATGGTGTTCCTGGCCAATCAGGTGCTGGAGACGGCCGTCTACGACGCCTCGCGGCTGATCCGCACCGGCCAGGCCCAGCAGTCCGGCTACGATTCGGCCGCCTTCAAGACCCAGGTCTGCAACCGGCTCTACATCCTGGTCGACTGCGCCGGCGTCTCCGTCGACGTGCGCACCGTGGCGACCTTCAGCGCGGTGACGACCACCGCGCCGGTCGACGAGAAGGGCAACTTCGTCGATACGAGCTTCACCTACAGCGCCGGCAAGGCGTCCGAACTGGTCATGGTCCGGGCCTACTACCAGTATCCGCTGATCTTCAGCAGCCTTGGCCTCGACCTGTCCGACCTGTCCAACGGCAAGCGGCTGATCGGCACGGTCACGGCCTTCCGCAACGAACCTTTCCCGTGGTGATGTCCATGCGCGCCCGTCTTGCGGCGGCGGTCCGCCGCCTCGGCCGGAAATCCGGCCTCGCCGCCCTCGGCCGCGACCGGCGCGGCGTCTCGGCGGTCGAATTCGCCATCCTGCTGCCGCTGATGATCACGCTGTTCTTCGGCGGCACCGAACTCAGCCAGGCGATCACCATCTACCGCAAGGTCGGCCATACCGCGACCGTGCTGGGCGATCTGGTCACCCAGTCGAGCACGATGAACACGACCGACATGAACAACATCTTCGACGCCGCCGCGGCGATCATGTCGCCCTATTCGAGCGCCGACGCCAAACTCCTGGTCGCGGCGCTGAGCTGGAACGGCACGGCCTGGAAGATCGAATGGGTCAAGAGCGAGGGCAGCGGCGCGGCGACCGGCTGGACCGCCGGCTCGGCACCGCCGACCAGCGGCACGCCGCCGTCGAACCTGCAGAGCACGGCCCAGTGGGTGATCGTCTCGAAGGTCGACTACACCTATACGAGCGCCTTCTCGGCGGTCTGGAACACCACCTCGATCGCACTCGGCGACATCGCCTATCTGCGGCCGCGCCTGTCCTCGACGATCCCGTTCACCTGATCGGGCCGGCGGCAGCGGCGCGCCGCTACGGGACCGCGATCACCCTTCCCAGGGCACCGTCGGCAGGCCGCGGCCGAGCCAGCCCGGGCCGGCGGGCGAGCCCATCATGCCCTCGTCGACATTGTGAACGGTCGCGAAGCCATGGGCCGTGAGCGCGCGGGCGACCTGCGCGGAGCGGCCGCCGGCCGCGCAGACGATCGCCAGCGGGCGGTCCCGGTCGCCGTCGACCAGGTCCAGCAGCGTATCGAGGAAGGCCGGATCCTGCATCGAGAGCGGGTGGGCACCCTCGCCGATGCCGGTCCGCAGCCATTCGTCGGGATTGCGCACGTCGATCAGGACGACGCTGCCGTCGAGGGCGGCACGGCGGGCGGTCTCGCTATCCATCGGTCGGTTCCTTCAGGGGTCGAAAAGGTCGGGGAGCCCGAGGCCGCGGGGCCGTTCGGGCGGCGTGGAGAGGTCCGTCTCAGCCCGGCGGTTTCGGTGTCGCCGGCGGCTTGGCCTCGCCATCCGGCGGGCTGACGAGCACGAGCAGGGGTTGATAGGCGGCGTGGTCGATGGTCGCGAAGCCGCCGCCCATGACCGGCTCGACGGCGTCATAGGCGTCCGGATCGTCCTGGCGCAGATGGGTCAGGACCTCGCGGATGCGATTGCGCATCTGCGGCGGCAGATCGGTCCGGACGGCATGCGGGCCGTGCGGGATCGGCGCGGAGGTCCAGACGATGCGCACGTCCGTCATCGTGAAGGCCTTGCGGTCGACCATGTCGCGCAGAGTGCCGCGCGAATAGCCGGCCTCCATCGCGCCCTCCAGGCTCGACCAGGCGAGCGCCGCGTCGACCTTGCCGGCCAGCATCAGGCGCACCGCCGCCTCAGGGCCGGTCGCGGTCTCGATCCGGCCGAAATGCGCCGAGGGCGGCAGTCCGGCGGCGGCCAGTTCGGCGAAGGGCAGCAGGCGGCCGGCCACCGAGCGACCGTCCGAGGTCGCGATGCTGGCGCCCTTCAGGTCCTCGACCCGTTCGGCCTTGGAGCCGCTCCTGACCAGCATCACCGCCCGGAACGACAGCGTGCCGTCGACCGAACGCGGTGCCGCCGCCGGCTCGATGCACTGGCACAGCTTCCAGGCCATCGCATAGGCGCTCGCCGACAGGATCGCATAGTCGACCCGCTTGGTGGCGATGGCGTCGATCAGCGTCTGACCGTCCTTCATCGGCACGATCTCGACCGAGGTGCCGACATCGTCCGAAAGCCGGCGGCGGAACGGCTCCAGCCGGGTGCGCAGGACCTGCGGCCGCTCCGCGCCGACCACGCCGATCTTGATACCCGGAATGATCACGACCGAATTCTGCGCCAGGGCGCCGGTGCCGCCCGCTAGGGCCAGCGCGCAGGCAAGCAGGGCGAAGCGCGCCGCCGAAGCGGCCCGGGCGCCGCTGCGCCGGACGTTCTTGGGGATCATCGCTCCGGTTCCGGGCTCGAACATACGGGAGCGCACGGAACCGGACCGCCCGCCATCCGTCAAGAGGAAGCCGGCGTCAGGACCCGGCCGGCGCGGCGGATGCCCCCCGCGTCATTCGACCAGCAGCAGCCGGTCGCCCCGCATCTCGACCTTGCCGAGCCGCTTGATGAAGCTCATGCCGAGCAGGTTGGTGGTCAGGGCGCGCGCCGGCACCACCAGGGCTTCGACCTTGGACACGCGCACGTCGCCGATTCGCACCTCGCCGAGCGTCACCCGGGCCGCCTTGGTGGTGCCGTTGGCGGTCGCGATCGGCACGTCGAATTCGGACGGCAGCGGGCGCAGGCCGAGCCGCACGGCATCCTCGTAGCGCAGGGCCACCGAGGTCGCCCCGGTATCGACCATGACCGGCACCGGCGTGCCGTTGATGCGCGCGTCGACCTCGAAATGGCCGCGGATATCCGCCCTCAGCGATACGCTGCGGCCCCGCCCGGCCGGGGTCGGGGCGCGGTCCGGCGCGGCGGTCTCCTCGGCCCGGTAGCCGACTGCGGTCGGGATGCTGCCGTCGGGACGGTCGGCGATCCACGACAGCGCGTCGACCAGATAGGGGACCGCCGCAGGCGCCAGGAGGATGGCGAAGCAGCCGACGAGGATGGAGCGAAGCACGACCTGCAGCATGGCGATCCCGGATGCGATGCGCCGAGGCTACGGAACGGCTCCTAACGAGTGCTGAAACCAATCGGCCGAATTCGACCGTCCCGGCCGGTCGTGGCCGGAATGCATCAACGGGCGACGGATCAGAGCGGCCGCAGCACGATGCCCGCCGCCAGGGCGCGGATCTCGGCGAGATCGTGGAAGCTGGTCTGCGCGCCGCTCTCCCGGCAGGCGAGACTGCCGGCCGCCACCGCCTGCCTGAGCGCCGCATCGCTCGTCTCGCCGCGATCGAGCGCCGCCGCCAGCGCGCCGCAGAAGGCATCGCCGGCACCGGTCGTGTCGACCACGGTCACGGCGGCCGGATCTGCGGCGAGCGCCCGCCCGTCGACCATCCCGACGATGCCGCGCGCGCCCAGCGTGGCGATCACATTGTTGCCGAAACGCGCGGCGGCGGCGCGGCAGAAGGCCTCCGGCGCGCCCGGCAGGTCGGTCAGTTCGCCGTAGCGGCGCGCCTCGTGCTCGTTGACGACGATCCAGTCCGCCGCCGCGAAGGTCGCGTCCGCGACCGGTTCGGCCGGGGCGGCATTGTAGACGACGCGCGCGCCGGCCGCCCGGGCCATCGCGATGGCGGCCTCGACCTCGACCGTCCCGAGGGAATTCTGCGTCACGAAGGTCACGCCGGGGCCGAACAGGCCGTCGAGCCAGGCCGCCCGGGCGGTGTCGTTGGCCGCATTGGCGCCGATCATCAGGTTCTCGCCGCCCGGACCGATGGCGATCATGTAGAGGCCGGTCGGCGAGGCGGAGGCGCGCACGCGCGAGCAGTCGACGCCGGCGGCCTTCAGGTTGGCGAGGGCCGGTGCGGCGAAGCCGTCGCGTCCGACCGCGCCGACCAGCACGGTGCGGGCGCCGGCGCGCGCGGCGGCGAGCACCTGGTTGGCGCCCTTGCCGCCGGGAAAGAGCTGATAGTCGCGCCCCTTCACGGTCTCGCCGGGCACCGGGAAGCGCGCCACCACGGTGACCAGATCGACATTGATGGTGCCGAAGCCGACGATCACCGGCCGCCCCGTCCGCCGCCGGTCACTTGGTGCCGTACATGCGGTCGCCGGCATCGCCGAGACCGGGCATGATGTAGCCCTTCTCGTTCAGCCGCTCGTCGATCGCCGCGCAATAGATGTGCACGTCCGGATGCGCGTCGCGCATGTGGGCGATGCCCTCGGGGGCGGCCAGCAGGCAGACGAAGCGGATGTTCCGGGCGCCGCGCTCCTTCAGCCGCTCCACCGCGGCGACGGCCGAATTGGCGGTCGCCAGCATCGGATCGAGCACGATGACCAGGCGATCGCCGATATCCTCCGGTGCCTTGAAGTAGTATTCGACCGCGACCAGCGTCTTCGGATCGCGGTAGAGGCCGATATGGGCGATGCGGGCCGACGGCACCAGTTCCAGCATGCCCTCCAGGAGGCCCATGCCGGCGCGCAGGATCGGCACGAAGACCAGCTTCTTGCCGGCGATCTTCGGCGCCATCATCTTGGTCAGCGGGGTCTCGATCTCGACCAGGGTCAGTTCGAGATCGCGTGTCGCCTCGTAGCAGAGCAGCAGCGCGATTTCGCGCAAAAGCTGACGGAAGCTCTTGGTCGAGGTCTCCTTGTCGCGCATCAGCGTCAGCTTGTGGCTGACCAGCGGATGGTCGATGACGGTCACGCCGTCCTGGTTCATGCCTCGCTCCTCGCGCCCGATTGTCCTGCCGCCGACCCTAAACGACGCCACAGCCTGCGCAATCGCGAATCGTCGGCAATCCACCGCACCTGCCGCGCTGCCGGGCGCTCCGCCGCCGCACTTCCGGGCGCTCCGCCGCCCCGGCGCGGCGCGTCGTCTTCACGAAACGGCATAGTTGACGGCAGCCCGGCGGGAAATCGATCGGCGCCCGATACTGCGGGTCTTTTGGCGCGAGCACCGGGCTGCTCGCAGCGCGACCCGGGCTCCGGCGGCCGTGATCAATCGTCATGGAAAGTTGTTTGATCCTTAACCTTGATGGTGCAATCTGGTCGTTTCCTCAGGAGAGCCCCGTCCCGGGGTCGGTCGCGACGATGAACACGCCGAACAAGCCCTCCCACATCCGCCTCACATCCCATCCCGGCGCCGGCGCGCCGCAGCGCTTTCCGATCCACTGGGGCGCGGCCGATCCGCGCGAGCGCGGGCCGGTGATCGGCACGCTGAGCCGCCCGAACGAGCGCAACGTGATCGGCACCCATGGCGGCGCCTATGCGCTCTACCGCGCGCTCGCCGTCGCCTCCGGCGCCCTGAACCCGATCCAGCGGCCCGATCTGACCAACACCTCCCCGACCACCGAGATCGGCCCGCATCCGCAATGGTCGGACCCGGGCCGCATCGTTTCGCTCGATCCGTTCGGTCACCGGACGGCGCAGATCTTCGGCCGCGAGATCGCCGAGGGCCACGACATCCGTCCGACCATCGCTATCACCAAGGCGCGGCTGACCGTGCCGGAACTGCGCATCGGCACGTCGGAGAGCCGTCTGCCGATCGACGGCCAGATCGTGCGGGCGCAGGGCGACATCGCCGTCACCAAGGCGGCCGTCGATCCGGTCTGGTACCTGCCCGGTATCGCCGAGCGCTTCGGCACCAGCGAGGATGCGCTGCGCCGGACGCTGTTCGAGCAGACCGGCGGCATCTATCCGGAACTGGTCACGCGGCCCGACCTGCAGGTCTTCCTGCCGCCGATCGGCAACATCACGCTCTACATCTTCGGCGATCCGGCCTCGCTCGCCGACCGGCGCAAGACGCTGGCCTGCCGGGTCCACGACGAGTGCAACGGCTCGGACGTGTTCGGCTCAGACATCTGCACCTGCCGGCCCTATCTGGTGCACGGCATCGAGGAATGCGTGCGCGAGGCCCAGGCCGGCGGCGCCGGCCTGATCGTCTACAACCGCAAGGAAGGCCGCGCGCTCGGCGAGGTGACCAAGTTCCTGGTCTACAATGCGCGCAAGCGCCAGGAGGGCGGCGACCAGGCGGCGACCTATTTCGAGCGCACCGAATGCGTCGCCGGCGTCCAGGACGCCCGCTTCCAGCAGTTGATGCCGGACGTGCTGCATTGGCTCGGCATCACCCGGATCGACCGCTTCGTATCGATGTCGAACATGAAATACGACGCGCTGGTCGACAGCGGCATCGAGATCGTCGAGCGCGTGCCGATCCCCGACGGGCTGATCCCCGACGATGCCAAGGTGGAGATGGAGGCCAAGAAGGCGGCCGGCTACTTCACCCCGACCGGCGCGCCGAGCGCCGAGCAGCTGAACGCCACCGTCGGCCGCCCGCTCGACCGCTATTGACCGTTGGCGGGACGCGGGCGGCGGCCGACCGCACGCCCCGATCCGCCGCCGGGTCACGCTGCAGCCTTGATCACAGGGCCAACTCACCGCCTCGATCCGCGCCCGTCCCGGCGCGGCGCCGTCTCTCCGCCCCGCCAGCCGTTCGTCGCCGTCCCGCGTATCGCGTCCAGGAACCGTTCATGACCAATACGAAGATCACGTCTTCGATCCCCAAGGAGCGGCTCAATATCGTCGGCCGCAAGCTGCTCTCCGCCCGCGCCGTCCGCGAACGCGCCGCCCAGCTCCTCTCCTACGGTCAGTCCGATCGGCTGGACAACTTCACCGTCGACATGAGCCGGCTCGACCCGACCTCGGACTTCGTCCTCAGGGTGATCCGCTCCAACTACCCCAATCTCGGCGTGCCGCCGCATTCGCGCTGGCGGCATTTCGAACTCGGCGAGTTCGACCGCTGGGGCATGATCGCCGGCACGCGCGACTGGCGCGATCCGGTCGAACTCGGCCGCGCCGCCTTCGATCTGGCCTTCGTCTCGGTGCTGCTCGATGCCGGCGCCGGCACCAAATGGGCCTATGCGGAATCGGCGACCGGCGAGACCTTCTCGCGCTCCGAGGGCCTGGCGATCGCCAGCCTGGTCATGTTCACCAGCGGCGCCTTCTCGAGCGACCCCTACGATCCGCTGCGCGCCGATGCCCGTGCGCTGGCCGGCCTGACCTACGAGGAACTGGCCGACGGTTTCCAGGTCTCCAACGGCAACCCGCTGATCGGGCTGGAAGGCCGGCTCGGCCTCCTGAACCGGCTCGGCAACGCCATGCAGGAGCGGCCGGACGTGTTCTCCGCGCCCGACGGCATCCGTCCCGGCGGCATGGTCGACATGCTGATCCGCCAGGCGACCGGCACCGGCAAGATCGGCGCGCCGGTGATCCTGGAGGTGCTGCTCGAATCGCTCGGCTCGATCTGGCCGGGCCGCTACATGATGGGCGACGTGGCGCTCGGCGACACCTGGAAGCACCCGAAGGTGATCGCCGGCGACGCCTCCGACGGCCTGCTGCCGCTGCACAAGCTGTCGCAGTGGCTGGCCTATTCGCTGATCGAGCCGCTGGTCTGGTCCGGCCTGACGGTGACCGATCTCGACGGCCTGACCGGCCTTGCGGAATACCGCAACGGCGGCCTGTTCATCGACATGGGGCTCCTGAAGCCGCGCGACCCGACCGCCCTGCGCCGGCCGCAGAAGCCGGAATCCGAATTCGTGGTCGAATGGCGCGGACTGACCGTGGCGCTGCTCGACCAGATCGCCGAGGGCGTGCGCAAGCGCCTGTCGCGCACCGCCCAGACCTTCCCGCTCGCCTGCGTGCTCGAAGGCGGCACCTGGTCGGCCGGCCGCCGCATCGCACGCGAGAAGCGCCCCGACGGCAGCCCGCCGATCATCATCGACAGCGACGGCACGGTGTTCTGAGGAAAATTTCCTCAGGGTTCGGCCCCCTGCCCTCCGGGAGCGGACCTCCGCGCGCGGCGGTAAGCCGCGCCGGGCCGTCACCACATCGCCGTGCCGTGCCGGCCCGGCGCCAGTCCCAGATGGGCGGCGAGGGTCTCGCCGACATCGGCGAAGCCGCGGCGGCCATAGCCCCGGGGTGCGAGGCCAGGGCCGTAGGCGAGCACCGGGACTTGCTCGCGGGTGTGGTCGGTGCCGGGCCAGGTCGGGTCGCAGCCGTGGTCGGCGGTCAGCATGACGAGGTCGCCGGCGCCCATCCGGTCGAGGAAGGCCGGCAGCTTCGCGTCGAAGGCCTCGAGCGCCGCCGCATAGCCGGCAACGTCGCGGCGGTGGCCGTAGAGCGTGTCGAAATCGACGAAATTGACCAGCACCAGATCGCCGTCGCGCGCCGTCTGCAGCGTGCCGAGCGCGGCCTCGAACAGGGCGTCGTGGCCGGAGGCCTTGACGGCGCGGGTGACGCCGGACCCGGCAAAGATGTCCGAGATCTTGCCGACCGCAATCACCTGCCGGCCGGCGGCGGCGGCGCGGTCGAGCAGGGTCGGCTCGGGCGGCGGCACGGCATAGTCGCGCCGGTTGCCGGTGCGGGTGAAATGTCCCGTCGTCTCGCCGACGAAGGGCCGCGCGATGACCCGGCCGATGCCGAGCGGATCGCACAGGCTGCGGGCGATCCGGCACAGGTCGTAGAGCCGGTCGAGCCCGAAACGGGTCTCGTGCGCGGCGATCTGCAGGACGGAATCGGCCGAGGTGTAGACGATCGGCCGGCCGGTCCGCAGATGCTCTTCGCCGAGCCGGTCGAGGATTGCGGTGCCCGAGGCGTGACAGTCGCCGAGAATGCCCGGCAGGCCGCCGCGGCGGACGAGCTCGGCGACCAGGTCCGGCGGGAAGGCCGGCACGGTCGTCGGGAAATAGCCCCAGTCGAAGGTGACCGGCACGCCGGCCAGTTCCCAGTGGCCCGACGGCGTATCCTTGCCCTTCGAGCGTTCCACGCCGACCGCCCAGCGGCCGAGATCGGCGGTCCCTTCGAGCCCCGGCGGCCGGCGCCCGGTCGAGGCCTCCGCCGCGGCGCTGAGTCCGAGCCGGTCGAGGAGAGGCAGGCGCAAAGGCCCGGCACGCAGGCCCGGCCGGTCGGCTGCGCCGCGGGCGGCGGCCTCGGCGATATGGCCGAGGGTGTCGGCGCCTACGTCGCCATAGGTCGCGGCGTCGGGCGCCCCGCCGATGCCGAAGGAATCCATGATGAACAGGAAGCCGCGGGCCATCACGGCGCCCCGATGCGCGCGGCGACGACGGGAGCGACCGCCGGCGCGTCCGGGCCGATGCGGTAGGCGGCCTGCAAGGCGGCGGCCGCGCTCAGGGCGGCGGCGGCGTCTCGGGCGTGGACGCGCGCCAGCGGCCGCCCCGGCC
This sequence comes from Prosthecodimorpha staleyi, assembly GCF_018729455.1. Classification (NCBI taxonomy): domain Bacteria; kingdom Pseudomonadati; phylum Pseudomonadota; class Alphaproteobacteria; order Hyphomicrobiales; family Ancalomicrobiaceae; genus Prosthecodimorpha; species Prosthecodimorpha staleyi. The sequence goes on along the minus strand of NZ_JAHHZF010000008.1, from coordinate 258,541 downwards.
CGACGGGCGCACCGAGGCCGGCCAGTTCGGTGAAGCCGACCGTGGGGTCGATGGCATCGGCGGCGCGCATCCGGCCGCCGCCGAGTTCGATCACGGCGACGCCGATCGCGCGGGTGTCGATCGCCGTGACGATGCCCGCCTCCGCCGCCTCGACGGCGATCTCCACCGCGGCGCGGGCGAGATGATCGCCGGGGCGCTCGACCAGATCGGTCGGGCCGCCGAGCGCGGCGACCATGCGGGCGAAGCGCTCGGCCGCACTGCCGTCGTCGAGCGTGCGGACGAGGCGCGCATGCGCCATGTCGCGGGTCTCCGCGAGGCCGCCGGTCATCAGCATCTCGACGCCGAGTTCGACCGTGACCGCCTCGACGCGCGCGTCGCGCCGGCGCCGGGTCAGGAAATCGACCGCGTGGCGCACCTCGACCGCATTGCCGGCGGCGGGGGCGAGCGGCTGATTCATGTCGGTCAGCAGCGCCGTGGTGGCGAGGCCGGCGCCGTTGGCGACCGCGACCAGACTCTCGGCCAAACCTTGCGCCTCGGCGAACGTCGCCATGAAGGCGCCGTTGCCCCATTTCACGTCGAGCACAAGGCCTTGCAGGCCGGCGGCGAGCTTCTTTGACAGGATCGAGGCTGTGATCAGGTCGATCGATTCGACCGTCGCGGTCACGTCTCGGATCGCGTAGAAGCGCCGGTCCGCCGGGGCGAGATCGGGGGTCTGGCCGATGATCGCAGTGCCGACGGCGCGCACCACGCGCGCGAAGGTGGCGCTGTCGGGCTGGCTGACATAGCCCGGGATGGCATCGAGCTTGTCGAGCGTGCCGCCGGTATGGCCGAGCCCGCGCCCCGAGATCATCGGCACAAAGCCGCCGCAGGCGGCGACCATCGGGGCGAGCATCAGCGAGACATTGTCGCCGACGCCGCCGGAGGAATGCTTGTCGAGCACCGGCCCGGGCAGGTCCCAGGCGAGCACGGTGCCGGATCCGGTCATGGCGCGGGTCAGCGCGACGCGTTCGGGAAGGGTCATGCCGCGGAAGAAGACCGCCATCGCGAAGGCCGCGATCTGGCCCTCGGTGATCGAGCCGTCGGTCAGGCCTGCGACCATGAAGGCGATCTCGGCCTCGCTCAGCGTGGCGCCCTCGCGCTTCTTGCGGATCACTTCCTGAGGCAGCATGGCGGCGGTCTCAATAGGAGGCAGGCTGGCCGGCCGCAGCGGTGCCGCCGCCGAGCCGGGCGAGAAGATCGTCGAGAAGGCCGCTCGCCCCGAAGCGGAACGTGGCGGGCGAAGCCCAGTCGGGGCCGAGAATCCGGTCGGCGATATCCAGGTAGCGCCCCGCATCTTCCGTTGTGCGGATGCCGCCCGCCGCCTTGAAGCCGCAGGGCCGGCCGGCATCCCAGATCGCCTGAAGCATGATCTCTGCAGCCTCGGGCGTGGCATTGACATCGACCTTGCCGGTCGAGGTCTTGATGAAGTCGGCCCCGGCCGCGATGGCGAGGTCGGCGGCCTGGCGGATCAGCGCCGGGTCGGCGAGTCGGCCGGTCTCCAGGATGACCTTGAGGCTGACCGGTGGCGGCGGAAACAGCGCGCGCACGGCCGCGATCATCCTCTCGGCGGCCGCCGCGTCGCCGGCCATCAGCGCGCGATAGGGCAGCACCAGGTCGATCTCGTCGGCTCCGTCGCGCAGCGCCGCCTCGGTCTCGGCGACCACAGCCGCCAGGTCGGTGCCGCCGTCGGGGAAGTTGACCACCGTGGCGATCCTGATCGGGCTCGCCGGATCGAGCCGCGACCGGGCGCGGGCGACGAAGCGCGGCCAGAGGCAGACCGCCGCGACCGGCCCGAACGCCGTCGCCGCCCGGTCGACAAGCGCGTCGACGGCGGCCGGCGTGCAGGTGTCGCCGAGATCGGTCAGGTCGACGAGCGGCAGGGCACGGGCCGCGATGGCGGCGAGGCGGACGGTTTCGGGCATGTCAGGCCTCTCCGGTCGGGCCGGCCAGATCGGCCAGGATGGCGAGAAGGAGCGCGCGGAACCGGTCGACGCCGCGCGCCGCCTCGGCCTTGGTCTCCTCGTGGGAGAGCGGCCGGCCGGTCATCCCCGCCCCGAGATTGGTGATCATCGAGAGGCCGAGCAGCCTGAGGCCATGATAGCGGGCGAGGATCGCCTCCGGAACCGTCGACATGCCGACCGCATCGGCGCCGAGCCGGCGCGCCATGCGGATCTCGGCCGGGGTCTCGAAAGACGGGCCGGTGAACCACAGATAGACGCCCTCGCCGAGCGGGATGTCGAGCGCCTTTGCCCGGGCGCGGGCGAGCGCGCGCAAGTCCGGGTCCCAGGCGTCGACCATGTTGACGAAGCGCGCGTCGCCCTCCCGTCCGATCAGCGGATTGGGGCCGAGCGCGATATGGTCGGCGATCAGCATCGGCGTGCCCGGCGGCATGGCCTCGTCGAGCGAGCCGGCGGCATTGGTCAGGATGAGCGTGTCGGCGCCGAGCGCCTTCAGGGTCGCGATGGCCGGTTCCATCACGTTGGCGCGGCCGGATTCGTAGAAATGCGCCCGGCCGGCCATGACGGCGACCGGCAGGCCGGCGAGCCGGCCGAGCACCAGTTCGCCGCTATGACCGGAGACGCCGGCGCGCGGGAAGCCGGGCAGGTCGACATAGGGGATGCGGGCGGCATCCGTGACCGCGTCGGCGAGGCCCGAGAGCCCGGAGCCGAGCACGATGGCCACCTTCGGCGCCGGCGCAGCGGGCGCCCAGTCGCGGATCACGGCGGCGAGTTCGGTCGGGGTCATGGTTGAACCGGCATGAGAGGGACCATCACAGATGTTCCGGTCCGAAGGAGATCGGCAACAGATCGTCGAGCGTCAAGGTCCGCACCCGCCCGTCGGCCTCGCGCAGGTGGACGCGCGCCGTCAGCCCTCCGAATTCGCGGATCTTCTGCCGGCAGCCGCCGCAGGGCGGGCAGAGCAGTTCCGCGCCATGCTCCGGGCCGCCGACCACCGCGATCTCGGCGATCTCGGTCGAGCCGGCCAGCACCATAGCGGCGATAGCGCCGGCCTCCGCGCAGGTGCCGAGCGGATAGGCGGCATTCTCGACATTGCAGCCGGCATGGATGCGGCCGTCGCCGTCGCGGATCGCGGCGCCGACCAGGAAGCGCGAATAGGGCGCGTAGGCGCGGGTCCGCGCCGCGGCGGCGGCGGCGAACAGGGCGTCGAGGGCGACCTCGGCCGTGGCCGATTGCGGCATGATCAGCGGTCCTTCGTGTAGGGGACGCCGGAGGCGCGCGGCGGGATGGCGCGGCCGATGAAACCGGCCAGCAGCACCACCGTTAGCACATAGGGCAGCGCCTGGAACACCTGCACGGGCACCGGGCCGACGACCGGCAGCGGCGTGCCCTGCAGGCGGATGGCGACGGCATCGAGCAGGCCGAACAGCAGACAGGTCAGCATGGCCGGCACCGGCCGCCACTTGGCGAAGACCAGCGCGGCGAGCGCGATGAAGCCCTTGCCGGCGGTCATGTCGCGGATGAAGCCGGCCGACTGGGCGATCGCCAGATAGGTGCCGGCCAGGCCGCACAGGAGCCCGGCGATCGTCACCGCGGCATAGCGCAGGCCGGCGACCGAGATGCCGGCGGTGTCGACCGCATGCGGGTTCTCGCCGACGGCGCGCAGACGCAGCCCGAAGCGGGTCCGGCCGAGCGCGTACCAGGTCACCGGCACCGCCAGGAAGGCGAGATAGACCAGGATGTTGTGGCCCGAGACGACCTCCGACCACAGCCGCCCGAAGCCGCCGGCCGCGCGCGCGGCGACCTCTCCGGGCAGGTCGATCGGCTGGAAGCGGGCGTCGCCCTGCACCGGCGGGGTACGTCCGCCCTGCGCGAACCAGGCCTGACCGAGCAGGGCGGTCAGGCCGGCGGCGACGAAGTTGATCGCCACGCCCGAGACGATCTGGTTGCCGCGCTGGCTGATCGAGGCGAAGCCATGCACCAGCGAGAAGGCGATGGAGACCAGAACGGCGGCGAGGAGGCCGAGCCAGGCCGAGCCGGTCACCGCCGCGGCGGCACCGGCCGCGAAGGCGGCGGCGAGCATCTTGCCTTCCAGGCCGATATCGACGACGCCGGAACGCTCAGACCACAATCCGGCCAGGCAGGCGAGCAGCAGCGGCACGCTCAGCCGGACGGCGGAACCGAGTACCAGGGCCGCGCTCTCGACGAACTCCATCGCGTGCCCCCTCAGGCTTCGGCAGTGCGCCGCGTGCGGCGGAACAGCCGGACGAGCGGCGGCCGGGCGAGATGTTCGAGCGCGCCGGCGAACAGGATCACCAGCCCCTGGATGACCACCACCATGTCGCGGCTGATCTTTGGACGCTCGAAGGACAGTTCCGCGCCGCCCTGATAGAGCACGCCGAACAGGAAGGCGGCGAGCACGATGCCGAGCGGATGGGCGCGGCCCATCAACGCCACCGCGATGCCGACAAAGCCGGCCCCGCCGACGAATTCGAGCAGCAGACGGTTCTGCACCCCCATCACCTCGTTGACGGCGAGGAGGCCGGCCAGCGCGCCGGAGATCATCATGGCGACCATCACCACCCGGGCCGGATCGATGCCGGCATAGACGGCCGCCGTCGGATTGAAGCCGAAGACGCGCATCTCGTAGCCGAGGCGGGAATGCCAGACCAAGAGCCAGACCAGGAGCGCGGCCAGCACGGCGAGGAAGAAGGACGGGTTCAGCGGCGAGGTGCCGACATCGAAGCCGAGCGGCAACAGCATGTCGCGGATCGGTGGCAGCCGGGTCGCCTCCGCGAAGGTGCGCGTCTCCGGGTTCATGGCGCCGGGCTTGCCGATGACGTTGACCAGCAGATAGACCATCACGGTGGCGGCGATGAAGTTGAACATGATCGTCGTGATGACGATGTGGCTGCCGCGCCGGGCCTGCGCCCAGCCGGGCAGGAAGGCCCAGCCGGCGCCGAACAGGGCGGCGGCGGCGACCGCGAAGGGCAGCACCAGCCACCAGGGCGCGCCGTCGAAGGCCAGGCACACGATCGCCACGCCGAGTCCGGCCATGGTCGCCTGCCCCTCCGCACCGATGTTGAACAGGCCGGCATGGAAGGCGACGGCGACGGCGAGACCGGTGAAGATGAAGTTGGTCGTGTAGTAGAGCGTGTAGCCGACGCCTTCGGCATAGCCGAGCGCGCCGGAGAGCATGATCCGGACGGCCGCGAGCGGGTTCTCGCCGATCGCCAGCACGACCAGGCCGGAGACCAGGAAGGCGAGCGTCAGATTGACGGCCGGCACCACCAGATAGTCGACGAGCGGCGGCAGTTCGCCGCGGGACCCGCTCATGCCGCCACCCCCGCCATCATCAGGCCGATCTCCGTCTCCGGCGTCTCCGGCCGGCACTCGCCGACGATGCGCCCGCCGCACATGCACAGGACCCGGTCGGCCAAGCTGCGGATCTCGTCGAGTTCGGCGGAGACCAGCAGGATCGCCTTGCCGCGGTCGCGCAGCGCGATCAGCCGGCGGTGGATGAACTCGATCGCCCCGATATCGACGCCGCGGGTCGGCTGGCCGACCAGCAGCACGTCCGGATCGCGCTCCATCTCGCGGCCGATGACGATCTTCTGCTGGTTGCCGCCGGAGAAGAGGCCGGTGCGCAGGCGGATATCCGGCGGCCGCACGTCGTAGCCGCGGAAGCGGTCGGCCGCCGCCGCGCGCACCGCCGCCCCGTCGATCAGGACGCCGGCCTGATAGGCCGGGTCGTCCTGATAGCCGAGCATGACGTTCTCCCAGGCCTCGAGCGCCAGGACGAGCCCCATCCGGTGGCGGTCCTCCGGCACATGGGCGAGGCCGAGCGCGCGGATGGCGGCCGGATCGAGCCCGCCGATCGCCTCCGCGCCGAGCCGGATGCCGCCCGCCGACGGACGGCGGATGCCGGCGATCGTCTCCAGAAGCTCCGACTGGCCGTTGCCGGCAACGCCGGCGATGCCGACGATCTCGCCGGCACGCACGTCGAACGTCACCCCTTCGACCAGCCGCGCGCCGCGGCCGTCGCGCACGTCGAGCCCCTCGACGGCCAGCAGCGTGCGGCCCGGCACCGACGACCCCTTGGGTACATGCAGCAGCACGCGGCGGCCGACCATGGCTTCGGCGATGCGCTCGACAGTGGTCGCGGCGGTCGGCCAAGTCGCCACCACCTCGCCGCGGCGCATGACCGAGACGGTGTCGGTGACGGCCATGATCTCGCGCAGCTTGTGGGTGATGATCACAACGGTCTTTCCCTCGGCCTTGAGACGGCGGAGGATGCGGAACAGGTGATCGGCCTCGGCGGGCGTCAGGACCGCGGTTGGCTCGTCGAGAATCAGCGTCTCGGCGCCGCGGAACAGGGCCTTCAGGATCTCGACGCGCTGCTGCTCGCCGACCGAAAGCTCGCCGACGATCCGGTCCGGATCGACCGTCAGCCCGTAGTCGCGGGCGAGCCGCTCGATCAGGCCGCGCGCCCGCGCCTCCGCGGCAGCGAGACGGGGCGCGCCCTCCGCACCCAGGATGACATTCTCGAGCACCGTGAAGGTCTCGACCAGCATGAACTGCTGGTGGACCATGCCGATGCCGAGCCCGATCGCGTCGGCGCTCGAGCGGATGCGCACCTCGCGGCCGTCGACCAGGATGCGGCCGTGATCGGCCTGGTAGAAGCCGTAGAGGATCGACATCAGCGTCGACTTGCCGGCGCCGTTCTCGCCGACGATGCCGTGGATCGAGCCCTTGTCGACGGTCAGATGGATGTCGCGATTGGCATGAACGGTGCCGAAGCGCTTGTCGATGCCGACGAGTTCGATCGCCGGCGGCAGGGCCGGTATCCGAGCATCGGGGATCGGGGCGATCGGCATGCGGCAGGCGGCCTCTCGGCAGAAAACGCGGCCGGCACAAGGGTCCGGCATCCGGACCGTCCGGCACTTCGGTCAGGGTAGCGCCGTTCCGATCTCGATCGTCAAGCCGTCATGAGCCATCTCGTGGCGGATATCCTCCGGGTGATCGAGCATGTCGCGGCTCATATGGGTCAGCACGACGCGCCGCGCGCCGATCTCGGGGAGCCGGGCGGCGAGCGTCGCATAGTCCATGTGGACCGCCATCGGCCGCGCCCGCGTGTAGCATTCGACCGCGAACAGGTCGGCGCCCTGCGCCAGCGGGATCAGGGTATCGGTCCAGGTCGTATCGCCGGAATAGACGAAGGTGACGCCGTCGGCGGCGATCCGGTAGCCGTAGCAGCAGGCGAGATTGGGATCGTGCTTGACCGGGCGGGCGGTGACGGTCGCCCCGGCGATGTCTGTCGGGACGGCTTCGGCGATCTCGACGAACCGGATTTCATAGACGCGCGGCGCCTTCATGAAGCCCGGATAGCAGGCCTCCAGGAGCCGGACCACGGCTGCCTCCACGCCGGGAGGGCCGGCGATCAGCAGGGGCGCCTTGCGCTGCGAGACGTAGTGAGCGTCGAGGATGAAATAGGGCAGCCCGCCGAAATGGTCGCCGTGGAAATGCGTCAGCAGGATAGCGCCGATCCGGTTCAGGTCGAGGCCGGACGCCTTCAGACCGTGGAAGGCGCTGGCGCCGAGATCGACCAGCATTTCGGTGGCCGCAGTGGCGACATGGATGCAGGTATGGAACCGGCCGCCGGAACCGAAGGCGTCGCCGGAGCCGATGAAGCGGATGTGCATAGGGAGACCTGGGCGGGGGAGAGGCTTTGGGCAGTGGGCAGTGGGCAGTGGGCAGTGGGCAGTGGGCAGTGGGCAGATAGATGCTGAGCGATGGGCAAGTGAATAGTCAACAGCCAGAAGAAGATGGCACCCAAAACCGGACGCCTGTCCACTGCCTATTGCCTATTGCCTACTGCCTATTGCCTTCCGATCAGCCTACCTGCCCACTCCCTGCTTCACTGCCCGATCAGAACGGGCACTTCTTGTCGGCCATGTAGTCGTGCACCTTGATGGTGCCGGCGATGATGTCGGCGGCGGCCTTGTCGGCGGCGGCCTTCATGGCGGGGGTGACGAGGGCCGCGTTGTTATTGTCCATGGCGTAGCCGACGCCGCCCTCGGCGAGGCCGAGCACCTTGACGCCGGCCGTGAACTTGCCGGACTTGGCGTCGTTGAGGCTGTCATAGACCGCCACGTCGACGCGCTTCAGCATCGAGGTCAGCACCTTGCCGGGATGCAGGCCGTTCTGGTTGGAATCGACGCCGATGCCGAGCTTGCCGGCATCCGCGGCCGCCTGCAGCACGCCGATGCCGGTGCCGCCGGCGGCGTGATAGACCACGTCGGCGCCGCGATCGATCTGCGAGCGGGCCAGTTCGCCGCCCTTGACCGGGTCGCTCCAGGCCGCGCCGGTGGTGCCGGTCATGTTCTGGTAGACCTCGATCTTGCCGTTGGTCGCCTTGGCGCCCTGCACGTAGCCGCAAGCGAAGCGGCTGATCAGCGGGATGTCCATGCCGCCGACGAAGCCGATCTTGCCGGACTTGGAGGCCATCGCGGCGAGCACGCCGACCAGATAGGAGCCCTCCTGCTCGCGGAACAGGATCGAGCGGACGTTGGGCAGGTCGACCACCATGTCGACAATCGCGAACTTGATGTCCGGGAACTCCTTGGCGACCTTCTCGACCGCCTGGGCCTGGCTGAAGCCGATGGCGATGATCGGGTTCTGGCCGCGGCGCGCGAAGTTGCGCAGCGCCTGTTCGCGCTGGGCGTCGTTCTGGATCTCGAAGTCCCGATACTCGGCGCCGGCGTCCTTCTTGAACTTCTCGGCGCCCATGAAGGCCGCCTCGTTGAAGGATTTGTCGTTGCGGCCGCCGAGGTCGTAGAGAATCGCGGGCTGGAACTGCTGCGCCACTGCCGGAGCCGACAGCGCCGCCATGGTCAGGAACAGCGCGGTGACGAATTTCGACATGTCTCACTCCCTCATGCGGCGGCCCGTTTCCGCCCGGATGGACGATGTTGGCATGAAGCCCCAAGGCTTGGCGAGCCCCCAGCATGCCGTTGCGTCGTCGCCGGCCGGCGGGCCGACCCAGGCCCACCGTTAAGAAATGTTGCACGATTGCCACCCAGACTCGGTGAGCCGCCTCAGGGATCAGGAGTTGCTTGAACAGAATCGAGGCATGAGGAAAGATTGTGCAGGTGAAACGACGTGACCCGATCCAGGCCGGCCCGCCGAGGTCTTCCGCCAAGGATCGGATCGAAAGGCGGTGCCGCGTACCGGTCCGGTCCTGACGCCAGACCCGTGCCGTGCATCGTCCGGGAGGAATAGCCGGGAGCCCTCGCAGCCAATGGAGGCTTGCCGTGCATGCTCTCGTCTCTTCGTGGACCCGCCTCTCTTCGTGGTCGCGCCTCGCGTCCCGGCTCCGCTCCGGATATGCCGCCGCCGGGCTCCGGACCGGTCTCGCCGTCCTGCTCGCCGCCCTCGCCGCCAGCCCGGCCGCCGCCCAGCGCGGCTATGCCGGCATCGCCCCGATCGAGGTCGACGTCGCCCTGGTGCTGGCCGTCGATGCCTCGCAAAGCATGGACGAGGACGAACAGCACCTGCAGCGCGACGGCTATGTCGACGCCCTGACCGCCCCGGAGGTCATCCAGGCGATCCGCTTCGGCCGCCATCACCGCATCGCGGTCGCCTATTTCGAATGGGGCAGCATGGACCAGCAGGTCCTGATCGCGCCCTGGACGATCATCGACGGCGAGGACGCCGCGCGCGACTTCGCCGCCCGGATTCGGGCCGCCCCGCTCAACAACCTGCAACGCACCTCGATCAGCGCCGCGCTCGACTTTGCCGGCCAGCTGTTCGCCCGCACCGCCTTCCGCGCCACCCGCAAGGTGGTCGACGTCTCCGGTGACGGTCCGAACAACCAGGGCCTGGTGGTCTCGGACGCCCGCGACGCGCTGGTCGCGCAGGGCGTGACCATCAACGGCCTGCCGATCGTCATGAAGGACACGACGCTCGACTGGTCGCCGGCCCCGCAGCTCGACCGCTACTACGAGGATTGCGTGATCGGCGGCGAGGGTTCGTTCATGATCCCGGTCCGGGGCATGGAGAATTTCGGCAAGGCCTTGAAGATGAAGCTGATCATCGAGATCGCCGGGCTGCAGCCGGCACTGAAGGTCGTCCCGGCGGCGGCGGCCGGCACGCCGGCCTGCCGTTTCTATGAGTAGCATCACGCATGCGTGACGGCGGCGGCGGCCGGCGCCGCCGCCCTCGCCCTTCGCGATGCGACCGTTCCGTGACACAGTTTCGGCTTCGCCGTCGGAGGCGGACCCGGCAGGGGTCCCGCCGCTGCACGACGATCCGCCTGGAATGGTGCCGGTTTCGGGGAGGTCCGCCTTGCCAGTCCGTGTCTTCGCATCGCTTGTTGCCCTGCTCGCCGCCCTGGCCGGGCTCGCCGGCACGCCGGCCCGGGCGGAGACCCGGGTCGATGTCGAACTGGTGCTGGCGGTCGACATTTCCTATTCGATGGACGAGGACGAACAGCGCCTGCAGCGGGCCGGCTATGTCGAGGCGATCACCTCGCCGGAGGTCCTGGAGGCGATCCGGCGCGGCCCGAACCAGCGCATCGCCGTCGCCTATGTCGAATGGGCCGGCGCGGCCGAGCAGCGGCTGACCGTCGACTGGACGCTGATCGACGGCAAGGCCGCCGCCGAGGCCTTCGTCGCCAAGCTGATGGCCCAGCCGATCCGGCGCGCCTACCGCACGTCGATTTCGGGCGCGCTCGGCTTCTCCGCGCCGCTCTTCGACCGCAACGGCTATGACGGCCTGCGCCAGGTGATCGATGTCTCCGGCGACGGGCCGAACAACCAGGGCCTGCCGGTCGAGGAGGTCCGGCGCGAGGTGCTCGACCGCGGCATCGTCATCAACGGCCTGCCGATCCTGATCAAGCGGCCGAATTTCGGCACCATGGACATCACCGATCTCGACACCTACTACGGAGAATGCGTGGTCGGCGGCGAAGGCTCCTTCATGGTGCCGATCAAGACCCGCGAGGCCTTCCTGGCGGCCACCCGCATGAAGCTCCTGATGGAGATCGCCGGCGACTTCCCACCCGCGACGCCGGCCTCCCGCGAACCGCGCATCGTTCCGGCTGCCGAAAAGCTGAACCCGCTCTGCTTGGTCGGCGAGAGGCTGTGGCAGGAACGGCAGGACTGGATGCGCAACTGAGCGGGCGCCGATGCGCTGGGGGCCCCACGGCCCCCGAGCCGGTTGACTGCGGGATACCGCTCGATCGCCGGAACCCGGGATGCGGACGGCGCGGCTTCGGTGCATCATGGCGCCGGTTCGGGGGGAACGGTCGGCATCGCGGCCGGTTCAGGCCGAATCGCACCCGCAATCCTCAAGGAACCGGCCGGCCGTGCCCTCTCCCGAACTCTCCCGCGACAGTTTTCCCTTCCCGGTCCTGGTCGCCGATATCGGCGGCACCAATGCCCGCTTCGCCCTGATCGCCGATCGCGGCGCCGACATTGCGGGCTACCGGACGGTCCACACGGCCGATTTCCCCGACCCGATCGCCGCCATCGAAAGCCTCGGCCATGTCGATCCGGCGCCGCGCAGCGCCGTGATGGCGCTGGCCGCACCGGTGACCGGCGACGAGGTGGCGCTGACCAACTGCCCCTGGGTGATCCGCCCGCGCGCGATGATCGACCGTCTCGGTCTCGACGACGTCCTCCTGATCAACGATTTCGAGGCGCAGGCGCTCGCCCTGCCCTCGCTGAAGCTCGACGGCGCCGACCTGGTCCAGATCGGCGGCGGCACCGAGCGGCCGTCGGCCACCAAGGTGGTGGTCGGGCCCGGCACCGGGCTCGGCGTCGCGACGCTGGTCCATGCGCTCGGGCTCTGGATTCCGGTGCCGGGCGAAGGCGGCCATGTCAGTCTCGGTCCGGAGGCGCCGGACGAGGCGCCGGTCTGGGCGGCGATTGAGCGGATCGGCGGGCGCGTCACCGGGGAGAGCATCCTGTCGGGCTCCGGCATGCTGCGCCTCGCCCGCGCCGTGGCGGCCGCCCGCGGCCTGCCCTGCCCGTACCATCATCCGGAGGAGGTCACCGCCGGCGCCGAGGCCGGTGAGGCGATCGGGCTTGAAACCCTGCGCCTGTTCGCCCGCTCGCTCGGCCGGATCGCCGGGGATTTCGCGCTTTCGAGCCTTGCCCGCGGCGGCGTCTACATCGCCGGCGGCATTCCGCAGAAGATCGAGCGCTTCCTGACCGACGGCACCTTCCGCGCCGCCTTCGAGGCCAAGGCACCCCACACGGCATTGGTCTCCGACATCCCGACCTATCTGGTGCGCCATCCGCGCGCCGCCCTGGTCGGCCTCGCCGCCTATGCGGCCCATCCGGAGCGTTACGGGCTCGACCTGGAAGGCCGGCACTGGCGGCGGGGCGGCTGAGGCCGGCGGGCGGCGCGGCGACTGCAAGGGCACCGACCGCGTGACCGGAAGGGTCGCCGTCCCCAATCTTTTGGGCCGCGATGGGTTGCAGAGCACCGATTGGTCCGCCTCTTGCTTGACGTTACCAACAAGTCAGGCATTGCGTGACGGCAGCAGCCGGCTCACCATGCCGGTCCGGGCGAGCGGGGAAGAGCGACGATGGCCTTCGTGGAACTCAAGGACATCTGGCTGCGCTATGGCGGCACGGAGGGGACGCTTGCGCTCAAGAACGCCTCGATGTCGGTGCGCGACGGCGAGTTCGTGGCCGTGGTCGGTCCGTCCGGCTGCGGCAAGTCGACCCTGATGAAGGCGGTGACCGGCCTCTGGCCGCCGACCAGGGGCGAAGTCACGGTGGCCGGCAGCAAGGTCACGGGACCGGTCGGCATCGTCGGCATGGCGTTCCAGAACTCGGTCCAGCTGCCCTGGCGCAACACGCTCGACAACATCATGCTGCCGCTCGAGATCGTCGAGCCGCATGCCTCCCGGCTCGCCGCCCACAAGGCCGAATATGTCGCCAAGGCGCGCGAATTGATGGGTCTGGTCGGGCTGACCGGCTTCGAGAAGCGCTATCCCTGGCAGCTGTCCGGCGGCATGCAGCAGCGCGCCTCGCTGTGCCGCGCCCTGATCCACGAGCCCAAGCTCCTGATGCTCGACGAGCCCTTCGGCGCGCTCGACATGTTCACGCGCGAGGAATTGTGGGGCGTGCTGCAGGATCTCTGGATGTCGAAGAAGCCGACCGTGATCCTGGTCACCCACGACCTGCGCGAGGCGGTGTTCCTGGCCGACCGCATCCTGGTCATGAGCGCGCGGCCGGGCCGTTTCGTCGCCGAATATAACGTGCCGTTCCCGCGCCCGCGCACGCTGGAGACCACCTACCTGCCCGATTTCATCGAGATCACCCACATGCTGCGCAGCCTGATCCAGTCGGCGCGGCAGGATGCGGCCTGAGGAGACGATCATGAGCGCCACCGAGGCCCAACCCGCGTCGCCGGCCGCCGCACCCGACGAGATCGATATCGACCGGGTGGTCCCGCGGCCGTTCTGGAAGCGACCGAAGGTGATCGAGCGGGCGATGCCCTGGATGGTAATCGCCGGCTTCATCCTGGTCTGGGAGCTGATCTGCCTGATCTTCCCGATCAAGACCTTCATCCTGCCGGCGCCGCACGTCATCGTGCAGTCGATGATCACCTGGTGGCCTCAGATCCTGGAGAATTCCGGCCAGACCCTGTTCACCACGGTGGTCGGCTTCCTGATCGCGGTCGCATTCGGGCTCGTCGGCGGCGTGCTGATCGGCTCCTCGACGCTGATCTACAACGGCTTCTATCCGCTGCTGATCGGCTTCAACGCCATCCCGAAGGTCGCCATCGTGCCGATCCTGGTGCTGTGGTTCGGCATCGGCACGGTGCCGGCGATCATCACCGCCTTCATCATCTCCTTCTTCCCGATCCTGGTGAATGTCGCGACCGGCATCGCCACCGTGGAGCCGGAACTGAAGGACGTGCTGCGCGCGCTCGGCGCCTCCAACCGGCAGATCATCATGAAGGTCGGCCTGCCGCGCTCGATGCCCTATTTCTTCGCCAGCCTGAAGGTTGCCATCACGGTCGCCTTCGTCGGCTCGATCATGTCCGAGACGGTCGCCGCGAATGTGGGCATCGGTGCGCTCATGATGGCGGCACAGGGGCGCTTCGAAGTGCCGCTGGTCTTCGCGGGGCTGATCGCCACGGCGGTGATGGGCATCATGCTCTATGTGATCGCCGAGACGATCGAGCGGCGGGTGATCGGCTGGGCGACCCGCGGCATCAACGGCCCCGGCAGCGTGTGAACGGCATCCCGATGACCTCCCCTTCCGACATCCGGCGGATCGAAACCGCCCGCACCATCCTGCGCCCGCACGAGCCGGCCGATTTCGACGCCTACGCGGCGCTGTGGGCCGACGCCGAGGTAACCCGCTTCATCGGCGGCAAGCCGTTCACGCGCGAGGCCAGTTGGTGGCGGTTCCTGAACCGGACCGGCCTCTGGCCGCTGCTCGGCTTCGGCTTCTTCGCCGTCCTCGACCGGGACACCGGAGCCTTCCTGGGCGAGGCCGGCTTCCACGACATGAAGCGCGACCTGACGCCCTCGATCGAGGGCAGCCTGGAATGCGGCTGGGCGCTGACCCCAGCCGTCGCCGGGCGCGGGCTCGCCACCGAGATCGTCACCGCGCTGGTCGGCTGGGCCGGCGAACATTTCCCCGACAAGCGGCTGACCGCGATGATCGAGGTCAGCCATGTCCGCTCGATCCGCGTTGCCGAGAAGACCGGCTTCGCGGCCTTCGCCGAGACCACCTATCTCGGCAAGCCGGTGACGCTGTTCGAACGCCTGTCGTAGGCGAGACGCTCCGGATCCGAACGGCGGTGCCCGGGCAGCCAAGGCGGCGGGTGTTCGGCTGGGTGACCCGCGGCATCGACGGTCCGGGCGGAACCGAGGCCGCCTACGCCCGTTCCGCGTCGTCGTCGCGCGAGCATCGCGGTGGTTGCAACCTGTCGCGGCCGCTCCGGCCCTGTGCTAGACTTGTACCGAGGAGCATCGCCATGAACAAGCGCGTCACCGTCGACCTCGCCGACGACGAAGCCCGGGCCATCGAAGCCGCCGTCGTCGATGGCCGCTTCGCCAGCGAGGCCGAGGCGGTCAGGGCCGCCGTCGCCGCCTGGGCGGCGAACGAAGCCGACGAGGTGGAACTGCGCGAGGCGGACATCCAGCGCCTGCGCCGGATGGTGGAAGAAGGGCTGGCGAGCGGGCCGTCGCTCGACGCCGACGCCGTTCTCTCCCGGCTGCGCGAGCGCATCGCCATCCGGACGTCCGGCCGGTGAGGCTCCGCGTCTCGCCGCGGGCCGCGGACGATCTGTCGCTCGCCGACGATCGGGACTGACCCACTGCGCTCCATGGACATGCAAGCCACGCAACCGTTGCGCTGCATTCTCCTTCCCGGCCTCGACGGGACCGGCCAGCTTTTCGAGCGCTTCCTGGCCGTGCTGCCGCCCGATCTCGCGCCGGACGTCGTCGCCTATCCGGCCGACCGCCCGCTCGGCTACGACGACCTCATACCGCTGGTCGAAGCGCGGCTGCCGCGGGACGAACCCTTCGCCATCGTCGCCGAATCCTTCTCCGGACCGCTGGCGATCCGCATCGCCGCGCGCCGGCCGCCCGGCCTGGTCGCGCTGGTCCTTGTCGCCACCTTCGTCCAACACCCGGTGCCCTGGCTGCCGGCGGCGCTCGCCCCGCTCGCCCGCCCGTTCCTGTTCCGCCTGCCGCCCTTCGTGGCACCCATTCGCTGGTTCCTCGCCGGCGAGAACGGCGACGAACTTGCCGCCGAAGTCGCCCGCGTCGTCCGGCGGGTCGCGCCCGCGGTGATCGCCCGCCGCGTCCGCGAGGCGCTGACGGTCGACGCCCGCGCCGAGCTCGCCGCCGTGGCGGTGCCGATCCTCATCGTCTCGGCGCGGCGCGACCGCCTGCTCGGCCCGGGCGCCGCCCGCAGCCTCGCCCGCCTCCGCCCCGATGCCGCCCATTGCGAGATCGACGCGCCGCACATGCTCCTGCAGCGACGGCCACGCGAGGCGGCGGACGCGGTGGCGCCCTTCCTCCGGTCGCTCGGACCGCCTTGAGCGATCGCGCCCGCCGTCACGTCCCGCGCGGCTTCGCCCGGGTGGTCGGGACGGCACTGGCCGGGTCGTCGGGCCAGAGGTGGCGGGGGTAGCGGCCCTTCATCTCGGACTTGACCTCGCGCCAGGAGCCGCGCCAGAAGCCGGGCAGGTCGCGGGTGACCTGGATCGGGCGGTGCGCCGGCGACAGGAGTTCGACGGTCAGCGGCACCCGGCCGTCGGCGACGCTCGGATGCTGGGCGAGGCCGTAGAGTTCCTGCACCCGGATCGACAGCACCGGTCCGTTCTCGGCCTCGTAGTCGAGCGCCACGGTCGAGCCGGTCGGCGCGGTGAAATGCATCGGCGCCAGCCGGTCGAGCGCGCGCCGGCCGTCCCAGCCGATCAGCGCGTCGAGGGCGTTGCCGAGATCCGCTGCGCCGATCTCGCCGAGCGAACGCCGGCCCTCGATATGCGGCGCGAGCCAGGTCTCAAGGGTTGCCGCCAGGGCCTCGTCGCCGAGATCGGGCCAGCCTTCGGGATCGGCGCGGCGGGCGAAGCCGACGCGGGCGATGGTCTGACGCTGGGCCTTCGACCACGGCAGCGCCCCGATGCCGCGCTGCCGCAGCCCGCCGACGAGCGCCCGGGCGACGAGCGCGGGGTCCGGATCGGCGACCGGCGTCTCGCCCAGGACCAGGGCGCCGAGCCGGCGCACCCGGCGCGCCCGGACCGCGCCGGCCGCCGCGTCGAAGCGGACATCGATCTCCTCGCGGATGTGGCCGGCGAAATCCTGCTCGATCGCCTCGATCGACAGCGGCGCGGCGAGCAGGATGCGGGCGCGGGCCGCCGTGCCCTGGACCTCGGCGACCGCGAGCCAGGGCTGGCGGGCGAGCGCCTCGTGCGGCTCCAGCATCGCGCCGCGCCCGTTCATCAGGCGGAAGCCGCCGGGGGCGCCGCGCGCCTGCGCGACGCGGTCCGGATAGGCGAGTGCGAGCAGGCGCCCGGCATCGGCGGGATCGTTGGAAGCTGCCGAGACCGGAGTGGCGGTCGAAGCGGGGCCGTCGCGATCGGCGCCGGCGAGCCGGGCCCAGCGTTGCGCCAGCCGGCGCGCGTCCTCGGCACGTTGCGAGCGGTCCTGCCGGAGGCGGCGGATGCGGTCCTCGAGATCGACCGCCGTGCCGCCGAGCCCGTGTTCGCTGAGCACGGCGGCGATCTCGGCGGCGAGCCGCGCAGCGCCCAGGTCGGCGGCCCGCATGACCATGTGGCCGAGCCGCGGATGCAGCGGCAGGCGCTGCAGCGCGCGGCCGTCCGCGGTCAGCCGACCATCGCCGTCGAGGGCGTCGAGGTCCTTCAGGAGCGCGACCGCCTCGTCCCAGGCCGGCTTCGGCGGCGGGTCGAGAAAGGCCAGCCCGGCCGGGTCGGCGACGCCCCAGGCGGCGAGATCGAGAACGAAGCTCGCCAGATCCGCCTCCAGAATCTCCGGCCGGTCATAGGCGGCCAGCGCGGCGGTCTGCGGCTCGTCCCAGAGCCTATAGCAGAAGCCCGGCCCGGTGCGGCCGGCGCGGCCGCGGCGCTGGTCGGCGCTCGCGCGCGACACGCGCACGGTCTCCAGCCGGGTCATGCCGGTCGACGGCTCGTAGCGCGGCACGCGGGCGAGGCCGCTGTCGACCACGATGCGCACGCCCTCGATGGTCAGCGAGGTTTCGGCGATCGCGGTCGCCAGCACCACCTTGCGGCGGCCGGGCGCGGCCGGGCGGATCGCCGCGTCCTGTTCGCGCGGGGTCAGGGCGCCATAGAGGGGCGCGAGATCGACATCGGCGCCGAGCTTGCCGTCGAGCTGTTCGGCCGTGCGCCGGATTTCGGCCTGGCCGGGCAGGAAGGCGAGCACCGAGCCGGTCTCCTCGGCCAGCGCCCGCCGCACCGCCGACGCCATGGCGGCCTCGATCCGCTCGCCGGGGTCGCGGCCGAGATGGCGCGTCTCGACCGGGAAGGCGCGGCCCTCGCTGGTCACAACGGGCGCGTCGCCGAGCATCGGATCGCCGAGAACCGTGGCGACACGGGCACCGTCGAGGGTCGCCGACATGACCAGCAACCGCAGGTCCGGCCGCAGCGCGCCCTGCGCATCGAGCGCCAGGGCGAGGCCGAGATCGCCGTCGAGGCTGCGCTCGTGGAATTCGTCGAACAGCACGGCGGCGACGCCGGTCAGTTCCGGATCGTCGAGGATCAGCCGCGTGAACACGCCCTCGGTGACGACCTCGATCCGGGTCCGCGCCGAGACCTTCGCCTCCATGCGCACCCGGAAGCCGACCGTGCCGCCGACCTCCTCGCCGAGCACCGCCGCCATGCGCGCGGCCGCGGCCCGGGCTGCCAGCCGGCGCGGTTCCAGCATCAGGATGCGCCCGTCGCCGCGCCAGCCCGCCGCCAGGAGGGCCGGCGGCACCCCGGTGGTCTTGCCGGCTCCGGGCGGGGCGACCAGCACGACCCGCGTCGCCGCTTCGAGGCGGGCGAGCAGGTCCGGGAGAACGACATCGATCGGCAGCATGGCCGGGGTTCTAGACCATGTCCCGCAACCCCGGCAACGTGTCGCCCGACACGATCCGTTCGCCTCCGGCACCCCGGACGCGACCTGCGGCGACGATCAGTCCGGCCGTCGATCGATGGCCTCGTCGACCGGCCAACTGTCAGCCTCCGCCGGCGCTTCCCCACCGGCCCGAGACAGAAACCGCAGGGCTGCATCGAGATCGCCCGTACCGGCGCGCTCTGCGAAGAAATCGGGGGCACTTGCGCCCGAATTCAGAAACTTCTCAGAGTTGTGCGACATGACAGCTGTCCATGACTGAAGGGACGAGCAGACACAAGACCCCGCGTCTCTTCGTTCCCTCTCACTCCTCCCCCATGGCGATCAGGCTGGCATTGCCGCCGGCGGCGGCGGTGTTGGTAGAGATGGCCTGTTCGAGGGCGAAGCGCAGGAGATAGTCCGGACCGCCGGCCTTGGGGCCTGTGCCGGAGAGGCCGGAGCCGCCGAAGGGCTGCACGCCGACGACCGCGCCGATCATGTTGCGGTTGACGTAGATGTTGCCGGTCGGCAGGCGCTCGCAGACGCGGGCGATGGTGGCGTCGATGCGCGAATGGACGCCGAGCGTCAGGCCGTAGCCGGTCGCGCCGATGCCGTCGAGCACGCGGTCGAGCTCGCCGGCCTTCCAGGTGACGACATGCAGCACCGGGCCGAACACCTCCTGCGTCAGGTCCTCGGCGCGGGCGAGGCGGACGATGGTCGGCGCCACCCAGGTGCCGGCCGCATAGGCGCCGGCCGGCAGGGCGCCCTCGAACGCGACCCGGCCCGCCGCCTTCTCGCGCGCCACATGGGCATCGAGCCGGTCCTTGGCCTCGGAATCGATGACCGGGCCGATGTCGACCGCCGGATCGGACGGATCGCCGAGGCGCATCTCGCGCGCCGCGCCCTCGATCATCTCCAGCATGCGCGGCGCCACGTCCTCCTGCAGGTAGAGCAGGCGCAGGGCCGAGCAGCGCTGGCCGGCGGAGCGGAAGGCGCTCATGACCACGTCGTCGGTGACCTGCTCGGGCAGCGCGGTGGCGTCGACGATCATGGCGTTGATGCCGCCGGTCTCGGCGATCAGCGGCACGATCGGGCCGGGCTTGTCGGCGAGCGTGCGGTTGATGATGCGCGCCACCTCGGTCGAGCCCGTGAAGGCGATGCCGGCGACCGCCGGATGGGCGACCAGCGCCGCACCGACGCGGCCGTCGCCGGGGACCAGATGCAGCGCCTCCTCGGGGATGCCGGCGGCATGGAGCAGACGCACGGTCTCGTGGGCGACGAGCGGCGTCTGCTCGGCCGGCTTGGCGACGACCGCATTGCCGGCGACCAGCGCGGCGGCGGTCTGTCCGAGGAAGATGGCGAGCGGGAAGTTCCAGGGCGAGATGGTCACGATCACGCCGCGGCCGCGATGGCGGAAGCGGTTTTCCTCGCCGGTCGGGCCGGCCAGCACGGTGCCGCCGTCGCGGAACACCCGACGGGCTTCGGCCGCGTAGTAGCGGCAGAAATCGGCCGCCTCGCGCACCTCGGCGAGGCCGTCGGCGAGCGTCTTGCCGGCCTCGCGGGCGAGCAGGGCCAGATAGCGGTCGCGGTTGCCCTCGATCAGGTCGGCCGCCCGCTCGAGCGCGGCGGCGCGGGTCTCGACCGGGGTCGCCGACCAGGCCGGGAAGCCGCGCCGGGCCGCCTCCATGGCGCGGATCGCGGTCGCCGCATCGGCCTCGACCACGGTGCCGACGCGGGTCGTGCCGTCGACCGGCGAGAGGACCGGACGGGTGGTCCCGGCGACGTGGCGGCCGTCGACGATCGGGGCGGCGGCGACCTCGTCGGCGCGGAACGACCAGACCTCCTTCAGCATCAGGTCGCGGTCGGCGGCGACGCCGAATTCCACGCCGCGGGAATTGCGCCGGGCGGCGCCGTAGAGATCGCGCGGCAGCGGGATGCGCGGATGCACCGCCCGGGCGCCGCCCTCGAGCCATTCGGACGGGCGGGTCAGCAGCGTGCGGATCGGCACGGCATCGTCACCGACCTTGGCGACGAAGGAGGAATTGGCGCCGTTCTCCAGGAGCCGGCGGACCAGATAGGCGAGCAGGTCGCGATGGCCGCCGACCGGGGCATAGATGCGGCAGGGCACGCCCTCCTGCTCGGTCACGGCGCGGTAGAGGCTCTCGCCCATGCCGTGCAGGCGCTGGAACTCGAAGCCGAGCGAGGCCGCCGCGGCGCGGCCGCCGGCCCGCCCGTCATGGCCGCCGAGCTCCATGATCTGGGCGACGGTCAGCGCGTTGTGGGTGGCGAATTGCGGGTAGATGCGGTCGCGCCGGGCGAGCAGGCGGCGGGCGCAGGCCAGATAGGAGAGATCGGTCGCCGCCTTGCGGGTGAAGACCGGATAGCCGGCGAGCCCGCGCTCCTGCGCGCGCTTCACCTCGGTATCCCAATAGGCGCCCTTGACGAGGCGCACCATCAGGCGCCGGCCATAGGACTCGGCAAGATCGCCGATCCACTCGACCACCTCCGGCGCGCGCTTCTGGTAGGCCTGGATGGCGAGGCCGAAACCGTGCCAGCCGGCCAGCGTCGGATCGGCCAGCACGGCGGCGATCACGTCGAGCGACAGTTCCAGCCGGTCGGCCTCCTCGGCATCGACCGTCAGGTTGAGGTCGTAGGCCTTGGCGGATCGGGCCAGATCGATCATGCGCGGCACCAGCTCGCGCATGACGCGCTCCTGGTTGACCGCCTCGTAGCGCGGGTGCAGCGCCGACAGCTTGACCGAAATGCCCGGACGAGCCGGCAGCGCGGACGAGCCGGCGGCCTTGCCGATCTTCTCGATCGCACCCGCATAGGAGGCGAGGTAGCGGTCGGCATCGGCGGCCGTGCGGGCGCCCTCGCCGAGCATGTCGTAGGAATGGCGATAGCCCTTGGCCTCGAGCGCGCGGGCCCGGCCGAGCGCGTCGTCGATGGTCTCGCCGAGCACGAACTGGTGGCCCATCACCCGCATCGCCTGGCGGGCGGCGGTGCGCACCGCCGGCTGGCCGAGCCGTTTGACGAGGCCGCCGAGAATGCCCTCCGGGGTGTCGCCCGGCTGCAGGATGCGGGCGGTCAGGCCCATCGCCCAGGTCGAGGCGGAGACCAGCCAGCCGTCCGACTTGCGCTCGTGGCCTTCGAAATTGGCCTGGCGCAGCTTGTCCTCGATCAGCCGGTCGGTGGTCTCGGGATCCGGCACGCGCAGCAGCGCCTCGGCGAGCACCATCAGGGCCAAGCCCTCCTTGGTGGAGAGCGAATATTCGCGCAGGAACTCCTCGACCCCGAAGGCATTGCGGTCGGTCCGGATCGCCTCGATCAGCCGGGTCGCCTCGGCATCGATGCGCGCCTCGGCGGATTCGACCAACCGCGTCTCCTCGATCAGGCGCGCGACCAGACCGCGGTCGTCGGGCGCGAAGGCGGCGCGGAACGGCGCGGGATGGGCGGCGGAGAAATCGGCGGCAGCGGCCATGGTCGGCTCCGGACGGTCGGGCGTTGGGGATGTCCCATCATACGTCAGGATCGAGCGCGGCTTTCACCAAAGATGGAGACATTGGACCGGTGATTTCGCTATGATTGGCGTTATGGACAGTGAAATCCCCATCGACCGAATCGACCGTCGCATCCTCTCCATCCTGCAGTCGGACGGGCGCATCACCACGACCGATCTGGCCGAGCGGGTCGGACTCTCGGCGACCGCAGTCTCGGAGCGGTTGAAGCGGCTGACCCGCGACGGCTTCGTGCGCGGCTACGGCGCCCGGCTCGATCCGCAGAAGCTCGGCCGCGGCCTGCTGGTCTTCGTCGAGGTGATGCTCGACCGCACCAGCCCGGACGTGTTCGATGCCTTCGCGGCCGCGGTCGCCCGCGCGCCGGAGGTGATGGAATGCCACATGGTCGCCGGCGGCTTCGACTACCTGATCAAGTCCCGCGTGCGCGACATGGCCGCCTACCGGCACTTCCTGGCCGAGGTCATCCTGGCCCTGCCGGGCGTGCGCGAGACGCGCACCTATGCGGTCATGGAGGAGGTCAAGGCGACCGACATGCTGCCGATCTGACGGCGTGGCGCCGTTGGACGGCCTTCCGGGACGCCCGCACGGGCAAGGCCCGCTGGCGGGCACTGCCCGCTGCCCCGGGGCAACGTCCGCTGCCGGCCGGAACACGCAACCGTGCGCTCCGGCGCGGCTTGACCGCGGCGACGGCGCGCGGTCTATCCGAACCGCGGCACGGCCTGCCGCCGACCCGGAGACCCGCCAGATGCTCGCCCGCCTCCTCGCCGCACTGACCGGACTGGCCTTCGGCCTCGGCCTCACCGCCGCGCGCGCGGCCGATCCCGATCCGGCCGACTGGGCCGCGGTCCTGGCCGCCGCGAAGGGCCAGACGGTCTATTTCCACGCCTGGGGCGGCGAGACGCGCATCAACGACTATATCGCCTGGGCGGGCGGGCAGGCGAAGGCGCGCTTCGGGGTCGAGGTGGTCCACGTCAAGGTCGCCGAGACGTCGGCGGTGGTGTCGCGCGTGCTGGCCGAGACATCGGCCGGGCGCGACCGCGACGGCAGCGTCGATCTGGTCTGGATCAACGGCGAGAATTTCGCGGCCATGAAGAAGGCCGGCCTGCTCTGGCCGACTGGCTGGGCGACACGCCTGCCGAACTGGCGCCATGTCGACGTGGCCGGCAAGCCGACCACCGTCGCCGACTTCACCGTTCCGACCGACGGCATGGAGGCGCCCTGGGGCATGGCGCAATTGACCTTCTATGCCGACAGCGCCCGCGTCCCCACCCCGCCGGCCTCGCTCGACGCGCTGGCCGATTACGCCCGCCGTCATCCCGGCCGCTTCACCTATCCCGAACCGCCGGATTTCCTCGGCACGACCTTCCTGAAGCAGATCCTGGTCACCCGGACCGCCGACCGTGCCGCCCTCGCCCGCCCGCTCGACCCGGCCGAGGCGGAGGCGCGCTTCGTCCCGGTCTTCGCTTATCTGGACGCGCTGCACCCGCATCTCTGGCGCCAGGGCAAGGTCTTCCCGGCCAATGTCGCGGCCTTGCGGCGGCTGGTCGCCGACGGCGAGACCGATATCGGCTTCACCTTCAATCCGGGCGATGCGGCGACCGCCGTCCGCTCCGGCGAGTTGCCGGCGACGGTCCGCAGTTTCACGCTCGCCGGCGGCACGCTCGGCAACACGCATTTCGTCGCCATCCCGCTCAATGCCAAGGCCAAGGCCGGCGCGCTGGTGCTGGCCGATTTCCTGATGTCGCCCGAGGCGCAGGCCGCCAAGCAGGACCCGAACCGCTGGGGCGATCCGACCGTGCTCGCCGTCGACCGGCTGCCGGAAGCCGAGCGGGCCCGCTTCCGCGCGCTCGATCTGGGCGCGGCGAGCCTCGCCCCGGACGCGCTCGGCCCGGTCCTGCCCGAGCCGCATCCGAGCTGGACCACCGCCCTGGCGGCGGCCTGGGCGCAGCGCTACGCGGTCCGCTGAGACAGCGCGGCCCATGCGCCTCGCCGCGATCCTGGTGCTGGCCGGCCTTGTCGGCACGGTCGCGGTCGGGCTGGCCGGCACGCTGCTGCCGGCCTTCGGGCACCTGCCCGCCATCGGAGCGCATGGCCCGTCGCTCGACGCCTGGAGCCGCCTTTTCGCCATGCCGGGCCTCGCCCGCTCGGCTGCGACCGCGTTGGCGCTCGGCATCGCGGCCGCGGCGCTGTCGCTCGCCATCGTGCTGCTCGTGCTGGCCGCCTTCCACGGCACGCGGCCGTTCCGGCTCTTCGTCCGGTTGATCGGCCCGCTGCTCTCGATCCCGCATGCCGCCGCCGCCTTCGGGCTCGCCTTCCTGCTTGCGCCGTCCGGCTGGTTCCTGCGCCTCCTGTCGCCCTGGGCGACCGGCTTCGACCGGCCGCCGGACTTCACCCTGGTCAACGATCCGCTCGGCCTCGCCCTGCTGGCCGGGCTGGTCGCCAAGGAGGTGCCGTTCCTCATGCTGGTGGCGCTCGCCGTCCTGCCGCAGACGGCGCCCGCGCAGGCGATGGAGGTGGCGGCGGGCTTCGGCTATGGGCGCATGAAGGGGTTCCTGGTCGCCGTCGGGCCGCGCCTGCTGCCGCGCATCCGCCTGCCGCTGCTGGCGGTCGCCGCCTATGCCAGCGGATCGGTCGACATGGCGCTGATCCTGGGTCCGACCGGCCCGCCGCCCCTGCCGGTGCGGGTGCTGCGCTGGTTCGCCGAGCCCGATCTCACCATGCGGACGATCGCCGCGGCCGGTACCGTGCTGCAGGCGCTGGTGACCGGGATCGTCGCGCTGGCGGTGCTCGCCCTGGAGGCGGCGGTACGACGCCGGCTCGCCGCGGCGGCGATTTCGGGGCGCCGGCGGGTCGAGGATCGCGCCGCCCGGATCGCGGCCGGGGCGCTGGCATGTCTTCCGATCGCCGCGATCGGCCTCGGGGCCGCTGCCCTGGCCCTCTGGTCGGTCGCGACCGCCTGGCGCTTTCCGGCGGCCTGGCCCGAAGGCTGGTCGCTCGCCACCTGGACGGGCCTCGCGCCCGCCCTGGCCGGGCCGATCCTGACCAGCGCCGGGCTCGGCCTCGCCGCGGCCGCGATCGCGCTCCTCGCCGCGATCGTGCTCCTCGCCGGCGCGCCGCCCGGGAGCCGCGCCTCAGGGCCGGTCGCGGTCCTGCTGTTCCTGCCGATCCTGGTGCCGGAGACGAGCTGGCTGTTCGGGCTCGATGTCGCCCTGTCGGCGGCCGGCCTGACGCCGGGACCGTCGACCGTCCTGATCGGCCATGTCGCGCAGGTCGTGCCCTATGTGCATCTCTCGCTTGCCGGACCCTGGGCCGGGCTCGACCGGCGCCTGGAGCCGGTCGCGGCGAGCCTCGGGGCCGGACCGCTGCGGCGTCTTCTCGCTGTTCGCCTGCCCCTGCTGGCCGGTCCGCTCCTGACCGCCGCCGCCGTCGGCTTCGCGGTCAGCATCGCCCTCTACCTGCCGACCCTGGTGCTCGGCGGCGGGCGCGTCGCCACGATCACGACCGAGACCCTGGCGCTGGCCGGCGGGGCCGACCGCCGCATCACCGGCGCCACGGCCCTGGTCCAGGCCCTTCTGCCCTTTGCCGGATTCGCCCTGACGGGGCTCGCCGTCCGGGCCCTCGCGCTCAGGCGCAGGCAGCCGGTTTCCGCCTGACCGGTCTTTCCAAAGCGATTTCCTGAAGTGCACAAAATGCTCTAAGGTCCGCCCGAATGCCGGTCGCGCTCCGCCGCCGCCGCCCCCATATCACACCCATATTCCCAGACTTCCGAGGACCGACATGGCCGCGCCCGCGCTCGACGAACGCAAGACCATCGTGCTGACCGGAGCCAGCCGCGGCATCGGCCATGCCACGGTGAAGCGCTTCTCGGCCGCCGGCTGGCGGGTGATCACCTGCTCGCGCCAGCCCTTCTCCGACAAATGCCCCTGGCCGATGGGGCCGGAGGATCACATCCAGGTCGATCTCGCCGATCCGGTCAATGTCGGCATCGCCATCGCGGAGATGCGGCGGCGGCTGGAATCCTCCGGCGGCAAGCTGTACGGCCTCGTCAACAATGCGGCGATCAGCCCGAAGGACAAAAACAAGCAGCGGCTCGATTCGCTGTCGACGCCGATGGACATGTGGCACTCGGTCTTCCACGTGAACTTCTACGCGCCGGTCCTGCTCGCGCGCGGGCTGTTCAAGGAACTGAAGGCGGCCGGCGGCTCGATCGTCAACGTCTCGTCGATCGCCGGCACGCGGGTGCATCCCTTCGCCGGCACCGCCTATGCGACCTCGAAGGCCGCGCTGGCCGGCCTGACCCGCGAGATGGCGCACGATCTCGGCCCGCACGGCGTGCGCGTCAACGCCATCGCCCCCGGCGAGATCGACACCTCGATCCTCTCGCCCGGCACCGAGAAGATCGTCGAGCAGATCCCGATGCGCCGGCTCGGCCGGCCCGAGGAGGTCGCCGACATCATCTACTATCTGTGCTCGGATTCGAGTTCCTACATCACCGGCTCGGAGATCCACATCAACGGCGGCCAGCATCTCTAGGCGCGAGGCGCGCCACGCCCGGACCGGTCACCGGATCCGGGCCGGCCAAGGCGCGCCTTCCGCGATCCGCAGATAGACCCGGCCGCGCATGCCGGCTGCGAGCGGCAGGCTGCGCGTATCGGTCACCTCCACGGTGACGGTGACCATGCGTCCGGAAACCGCGTTGCCGTCCGGCGGCTGCGGCGCCGTGGCACCGCCGTCCTGGGCGACGACCGAGACGACGCGGGCAGGAATCGCGTTGCCCTTGAAGCCGAACAGCTCCAACCGCGCCTCCGCGCCGATCGGCAGATGGCCGACGGTCTCTGCCGGAAACGGGGCGATCATGGCGAGATCGGCCAGATCGGTCAGGGTGGCGACGACGCGACCGGCCTCGATGTCGTCGCCGGGCTGCACCGCGAGGCGGTCCAGGCGGCCCGCGCGCGGGGTGGCGACCAGGAATTCGCCGGTCCGGCCGCGCAGGCGCAGGATCGGCGTTCCGGCCGTCACGGCCGTGCCGGGCGGAACCATCACCTGCAGCACCGCACCGGCACCGGGGCTGGCCACCGGCACCTGCGTGGCGGTGAGCACGCCCGATGCGACGGCGATGCCGGACGGCAGGGCGCGGTCCTCCCGCTCCAGCACGACCCAGTACAGGACCATGCCGGCCAGCAGCGCGAGACCGAGCATGAAGGCGAGACCGGGCGCCGTTCTGCGCCGGAACTCCGATGTCTTGTCGCCCTTCAAGTCCAGCCCCTCGGCCGTTGCAGCCGGTTCGTGCGCCCCGGCCGGACCCTAATCCAGGACGGGGTGCGGGGAAATCATCAAAACGCCGGATCCCCGCTATGCCCAGGCCGGTCGACAGACGCGAGCCGACGACCGGCGCCGGCGTCGCGCCTCTTCAGAGCCACGGCAGCCGGGCGCCGGAGCGCCGGCCTCAAAGCTTCAGCCGCGGGCGGCGCATCTCGTAGAGCATCACCGCGGTGGCAACCGCTAGATTGAGGCTGTCGGCGCGGCCGGCCATCGGGATCTTGACCGTATGGTCGCAGGCGGCGACCAGGTCGTCCGGCAGCCCGGACTGCTCGTTGCCCATCAACAGGATGCCGGGCTCGGCATAGCGCAGGCTGCGATAGTCGACCGCGCCGGCCAGATGGGTGCCGACCACGGGCACGCCGGTGCGCCGCTTCCAGGCGACGAACTCCTCGGCGGTCGCGGCGGCGAGGCCGATATTGAAGATCGACCCCATGGTGGCGCGCACGGCTTCAAGAGCGAAGGGGTCGGTGGTGTCGCCGATCAGGATGACGCCCGAGGCGCCGACCGAATCGGCTGTGCGGATGATGGTGCCGAGATTGCCCGGATCCTTGACCGTCTCCAGCGCGACCCAGACGCTCGACCGGTCGAGATCGATGTCGTCGAGCCCGATCAGCCGCTGCTCGAACACCGCCACCACCATCTGCGGATTGTCGCGCCGGCTGATCTTTTCCAGCACGTCCTCGCTGACCACCAGCACCAGCGCGCCGCGGTCGACCGCCGCCCGGGCGATGCGGCGGACCATCGGCTGGTCCTTGACCTTGGCCGCATAGGCGAGCACCCGGATCGGCCAGTCCTGGTCGATCGCGTCGGCGATCAGCTTGAGGCCCTCGGCCAGGAACAGGCCGGTGCGCTGGCGCTCCTTCTTGAGCTGCAGCGCGCGCATCTCCTTGACGACCGGATTGGCGAGGCTCGACACCTCCTTGATCTGGCCGGCGCGCTGGGGCGCGGACGGACGCGGCGGGTTCGACCGTCTCATGGGCACCACCGGGAGAACAGCGAGGTGGCGAGGCGGCGGCCGCCGGCCTCCTCGACGAGCAGCAGTTCGCCCGATTCCAGCCGCCCGGCGCGCGGCGCCATGACCTCGGCGGCCAGCTCGTGGAAGGACACGAAGGAGGCGCGCATCGCGTAGACGGTCAGGATCAGGAAGGACGGATCGGCCGACAGGAGATCGCGGCAGGCGGTCAGCATGGCGGGCAGGTCGGCGAAGAGCTGCCAGACCTCGCCGCCCGGGCCGCGGCCGTATTTGGGCGGATCGAGCAGGATGCCGTCGTAGCGGCTGCCGCGCCGGCCCTCGCGGGCGACGAACTTGCCGGCATCCTCGCAGATCCAGCGGATCGGCAGCGCCTCCATGCCGGAGGCGGCCTGGTTCTCGCGCGCCCAGGCGATCGCCTTCTTGGAGGCGTCGACATGGGTCACCTGCGCGCCCGCCGCCGCGGCGACCAGCGAGGCGATGCCGGTATAGCCGAACAGGTTGAGAAGCTTCAGCGGCCGGCCGGCGGCGCGGATGCGCTCGGCCATCCAGGCCCAGTGGGCGACCTGCTCGGGAAAGACGCCGGTATGGCGGAACGACGTGAAGCGGCAACCGAAGGCGACATCGCCATAGGCCATCGGCCATGTTTCCGGCACCTGGCGCGGGAAGCGCCAGCGGCCCGGCCCTTCCTCCTCGACATCGCCGGTGAAGACCGCGTCGGCCCGCTCCCAGACCGCCTCGCCGAGGCGCGGCGTCCAGATCGCCTGCTCCTCTGGCCGTACGAGCTTCATCCGCCCGTAGCGCTCCAGCTTGCGGCCGTGGCCGGAATCGATCAGCGCATAGTCGTCCCAGCCGGCGGCCTCCAGCATGAGGGGCCGGGTCGGGCTGCCGAGCGGCGGCTCGGGGCGGGTCTCGTCTTGGGCGGTCATGCCTTTCCATCGCGGATCGCGCGGGCGCGGTCAACGGGCGGAATGGTCTCGGCGGGAGCGCCCGAAGGCAAAAGGCCCACCCGGTCGCGGGGACCGGGTGGGCCGTGATCCGGGTCGGGTGGTCGAGCACCGGCGCCCCGGGATCAGGGCGCCGGCCGTCCGATCACTCGGCCGCCGAGCGCAGCTGCGGGGCGGCGTCGCGGACGGCGCCGTCGACATGGCGTTCGAACTTCTCGAAGTTCTTGACGAACATGTCGACCAGCTTGGCGGCCTGACGCTCGAAGCCGATCTTGTCCGCCCAGGTCTTGGCCGGATAGAGCACATGCGGCTCGATGCCGTCGACCGCGGTCGGCACGTCGAAGCCGAAATAGCGGTCGCGGTAGAAGGTTGCGGTCTTCAGCGAGCCGTCGAGGGCGGCCGACAGCAGGCGGCGGGTGACCTTGATCGGCATGCGCCGGCCGACCCCGTAGGCGCCGCCGGTCCAGCCGGTATTGACCAGCCAGCAGTCGACGCCGTGCTCGGCGATCAGGCGCTTCAGGAGCGCGCCGTATTCGGCCGGATGGCGCGGCATGAACGGGGCGCCGAAGCAGGTCGAGAAGGTCGCCTGCGGCTCGGTCACGCCCTTCTCGGTGCCGGCCACCTTGGCGGTGTAGCCGGACAGGAAGTGGTACATGGCCTGGTCGGGCGTCAGCTTGGCGATCGGCGGCATCACCCCGAAGGCGTCGGCCGTCAGCATGATGATGTTCTTCGGCTGGCCGGCGCGGCCGGTCGGCGAGGCATTCGGGATATAGTGCAGCGGATAGGCGACGCGGGTATTCTCGGTCAGCGAGCCGTCGTCGAAATCCGGCACGCGGGTCAGCGGGTCGAGCGGGACGTTCTCCAAGACGCTGCCGAAGCGCTCGGTCGTCGCGTAGATTTCCGGCTCCGCCTCGCGCGACAGGCGGATGGTCTTGGCGTAGCAGCCGCCTTCGAAATTGAAGACGCCGTCCTCGCTCCAGCCATGTTCGTCGTCGCCGAGCAGCGTGCGGGTCGGGTCGGCCGAGAGGGTCGTCTTGCCGGTGCCCGAGAGCCCGAAGAACACCGCCACGTCACCCGCGTCGCCGACATTGGCCGAGCAGTGCATCGGCATGACGCCCTGCGCCGGCAGGAGGAAGTTCAGCATGGTGAAGACGGACTTCTTCATCTCGCCGGCATAGGAGCTGCCGCCGATCAGCACGATCTTGCGCGAGAAGTCGCAGGCGATGATGGTCTCCGACCGGCAGCCGTGGCGGGCCGGATCGGCCTTGAAGCTCGGCAGGTCGATGATCGTCATGTCGGGCACGTAGTGGCGCAGCGCCGCGCGCTCCGGACGCCGCAGCATGTGCCGGATGAACAGCGAGTGCCAGGCGTATTCGGTCACCACGCGCGCGGGCAGCGAATAGCGCGGATCGGCGCCGCCTTCGAGATCCTGCACGAACAGGTCCATGCCCTCGGCATGCTTGATGAAGTCGTCGTGCAGCAGCGCGAACTGCTCAGGGGTGAACTTCTTGTTGTTGTCCCACCAGACGCTGTTCTCGGTGAGCGCATCGCAGACGACATACTTGTCGTTGGGCGAGCGGCCGGTGTGCTGGCCGGTATAGGCGACCAGCGCCCCGCCCGCCGCGATCTTGGCCTCGTCGCGCCGGATCGCCTCCTCGTAGAGCTCGGGCTCCGACAAATTCCAATGGACCGAGCCGAGATTCTTCAGCCCGATCGCATCGAGCCCCTGAGCTTCGTTCCAGGTGCCGGTCTGTTTCACGCGTTAACCCTCCGGATGCCCGCCGGCTGCCGCGGCGGGTCGATCTGCAATATCTTGCTGCGACGACGTGTCCATGCCGAATGAACAGTTCAAGTCCTCCAAATCCTTGAGACTGCTCTCGGCACGACGACGCTAGTCACACGACGCCTTGATAACAAGACATCCGAAGGTCGACAGAAGTTCCAAAGACGATTCAATCGATTGAATACCTCACACGGATCGCGCCGTATCTGCAAGTTTCTTCAGAACTGCACGAAGTGGACCGGTATGGCGGATCGGCTCGGGATAGGCGATGCGACGCACCAGCGTTCCGGCCGGCGTGTCGAGGGCGAGATCCAGGCCTTCCGGGTCGGACCCGATCGCCCGCCAGGCCCCGTCCGGCGCCCCGGCCAGCCGGGTCGCATAGAGGGCGAGCGCATCGGCATGGTCGGCGTTGAGATGCTCCAGGATTTCGGTCTCCGCCCCGACGATCTCGCCGGCCTCGGAAAGATCGAGCAGCAGGTCGGCGGCCTTGATGTCGACGATCCGGCCGAAGCCGGCGACCAGATGCCCGGTCTCCACCGCCATCCGGTAGAAGGCGAAGTCGCGGAAGCCGGCATAGCCCTCGGCCTCGGGATGGCGGGCGAGGAAGCGGCGGCGGGCCTCGCCCGGCTCAGCCAGCCGTTCCATCCGGCCGGTCAGCGTGACGCGCGCCCCGGTCAGCGGATCGCCGGGCAGGATCGCGCCGGGGCCGCGCTCGTCGAAGAGCAGCGAGGCGCGCGGATCGGCCTTCAGGTTGCGGGTATGGGCCGCGAGATCGGACAGGAGCAGCAGCGGCGCCCCGTCGGCAGCGCCGGCGACCGTCACCAGCGTCGCGAACGGCATGCCGGTGCCGGCATCGAGCGTGGCCAGCGCAGCGCTGCGCGCCTCGCGCATCAACCGTCTTGAGGCCGAAACGGGCGTGAATGCGGGCTTGGTCATGCGAAATTCCTCCGAATCCGGCTCCGAAGCCGGAAAATGGTCAGCTCTGCACCCCGCGCCATGGGCGGGCGGCTCTCTCTCCTCTATAACGCCGCGCTTCGGAGCGGGAGCGGCTCCGCGACCCTGGCGACCGATTATCGACCGGTCCGATCGGGCAGGCACGCCCTCCCGGTCGGCGCGTCGGTATGGTCCGGCGCGTTCCGGCTCCGGGAGCGCAGGCATCATGGCGGTCGATAACGCAGGCATCGGAAGCGGAATGCGCAATGAGACCGGCGCCATGCCGGTCGGTCGGCATGCCGTCGAAACGCTGCGGCTGGCCGGCCCGATCATCGTCGCGCGCGCGATGCTGCTGGTCATGTTCGTGGTCGATACCGCCATGGCGGGTTGGGCGGGCGCTGCGGAACTCGCCTATATGGGGCTCGGCGTCGCCCCCCAGATGGTGCTGATGCTGGTCGCGGTCGGTGCGCTGCAGTCGGTCGTGGTGCTGTCCGCCCAGGCCCAGGGGGCGGGCGACGCGACCGGTACCGGGCGGGTCTTTCGCGCCGGGCTGATCCACGCGGTCGCCCTCGGCCTGCTGGTTGGGCTGCTGTCCGTCTTCTCGGAGCCGTTCTTTCGCGCCACCGGCCAGGCGCCCGACCTCGCGAGCGGCGCCGCCCGCGTCACCGCCGCCTTCGGCTGGGGCCTGCCGGGCATGCTCGCCTTCACGGCCGTCAACCTGTTCCTGGAGGCGACCGGCCGGCCGCGCGCCGGGATGGTCATCCTGATCCTGGTCAACATCGCCAACGTGCCGCTCAACGGCATCTTCGGCCTCGGCTGGTTCGGGCTGGCCGACCCGGCCGGGGCGGTCGGCTGCGTCGCCGTCTCCGCCGCGCTGCGCTGGGTCGCCTTCCTGGCGGCGATCGGCTATCTCGTCGCCGACGAGGCGCGCCGCGGCGATCCGCGCCGGCTGGTCGTCCCGCCGTCGACCTGGCTGGCCGAGATCCGCACCCTCGGCGGCGCGGCCGGGCGCCAGATCCGCGCCGTCGGCCTGCCGATGGGCATTGCGCAAGGCGTCGAGAGCGCGGCCTTCACCACCATCGTCTTCGTCGCCGGCACGCTCGGCACGACGCCCCTCGCCGCCCACCAGATCACCATGACGGTGGTCAGCCTGATCTTCATGATGGCGATCGGCACGGCGAGCGCCACCGCAATCCGCGTCGGCCGCGCGGTCGGCGCCGGCGCGGCCGCCGATGCGGCGCGGGCCGGGCGGGTCGGCATCGTCATCGGCGCCGCCATGGCTCTGCCCTTCTCGGTCTGGTTCCTGATCGACCCCGATCCGATCGGGAGGGTCTACACCGACGATCCCGCGGTCCTGGCGCTGACGCGGCAGACTTTCCTGGTCGCCGCCTTCTTCCTCAGCATCGATGCCGCCGCCGCGGTGCTGATGGGGGCGCTGCGCGGCGCCGGCGATGTCTGGCGGCCGAGCATCCTGCAGACCTCGGCCTACTGGCTCGGCGCCGTGCCGATCGCCGCCGTCCTGGCCGGACCGGGAGGGCTCGGTCCTGTCGGCCTGATGGGCGGCATCGTCGCCGGCGCGGCGATCTCCGTGGTGCTGCTCGATCACCGCTTCCGCAGGGTTTCCCGCGGCCCGCTCGGCCGCCTTTGAGCCGCCGTCACGGTTTGCGGTTCCCCGCCGCAGGCAGATGGGCTAGACCAGGGCCTGTTTCGACCCGCACGCATCACGCCTCCGTCTATCCGTCGGACGGTGCCCTACGGCGTTCGGACGATTTCGTCCAACGGGAACCGGGGATAGACTGAAACGTCATGATTTGAGCGCATTCGCAGCGCTCCAAGCAGAAACCAGGGTCGCGCCGTGCTCGTCGCGCCCGCTCATCGCGAGGACCCATCGACGATGCCGACTATCGCTCTGGTCGACGACGACCGGAACATCCTGACCTCCGTCTCCATCGCGCTCGAAGCCGAAGGCTATCGGGTGCAGACCTATACGGACGGGGCGTCCGCGCTCGACGGGCTGAGGGCCAATCCCCCGGATCTCGCGATCTTCGACATCAAGATGCCGCGCATGGACGGCATGGAACTGCTGCGCCGCTTCCGCCAGAAGTCCGAGCTGCCGGTCATCTTCCTGACCTCCAAGGACGACGAGATCGACGAGCTGTTCGGCCTCAAGATGGGCGCCGACGACTTCATCCGGAAGCCCTTCTCGCAGCGCCTGCTGGTCGAGCGCGTCAAGGCCGTGCTGCGCCGCGCTGCGCCGCGCGGGGAAGGCGCACCGAAGCCGACCGACCAGGCCAAGATGCTGGAGCGCGGCAACCTGTCCATGGACCAGGAGCGCCACACCTGCACCTGGAAGGGCGAGCCGGTCACCCTGACGGTGACCGAATTCCTGATCCTCTATGCGCTCGCCCAGCGCCCGGGCGTGGTCAAGAGCCGCAATGCCCTGATGGATGCGGCCTATGACGATCAGGTCTATGTCGACGACCGCACCATCGACAGCCACATCAAGCGGCTGCGCAAGAAGTTCAAGGCCGTCGACGACGATTTCGAGATGATCGAGACGCTCTACGGGGTCGGATACCGCTTCAAGGAGGCGTGACCGGCCCGCCATGGACATGCGCGCCTCCGAAAGCCGGCCCGTGAAGCCCCAGAAGCCGGCGCAGAAGCGCCGGCGCGGCTGGCAGACGGCGCTCTGGCGGCTGTGGCGATCGTCGGGGACGGCGGTCTTCTCCAGCCTGACGCGCCGCATCGTCATCCTGAACCTGTTCGCGCTGATCGCGCTCTTGTCCGGCATCCTCTACCTGAACCAGTTCCGCGCCGGCCTGATCGACGCGCGGCTGGAAAGCCTGATGGTCCAAGGCGAGATCATCGCCGCCGCGGTTGCCTCCTCGGCGAGCGTCAATACCGACCAGATCCTGCTCGATCCGGACGAGCTTCTGAAGCAGGACCTGACCGAGAAGCCCGAGCCGCCGGGCGACGACACGCTGTCCTCGCTCGACTTTCCGATCAACCCGGAGCGCGTCGCCCCGGTGCTGCGCCGGCTGGTCTCGCCGACCAAGACCCGCGCGCGCATCTACGACCGCGACGGCTTCATGGTGATCGATTCGCGCAATCTCTACCGGCGCGGCGATTTCGGCCCGGTCGCTCCGGCGTCCGAGCCG
Organism: Prosthecodimorpha staleyi; assembly: GCF_018729455.1. Classification (NCBI taxonomy): domain Bacteria; kingdom Pseudomonadati; phylum Pseudomonadota; class Alphaproteobacteria; order Hyphomicrobiales; family Ancalomicrobiaceae; genus Prosthecodimorpha; species Prosthecodimorpha staleyi. The sequence goes on along the minus strand of NZ_JAHHZF010000008.1, from coordinate 223,307 downwards.
CCCGAGACGGCACGCTGGTTCGACCGCTTCGCCGAGGAGGTCACCGGCTGGTTCCGCGGCACCGGCCTGCCGGTCTATCGCGAACTCGGCTTCTCCGACGGAAAGGACTATCCGGAGGTCGCCCAGGCGCTGACCGGCGCCTCCGCCTCGGTCGTGCGGCGCACCACGAAGGGCGAGCTGATCGTCTCCGTCGCCGTACCGATCCAGCGCAATCGGACCGTGCTCGGCTCGCTGATGCTGTCGACCCAGGGCGGCGACATCGACGCGATCGTGCGCGCCGAGCGGCTCGGCATCATCCGCGTCTTCCTGGTCGCCGCCGGCGTCACCATCCTGCTCTCGGTGCTGCTCGCGGGCACCATCGCCGGGCCGATGCGCCGGCTCGCCGCCGCCGCCGACCGGGTCCGCCGCTCGGTCAAGGCGCGCGAGGAAATCCCCGATTTCTCCGCCCGCCAGGACGAGATCGGCCACCTGTCGCGCGCCTTCCGCGACATGACCAATGCGCTCTACCTGCGCATGGACGCGATCGAGCATTTCGCCGCCGACGTGGCGCACGAACTGAAGAACCCGCTGACCTCGCTGCGCAGCGCGGTCGAGACCCTGCCGCTGGCCCGTTCCGACGAATCGCGCGGCCGGCTCCTGGAGGTCATCCAGCACGACGTTCGCCGGCTCGACCGGCTAATCTCGGACATTTCCGACGCCTCGCGGCTCGACGCCGAACTCGCCCGCGAGGAGGCCGCGCGCATCGATGTGGTCCGGCTGGTCGAGGCGGTGGTGTCGGTCCAGCACGAACTGGCGCTGAAACGCGACCAGGAGGTCCGCCTGATCGTCGCCAAGGATGCGGAGGGCCGGCCGCACCGGGTGATGGGCCACGACAGCCGGCTCGGCCAGGTCGTCACCAACCTGGTCGACAATGCCCGCTCCTTCTCGGTCGAAGGCGCGGAGGTGCGCGTTACCGTGCGCCGGGTCGACGATGCCGTCGAGATCCTGGTCGACGACGACGGCCCGGGCATCCGGCCGGACGCGATCGAGCGCATCTTCGAGCGCTTCTACACCGACAGGCCCGAGCAGGAGGGCTTCGGCAACAATTCGGGCCTCGGCCTCGCCATCTCGCGCCAGATCGTGGAAGCCCACCAGGGCACCATCGAGGCCACCAATCGGCTCGGCCCGGACGGGGAGAAGGTGCTCGGCGCCCGCTTCACCGTGCGGATCCCGGCGGCATGAGCCCGCCCCTGCCCACCAACCTGCACGGCTCGGTGGTGCTGGTCGGCGCCGACGGCATCCTGATTCGCGGTGCCTCGGGCAGCGGCAAGTCGCGCCTCGCGCTCGATCTCGTCGAGCGGACCCGGGAGGCGGGGCGATTCGCGGCCCTGGTCGCCGACGATCGCGTCGACCTGACGGCCGCAGGCGGGCGCCTGGTGGCGCGCGTGCCCGCAGCCATTGCCGGGCTCGTCGAAATCCGCGGATTCGGCATCGTCCCGGTCGACTTCGAACCGGCCGCGGTGATCCGCCTGGTGGCCGATCTCGGGCCCGCCGAGGCCCGGATGCCGCCCCCGGAGGCCCTGACGACCGACATTCTCGGCGTCCGGCTGGCCCGCCTGGCGGTCCCGTCCGGCGACCCCTCGGGCGCGGCCCTGGTCCTCCGGTGCATGCCGGGCCTCTTGCGATAAGTCGCGGAAACGGCTTTATGGTGCGGCACGGGAGGGAGTTCGTCCTTGAATGCCCCGCCCGCCGCAACCATCTAAGCGCCTCGGTCGAGGCGCGGGCGCAACGAGAGAAGACGGCCCGGAAGGGCAGGACCCGCGTCTCATGTGGAGCATGGCCCGATGATCGGTCTCGTCCTCGTGACTCACGGGGAGCTCGCCAAGGAATTCGTGAAGGCTCTCGAACATGTCGTCGGGCCGCAGCAGCAGATCCAGACGATCTGCATCGGTCCGGAGGACGACATGGAGCAGCGCCGGCAGGACATTCTCGATGCCGTCGCGAAGGTCAATGACGGATCCGGCGTGGCAATCCTGACCGACATGTTCGGCGGCACGCCGTCCAACCTGGCCATCTCGGTCATGAACGGCGGCACCGTCGAGGTCGTCGCCGGCGTGAACCTGCCGTTGCTGGTCAAGCTCGCCAAGGTGCGCCAGGAGAAGCCGCTGCTCGCGGCCGTCTCCGAGGCCAAGGATGCCGGCCGGAAATACATCAACGTCGCCAGCCAGGTACTGCAGGGCCAGTAGGCGCCGGTCACAAGCGCGCGAATCGCTCGTCGATTAGGCTTAGAGACGCCGCGGCATCTCGACACCGACACGATTTCACGTCTATTCGTAGCGCCGTTGCAGAAGGCGGAGAGCGGGGTCCGATGGGCGGTCCCCAGTTGAGTGAGGGCGCCGTGTCCATGGCAGATGCAGAGACTGTCGACGGGCATCTGGTCCGCGATCTGCTGATCACCAACAAGCGCGGACTTCATGCCAGGGCCTCGGCCAAGTTCGTGCAGACCGTCGAGGGCTTCGACGCCGAAGTCGAGGTCACCAAGGACAATCAGACCGTCGGCGGCACCTCGATCATGGGCCTGATGATGCTGGCCGCGAGCCCCGGCACGACCATCCGCGTCGCCGCCAAGGGCCGGCAGGCCGCCGATGCCCTGGCGGCGATCACCACGCTGGTCGAAGCCAAGTTCTACGAGGAATAGGCCGGCCGTCCCCGGCCGATACGTGCTGCGGGCCTCGCGCGGGAGGCAGGCCGCATCATGCGGCCGTCCGGCTCGAGGAATGCAGGCCGCAAGGTGCGGCCGTCCGGCGCCATCGAGACGCCTCCTGGCTCACGCACGGCGGGACGATTTCCCTCACGCCGCAGTCGAGCCAGCCGTGTCCGGCGCCCCTGCCCCGTGGACGGGTCTTTTTCGGGTGTCGTGGCTCGGCCGATGTCGCCGCCGCGCGGAAACCGCGGGATCTCCGCTCAGCCGCGGTCGCGGCCGAAATCGCGGACCAGACCGGCCATCACCGCCGCCGCCGCGCCCTGCGCCTCGAACCCCTCGGCGACGCCGGTGCGGTCGGCTTCCGGGCGGTTCTGGCTGACCTTCCACTTGCCGGTGATGCGCGCGATCGGGATCTCGATCCCGACGATGCCGCGCATCTGCGCCGCGATGAACGGTGCCGGCGCATCGTCGACCGCCCAGGGCTCCGGCCGCGCCGCCTCCTGCAGGGCGGTCAGGTCGGCGATCTGGCTGGCGAGCCAGTCGGTGTCCTCGATCGCCCGGGCGCGGCCGTGGACTTGGACCAGCGCATAGTTCCAGGTCGGCACGACCTTGCCGGTCTCCTTCTTGGTCTCGTACCAGCCGGGCGTCACGTAGCCCTCGGCCGCCTGGAACACGACCAGCACCTCGGCCCCCGCCCCGATCACCCGCCAGACCGGATTGGCCCGCGCCACATGGCAGCGCAGCCGCCCCAACGGCCCCTCCCCGGCATCGAGCAGGAAGGGAATCGGGTCCGCGGTCAGCCCGTCCGGCCCGGCCACGACCAGAAGCCCGAGCGGATGCGCCCGGATCAGCGCCTGCTGGGTCGGCAGGTCGTCGACGGCGAAATGCGGCGGACGGTACATGGGCGGGCCCTGGGTTCGAGAATCGGAGGGTTTTAGGGCGATTCCGGTGCGGGGGAAATGGGGCGTACTGCACCGCCGCTTACGTTTTGCCTGGCACCTAGGGCCCAGGACGAACCGAAAGCTGCGATGGTATGGACCGGATTCTTGGTTTGGCCACCAAGGGACTTAAAAAGATATAGGGTTTACATACTTTTTGTGTCACCCTCTTTAATTGTTATGCATCGATTCGCAATCAGAGATTCGAGAGGGTGGGATGTCGAACAATCTTCACATATCTTATGATTTGAATGATCCTGGACAGAACTACGAGAAAGTTGCCGAAGCCATAAAAGCTACGGGGTCTTGGGCAAAAATCCAAAAATCATTCTGGTACTCGAACTCCAGCCTAACTGCAGAACAAGCCGTCAATGCAATTTGGCCAGCAATGGACAAAAATGACTCTCTCTACGTCGTAGATGCTACTAACAACACCGCCGCATGGAGAGGTATCAGCGATGGAGTTTCGAAATTCATAATTGATAAGTGGATAAAGTAGCTGAACATCGGCCGCAGTTTGAGTTCCATACACGCAGACCTTCTTGCCAAGCACAATATATGATAACTTATCAAAATAATAATATTATGTTGCGACAAAATTTACTATTTAGACGAGCCAAATATTCATTGCAGCCAGAGCTCGGTCCAGTGTCAGATTGTGCTTCATCGTACTATGATACGCATTGAATGCGCCCCCTGCTCTGGTCGGAGCCAAGCTTTCATGATCTTACTTCAATTTTACTAACCCGGCCTCTTGTTATTGTTTTGAGAGAAGAGGGGACCATCAGTTGTCTCATCGGGATAGCATATGTTGAGTTTTTCACCGTTCTTGCATTTGAATTTTAGATTTAAGTGCAGAAGATCATCGTTGTCATATGTATGCATTATCTGAGAGTCCCATCTCAACGCTGAAGCAAGATGGATTGCGTCTTGAAATTTCGTAAGCCCCGGGGTCAGTCGAAACAAATCTCTTGCGCTGTCAGCGATTTCAACACCAAGGGGAATAGCCTTTACAAACGGCTGTCGAAATAGACGCTGGATTATAATCGCATTTTCATCGCTGAGGGGTTTTGGGACGTACTTTTCAGAATCAAGACGCCGAACCTCAACCATCGACAGTGTTGATGTCCAAAGCTCATAGTATCCCTTTCGGGCTTGTTCATAAACGATTTCAAGTTCTCGCTTCTTGTCTGGCTCCCCATTCAAGAATCCAAGCCAAGCACAACTATCCCAATATATCTTTGATGGCCTAGCCAAAATCGCGACCTCTCAACTTGGAAAGATGCTCACTGACGGATAACCCACCTAGGATATCGACACTCTTCAAATCAGCGATTGATACGGAAGTCCAAGGCATATCTTCGGCGGCAATGGCGTCTATTCTCTTGAGACCGCCATCGGAACCGTAGTGCATAGCACCTGTCACAAGAAGCCGCTGACCATCCCAAGCCTCATGCCACCGATGCGAGGGTCCGAGCTTTTCTGCTAATTCTGCGCTCAGGACGCAGGTAACCTTCTCGCGCGACAAGCGCTCCACGACTACCAAAGCTGGCTTGTCGTTCCAGCGGGTTATCCCACAAACTTCGGTTTCAATATCGCCATATTCTGTGTGGCGAAGATCCGGAATGTCCGCACGGCTGTTTAGTTCGATGCGATCAAGCGCTATGACGGCTGCTTGCGCAGTAGACGGTACTACGTCGATTGCACGACCTTCCGCAAGTTCAATCCTGGTACGACCGACACCGTTCATGTTCCGCTGGAACGCCCTCTTTAGTGGCGAAGCAACTTCATGACCAATCCACTCAGGACTTTGCCCCTCAAGCAGGCACTGTATCCCGGCCGCAAAAGTGCTCGCGAGCTGATCAGCAATTAGGCCAATTGAAACAGTAGGATTAACAGGAAACGCCTCTGCCGTGATTGTTAGCGGAGGCGAGTTTGTGTGCGCCTCAACTAGGCGCCACACAACTTTTCGTTCAGTTGTGGATACTGCTTCCGTTTTCTCCAAAGCGTCAACAATATCAAGTATCTGGCGCATTGCGTCGGATACCGAAAGGAACTCAGCGCCAAGCGCTGAAGGGTATACCGTGATGGAAAGTGACTTGCTCACGACTGACCCCAATCAGACCGTCTTGTGCGGCCACGGATGAGCCAAAGCAGGACAACCGCCCTACGACGATACCAGAATTAGCGCACTACGCGCGCATTTTGTCACCACATTCGAGCGCAGCGTAGTTGCAGTGGCGGAAGTCGAAGTCGGCTGGATGCCGGTGCAGTCACCGCTAACGACAGTCCTGGTATATGCCCTTCGTATCGCGCCTAAAAATGATGAAGTAGCGCTGACAGGACAGATCAGACGACGAATTAACCCATTGATTTTTATCATATTACTCCAAAAAAGAGTGCGAATTTTGCACTTGCCTTAAAATTTGAGGCCCGGCGATCGGGAGATCGCCGGGCCCTGTCGCGGTCGACGGGCATCAGCTGGGGAATCCGACTGCCCGCCTTCCGGACCGGGTCAGGCCTCGCTGGCGACGCTCACGCCGCGCTGGCGAGGCTTACGCCTCGCGGTAGAGGACGTGGTAGCGCGGGCCGTTGTCGCCGAAGGCCATGTGGGCGCCGGCGAGGAGGTGCACGGCGACGATGCGCTCGGAGGCGATGCCCTTTTCGGCGAGGGCGCCGTTCAAGGCCTCGACATTGGCCGGGATGGTGAAGTCGCCGACCCGGAAGGCGGCGGAATTGGAACGGAGGGTGTCGTGCGGCATGGGGGTCACTCCGCGGCGCTGGAGAGGGCCTGGGGGTCGAGATTCATCGTGTCGAGCTTCATGCGCAGGGCGACGCCGAGGCCGTAGGCCGGGTCGGCGCGGTGGAAATGCACCACCTGGCGGCGGACGATCGCCTCCGGCACGCCCTGCATGGCCTCGGCGATGTTGTCCATCAGCCGCTCGCGCTGATCCGGGCTCATCAGGCGGAACAGGGCGCCGGCCTGGCCGTAGTCGTCATTGCCGTCGCGATGGTTCCAGCGGTCGGCGTCGCCGGAGATCTTCAGGGGCGGTTCGGCGAAACGGTTGTCCTCGGCCGGGCCGCCCATTGTGTTGGGTTCGTAATAGGCGTCGCCGCGCTCGGGGATGTCGTGCAGCATCGAGCCGTCGGCGTGATAGTGGGCGACCGGGCAGCGCGGCCGGTTGACCGGCAGGGCCTCGTAGTGGGTGCCGACGCGGTAGCGATGCGCATCCGCATAGGCGAAGATGCGGCCCTGCAGCATCTTGTCCGGCGAGAAGCCGATGCCCGGCACGATGTTGGACGGCGAGAAACTGGCCTGCTCGACCTCGGCGAAATAGTGCCGCGGGTTGCGGTTCAACTCCAGAATGCCGACCTCGATCAGCGGATAGTCGGCATGCGGCCAGACCTTGGTCAGGTCGAAGGGATTGTAGGGCGTCTTGTCGGCATCGGCCTCCGGCATGATCTGGACGCAGAAGCGCCAGCGCGGGAAGTCGCCGGTCTCGATGGCGTCGTAGAGGTCGCGCTGGGCGCTCTCGCGGTCCTTGGCGACGACCGCCTCACCCTCGCGGTTGGTCCAGGTCTTGATGCCCTGCAGGGACTTGAAGTGGAACTTGACCCAGTAGCGCTCGCCGGCCGCATTGATGAACGAATAGGTGTGCGACCCGTAGCCGTTCATGAAGCGGTAGCCCTGCGGCAGGCCGCGGTCGGACATCAGGATGGTGACCTGGTGCAGGCTCTCCGGCGACAGCGACCAGAAGTCCCACATCGCCGTCGGCGAGCGCAGGTTGGTCGACGGATGCCGCTTCTGGGTGCGGATGAAGTCCGGGAACTTGAGCGGATCGCGGATAAAGAAGACCGGCGTGTTGTTGCCGACCAGATCCCAGTTGCCCTCCTCGGTATAGATCTTGAGGGCGAAGCCGCGCACGTCGCGCTCGGCATCGGCCGCGCCGCGCTCTCCGGCAACCGTCGAGAAGCGCAGCAGCACTTCGGTCTTCTTGCCGAGGGCGTCGAACAGCTTGGCCTTGGAATAGGCGGTGATGTCGTTGGTGATGGTCAGCGTGCCGTAGGCGGCCGATCCCTTGGCGTGGACGACGCGCTCCGGAATGCGCTCGCGGTTCTGATGGGCGAGCTTCTCGATCAGCTGCCAGTCCTGCAGCAGGAGCGGTCCGTTCCGCCCGGCCGAGAGCGAATTCTGGTTGTCGGCGATGGGCGCGCCGGCGGTGGTGGTCAGGGTCCGGGTCACGGGCTGTCTCCGTTCGGGTCGATGGTTCGACGCGCACTGTCCCGGAAGGTGTCGATAACGTCCAATCGAAAGTTATGGCAGGCTCGATAATTTCAAGTTATAAAAAATCGATCCCTCGGCCTTGCTGCAGGGATCGGCACCCGGTGGCTCGCCGCCGCAGGAGGACGGTCCTTCGTGATTTCACTGCGCCAGCTGCGCTATCTGGAAGCGCTCGCCCGACATCGCCATTTCGGCCACGCCGCGGACGAGTGCGCGGTCTCGCAGCCCGGGCTTTCGCAACAGATCCAGGAACTGGAGGCCCGCCTCGGCGTCGGGCTGGTCGAACGGACGCGCGGCAGCATCGGCCTGACGCCGGCCGGCGTCGAAGTGGTCGGGCGCGCCCGCGCCATCCTGGCCGCGGTCGACGACCTGGTCGGCGTCGCCCGGCAGGCGAGCGCGCCGCTGACCGGCCCGCTGCGGCTCGGCGTGATCCCGTCGATCGCCCCCTATCTGCTGCCGGCCGTCCTGCCGCTGCTGCAGGCGCGCCATCCGGCCCTGCGGCTGGAACTGCGCGAAAGCCAGACGCGCCTGATCGTCGACGATCTCGCCGACGGACGGCTCGATGCCGTGCTGATCGCGCTGCCGTCCGGGCGCAACGATCTGGAGGAGCGGCCGCTCTTCGACGATCCCTTCGTTCTGGCCAGCGCCGCCGACCGCCGGCCGGCCACGCCGCCCGCCATCCACGGCATCCTGGAAACCGAGCGGGTGCTGCTGCTCGAGGAGGGCCATTGCCTGCGCGATCAGGCCTTGGCGCTGTGCGGCGCGACCCGCCCGGACCTGCGTGCCCAACTGGGCGCGACCAGTCTCGCCACCGTGCTGCAGCTGGTCGCCAACGGCTACGGCGTCACGCTCCTGCCCGACATGTCGGTCGAAGCGGAAACCCGCAACAATCCGCGCGTCGCCGTCACCCGCTTCGCCGCGCCCGAACCGAGCCGGACCATCGGTCTCGCCTGGCGCCGCACCTCGCCGCGCCGACGGGATTACGAGGCCCTCGGGGCCGTCCTGGCCGAAGCCCATTGTGGGCCGGAGGCCCAACGCGAGCCGGAGGCCCGTCTTGCCGGGTCGAAGGACGGGACGGGCGGGTCCCAGGCGAGCCTCAGCTAAGCAGCGCGACCAGCCAATTGGGATGGAACTGCGTCCAGCCGCCGAAGCCGGCGGAGCCGAAGAACATGCCGAGCAGGCCGAGCCCGGTGGCCAGGCCGAACAGCCAGCGGACGCGGATCAGCGCCGTGATGGCGAACAGCGCCAGCGACACCGACAGCATGGCGTCGGACAGGTCGAACAGGTCGTCGCGGTCGTTCAGCGAATCGTAGGCTTCCTGCGCGGCCTTGGCCTTGGCGGCCGCCTGGTCGGCGCGCGTCTTGGAATCGTCGACCGCCTTCTGCCATTCGGCCATCGCCTTGGCGACCCGCTCGGGATAGGGCTCCGGCGTCACCGCCTTGGTCTGCGACAGGATATATTCGCCGAGCACGCGGCGCTGCTGACGCGCCTGATAGACGTTCCAGTTGTCGAGGACCTCGCTTTGGGCCTTCTGCATGGCCTGGACGATGTTGTCGTCCTTGACCTTGGAGACCGCCATGAAGGCCGAGATGAGCGCCACCGCGATGGCGATCATGTTGTTGAAATGATCCCGCGATTCCTGGCTTTCCGGCTGGTGCGCGGTCGCGTCGGTCATGGTCCCCTCCGTCAGTTCCCCGACGTCGCGATGCCGGCAGATTGCGGCTGCGGCAAGGCTGTCGATAACCTTACGGAACTGCCGGTTCGCGTGGCGGATCGGCTCACATCGGGGTGACTTCCACGGCCGTTCCGTAGGCCAGAACTTCGGTCAGGCCCTGGCCGATATCGGTCGATTCGAAACGGAATCCGATGATCGCATTGGCGCCGAGGCCGGCGGCGTCCTGCATCATCTTCTCGAAGGCCTGCTTGCGCGCCTGCTCGCAGAGTTCGGTGTAGATCGTGATGTTGCCGCCGAAGATGGTCTGCAGCGAACCGAGGAAGTTGCCGACGATCGAGCGCGAGCGCACCACGATGCCGTGGGCGATGCCGATCTCGCGCACGACGCGGTAGCGCTGGAAGCCGAACCCGGTGGTGATGAAGTCGCTGCGGATCATGGAACCCTCCGTCGGAAGCGCGTCGCCACTCTAACGGCCGCATGTTTCAGAACGGTTCCATGCCCGGCAAAGATCGGAAACCACGTTCGCCGAGGGATATAAAGAAATCTTTATATCCTTGTTGCCGGACATCCCCGCCTCGGCTATAAGCCCGCTCGACGACAGGTGTCCCGCAGCAGCGGACGCCTGCGGGAACCCGTATGTCGGCCGCGGAAGGCCGCGGCCCGGAGTGCTCCATGACCTCGACCACCGACTTTTCCGTGAAGGATCTCAGCCTGGCCGATTTCGGCCGCAAGGAGATCGCGATCGCCGAGACCGAGATGCCGGGCCTGATGGCCGTGCGCGCCGAATACGGCATGTCGCAGCCGCTCAAGGGCGCCCGCATCGCCGGCTGCCTGCACATGACCATCCAGACCGCGGTGCTGATCGAGACCCTGCAGGCGCTCGGCGCCGAGGTGCGCTGGTCGTCCTGCAACATCTTCTCGACCCAGGATCACGCCGCCGCCGCCATCGCGGCCCGCGGCACCCCGGTCTTCGCCCACAAGGGCGAAAGCCTCGAGGAATACTGGGATTTCGTCGCCCGCACCTTCGAGTGGCATGACGGCGGCGTGCCGAACATGATCCTCGACGACGGCGGCGACGCGACCATGTACGTGATCCTCGGCGCCGAAGCCGAGAAGGACGCCTCGATCCTCGCCGATCCGAAGAACGAGGAGGAGATCGTCTTCTTCGCGACCATCAAGCGCCGCCTCGCCGCCGCGCCGGGCTGGTTCGCCAAGACCCGCGACGCGATCCGGGGCGTCTCCGAGGAGACCACCACGGGCGTGCATCGCCTCTACCAGCTGATGGAACAGGGCCGCCTGCCCTTCCCGGCGATCAACGTCAACGACAGCGTCACCAAGTCGAAGTTCGACAACCTCTACGGCTGCCGCGAAAGCCTGGTCGACGCCATCCGCCGCGGCACCGACGTGATGCTCGCCGGCAAGACCGCAGTCGTGTGCGGCTACGGCGATGTCGGCAAGGGTTCGGCGGCCTCGCTGCGCAACGGCGGCGCCCGCGTGATCGTCACCGAGATCGACCCGATCTGCGCCCTGCAGGCGGCCATGGAGGGCTACGAGGTCCAGACCATGGACGACATGGCGCCGAAGGCCGACATCTTCGTGACCGCGACCGGCAACAAGGACGTGATCACCATCGACCACATGCGGGCGATGAAGAACAACGCGATCGTCTGCAACATCGGCCATTTCGATGCCGAGATTCAGATCAGCGCCCTGCGCAACTACAAGTGGGACAACATCAAGCCGCAGGTCGATCACGTCGAATTCCCCGACGGCAAGCGGATCATCGTCCTGTCGGAAGGGCGCCTGGTCAATCTCGGCAATGCCACCGGCCATCCGAGCTTCGTCATGTCGGCCTCCTTCACCAACCAGACGCTCGCCCAGATCGAGCTGTGGCAGAATGCCGGCCGCTACGAGAACAAGGTGTTCACGCTGCCGAAGCGCCTCGACGAGAAGGTCGCCGCCCTGCATCTCGACAAGCTGGGCGTCAAGCTGACCAAGCTGTCCGGCGAGCAGGCCGCCTATATCGGCGTGACCTCCGAAGGTCCGTTCAAACCCGACCACTACCGGTATTGAGCCGCCTCCGACTTTAATCAACATCTTGAGGCCGCACCGGAATACGGTGCGGTCTTTCAATTTTTACCGAACGGACTCTCCCCAGCCGTCCGGCGACGGGTTATCGTCGGAGCGATTCGACAGGACGAAGGCCGTTGAACGGCCGCGGTGCCTCGGAATCGCGTTCCATTTCACGTCTCAGGCAGGGAAAGGACCCTCGGCATGGCACCGCGGAGGCGAGCACGGATTCGGGCAAGGTTCCCGAAATTCGACGCCGTTTTCGGCCAGACCGCGCATGCCCGGCTCGTCGCCCCGACCGTCCGCCCGCCGTTCGCCCACGATGTCGCCCGGCACTGTGCCGCCGGACTGGCCGTCCTGCCGACCCTGGCGCTGCCGGCCTTCGCCGCCGCCGAGGACACGGCCGTCACCGTCGGCAGCCTCTACTCCCACGAGATCATGCTGACCGCGCTCCTGACCGGCGTCTTGACCGTCGCGGTCGCCAGCGCCGTCGGCATGATGCGGGTGCGGACGCGGCAGGAGCGCGAGATCGACCGTCTCAAGGCCGAGAACCGCGACATTCGCGCCCTCGCCGATCGCGCCGAAGGCCTGCTCGATGCCGAGGACCAGCTGGTCGTGGTCTGGTCGGGGCCGGAGGAACCGCCGGTCATCGTCGGTTCGCTCGACCCGACCGCGGGCGCGCCGAAGGCCCGCGGCACCTTCCTGGCCTTCGGTTCCTGGCTGTCGCGCGAAAGCGCCTCCGATCTCGACCACCGCATCGCCGCCCTGCGCGAGCGCGGCACGCCCTTCGCGATCGAACTGGCGACGACCTCGCACACCTATATCGAGGCGATCGGACGCATCGGCGGCGGCCGTCCCTTCGTCCGCTTCCGCGATCTCTCCGCCGAGCGCATCGCCTTCGCCGACCTGAAGGAACGCCACCAGCATCTGGTCGGCGAGGTGCAGACGATCCGCGCCATGCTGGAGGCGGCGCCGATGCCGGTCTGGCTGCGCGACGCAAGCGGCAAGATCACCTGGGTCAATCCGGCCTATGCGCAGGCGGTCGAAGCGCCCGATCCGGACGCCGCCGCGGTGCGCGGCCTGGAACTGCTCGATCGCGCCGCGACCGATGCGGTGGCGCGTCTGCGGATTCAGGCCCCGGCCGTCCATGCCCGCCTGCCGCTGGTGGCCGCCGGCCAGCGCCGGGTGTTCGACGTGGTCGACGTGGCCGGACGCGACGGCTCGGCCGGCATCGCCACCGACATCTCCGACCTGGAACGCATTCAGGCGGAACTGCGCCGGACCATCGATTTTCACGCCCGCACGCTCGATCAGCTGGCCACCGCGGTGGCCATCTTCGGTGCCGACAAGCGGCTCGAATTCTACAACGCCGCCTATCGCGGCCTGTGGAACCTCGACACCGCCTTCCTGGACGGCCGCCCCGAGGACAGCCGCATCCTCGATCAGCTGCGCGCCGCGCGCAAACTGCCCGAACAGGCCGATTTCCGTCTCTGGAAGAAGGAGATGCTGGCCGCCTACCAGTCGCTGGAGGCGCGCGAGCACTGGTGGCACCTTCCCGACGGGCAGACGCTGCGAGTGATCGCCAATCCGCATCCGCAGGGCGGCGTCACCTATGTCTACGAGAACGTCACCGAGCGGCTCGAACTCGAAAAGCGCCACAACGCGCTGGTCCGCGTGCAGGGCGAGACCCTCGACCACCTGAACGAGGCCGTGGCGGTGTTCGGTTCCGACGGCCGGCTGCGCCTTTGGAACCCGCCCTTCGTGCAGTTCTGGGCGCTGGAGGAGAATCGCCTCGCCGCCCGCCCGCACATCTCCGAGGTGATCGGCGACTGTTCGCGCCTGCACGACCACGCGCAAAGCTGGCTCGAGGTGAAGCTCGCCGTCACCGGCCTCGCCGACAACCGGACCCGTCTGGTCGGCCGCATGGACCGGCGCGACGGTCTGACGCTCGAATATGCCGCCGTGCCGCTGCCGGACGGCGCCACCATGGTGACCTTCACCAACGTGACCGATTCGGTGAATGTCGAACGCGCACTGATGGAGAAGAACGACGCGCTCGAGGAGGCCGACCGGATCAAGACGGATTTCGTCGGCCTGGTCTCCTACGAACTGCGCTCGCCGCTGACCAACATCATCGGCTTCGCCCATCTGCTCGCCGACAACAAGACCGGCCCGCTCAACGACAAGCAGCGCGACTATGCCGGCCACATCATGACATCGAGCCAGGCCTTGATGATCATCGTGGACGACATCCTGGATCTGGCGACCATCGATGCCGGCATCATGAAGCTCGACCTGGTCGAGACCGACGTCGCCGCGGCCGTCTCGGGTGCCGTCGAGGGCGTGCGCGACCGGCTGGATGCGGCCTCGATCCGGCTCGCCACCCGCATCGCCCCGGATGTCGGCTCCTTCGTCGCCGACCAGAAGCGCGTCCGGCAGATCCTGTTCAACCTTCTCTCCAATGCCATCCGCTTCTCGCCCGAAGGCGGCGAGGTCCGGGTCAGCGCGGTGCGCGACGGCGACGACCTGGTGCTGAGCGTGGAGGATGACGGCATCGGCATCCCGGCCGACCAGTTGCGCACCGTGTTCGACCGCTTCCATGCGCGCCGCCAAGGCCCGAACCGCGGCGGGGCGGGTCTCGGCCTGTCGATCGTGAAGAGCTTCGTCGAGCTGCATGGCGGTTCGATCGCGATCCACTCCGCCGAGGGGCACGGCACCGCGGTGACCTGCCGGTTTCCCGGCTCGCGCCATCTCGACGATTCGGCCGTCGCACCCACCGCGGCGGAATGAGCCGATGATCGAACAGGCGACGGCCTGGCGCCTCAGCATCGACCTCGCCGACGAAGCCGCGACGGTGCGTCTGGCCGAGGACATCGCCGCGATCCTCCGGCGCGGCGACGTGATCGCGCTCGACGGCGATCTCGGCGCCGGCAAGACCACATGGGCGCGCGCCCTGATCCGGGCGCTGGCCGGCGACGCCGCGCTCGAAGTGCCGAGCCCGACCTTCACGCTGGTGCAGAGCTACGCGCTGCCGCGCTTTGCACTCGCCCATTTCGACCTCTACCGGCTCGGCGGCGCCGACGAGATGGCCGAACTCGGCCTCGACGAAGCGCTCGCCGACGGCGCCGCCCTGGTCGAGTGGCCCGAGCGGGCGGAGGGCGAACTGCCGATGGACCGGCTCACCCTGGCGCTCGGCGACGGTCCGACGCCGGACGCGCGGGTCGCGACCCTGTCCGGTCCGGAGGAGGTCTGGCGCGACAGGATCGAGCGGACGATCGCCATCCGCACCTTCCTGTCTGCGTCCGGGTGGGGCGTTGCCACCCGCCGCTATCTGCAGGGCGACGCCTCCGCGCGGGCCTATGAGCGGCTTGCCGGCCCGGCCGGCAACGCCATCCTGATGAACCAGCCGGCCGAGACCGACGACGCGGCCGGGCAGGCCCGTCGGGGCGCCCGTGCCGCGGCGAAGCTCGCCGAGGATACGCGGCCCTTCCACGCCTTCGCGCTCGGCCTCGGCACGCGCGGCTTCTCGGTGCCGACCGTCCGCGCCCACGATCCCGAACGCGGCTTCATGCTCCTGGAGGATCTCGGCAACGACTTCTGCGTCGCCGGCGAACCTCCGGCGCCGATCCCGGACCGCTACCGGGTCGCCGTCGCGGTGCTGGCGCGGCTGCATGGCCTGGACCTGCCGGCGGGCCTCGACGACGGCTGCGGCGGCAGCTACGCGATCCCGGCCTATGATCGCGGCAACCTGACCGCCGAGGTCTCGGTCTTCCTCGACTGGGGCCTGCCGCATCTCCTCGGACGGTCCGCGACGCCGGATGAGCGCGACAGCTTCCTGGCCGCCTGGTCGCCGCTGTTCGACGAGGTCCTGGCCGGCCCGGCGACCTGGTGCCTGCGCGACTACCACTCGCCGAACCTGCTCTGGCTGCCGGACCGCGAGGGCCACCGGCGCATCGGCATTCTCGACTTCCAGGATACCATCCTGGGCCATCCGGCCTACGACCTGGTCTCGATCGCCCAGGACGCCCGCGTCACGGTCCCGCCGGATCTCGAAGCCGGGCTGCTGGCGCACTATCTGGCACTGCGCACCGCCGCCGATCCGGCCTTCGACGCGGCCGATTTTCGTCGCGCCTACGCGATCCTGTCGGTCCAGCGCAACACGCGCATTCTCGGCGTCTTCGCTCGGCTGAAGAACCGGGACGGCAAGCCCGGATACATGCGGCACTATCCCCGGCTCTGGGACTATCTCGACCGGTCGCTGCGCGAAGACGTGACGCTCGGCGTCAAGCTCTGGTATGACGCGCACGTCCCGGAGGCCACGCGCCTGCGGGCGAGTTGAGCCATCGCATCCAGAGCTGTCCCGACCATGACCCATCCGTCCCAGGTGAAGCGCCCCGAGGCCAAGCGACCGACCCGCGCCATGATGCTCGCGGCCGGGATCGGCAAGCGCATGCGCCCGCTGACCGCGACCACGCCCAAGCCGCTGATCGAGGTCGCCGGCAAGGCGTTGATCGACCACGGCCTCGACCGCCTGGTCGATGCCGGCGTCGAGACCGTGGTGGTCAACGTCCACTATCTCGCCGACCTGGTCGAATTCCATGTCCTGAAGCGCGCGCGCCCGAAGGTGCTGATCTCCGACGAGCGCAAGGGTCTCCTGGAGACCGGCGGCGGCATCGTCAAGGCGCTCGACATGATCGGGCCCGACCCCTTCTTCCTGTTCAACTCGGACAGTTTCTGGATCGACGGCTACGCCGACAATCTCGAACTGCTGGTCGAGTTCTGGGACGAGGCGAAGATGGACATGCTGCTCCTCCTGTCGCCGACCGTCACCGCGTCGGGCTATGACGGCCAGGGCGACTTCACCATGGACCCGCTCGGGCGCCTGGAGCGCCGGGTCGAGGGCCGCGTCGCCCCCTTCGTCTATGCCGGCACGGCGATCATCCACCCGCGCGTCTTCGCCGGTACAGCCCAGGGTCGGTTCTCGCTCAACAAGTTCTTCGATCGCGCGCTCGAATCGGGCAGGCTCTACGGCGTGCACATGGACGGCATCTGGCTGCATGTCGGCACGCCGGAGGCGATCCGCGAGGCGGAGGAGACCATCCGGCACAGCGCGGCGTGACGGCCCGACCGGGCGGGACAGCATGGCAGGCATCGATCCTGAAGCGGATGCAGGCCCGGATGTCCGGCGGCGCCCGCGCGTCCTGACCATCGATCCCGGGCTGCCCTTCCTGGCCACGCTGGTCGATGCGCTGTTCGCCGGCCAGATCGTGCCGGATTTCCGCTTCGACCCGGCCGGATCGCCAGACCCGGACCTATCGCCAGACCCGGACCTATCGCCAGACCCGGACGTTTCGTCCGGCTCGCTGGCGCTCGCCGACGTGACCATCCTGGTGCCGACCCGCCGCGCCGCGCGCGCCCTGCGCGGCGTCATTCTGGAACGGCTCGGCGGCCGGGCCGCGATCCTGCCGCGCATCGCCCCGCTCGGCGACATCGACGAGGATGCCGGCCTGATCGACGCCGAAGGCTCGGCCGCCTTCGCGCGCGATCTCGAACCCGAGGTCGACGGCCTGGAGCGGCTGCTCGGCCTGACCCGGCTGGTGGTCGCCTGGACCGAGACGCTCGCCCGCGATCTCCTCAACCCGGTCACCGACGCCGCACCGACCTTCCCGGCCTCGCCGGCCGAGGCCGCCCATCTTGCCCGCGCCTTGCTGACCCTGATGGATCAGGTCGAGACCGAGGGCGCCGACTGGGCCAAGCTGGCATCGATCGTGCCGGAGGATCACGCCGCCTTCTGGGCCCTGACGCTGTCCTTCCTGTCCATCGTCACCCGCCATTGGCCGGACTTTCTGGCCGAACGCGGTCTCGCCGACCCGGCCCGCCAGCGCAACCGTACCGTCCGCCGCGAGGCCGAGCGGCTGGCGGCCACACCGCCGAAGGGGCCGGTGATCGCCGCCGGCTCAACCGGCTCGATCCCGGCTACCGCCGCCCTGCTCGCGACCATTGCCGGCCTGCCGCGCGGCGCGGTCGTGCTGCCGGGCCTCGACCGCGCGCTCGATGCCGACAGCTGGAAGGCGATCGGCGGCCGGGACCAGGGCGAGCCGGCCTACGGTCACCCGCAATATGGCCTGAAGCAGTTGCTCGATCACGCCTTCCGCATCGACCGCAGCGAGGTCGAACCGGTCGGACCGGCCGTGCCCGAGGCGCTGGCGCTGCGCGCCCGGGTCGTCGCCGAGGCGTTGAAGCCCGCCGGCACCACCGAGACCTGGCCCGGTTTTCGCGCCACCGTTGGCGGGGACGCGCCGCTCCAGGCCGCCTTCGCGGGCGTCGGCCTGATGGAGGCCCGCTCCGAGGCCGAACAGGCGCTGGCGATCGCGCTGGCCTTACGCGAGACCCTGGAGACCGAGGGCCGCACCGCCGCGCTGGTCACGCCCGACCGCACGCTCGCCCGCCGGGTCGCCGCCGAACTCGGCCGCTGGGGTCTGGCGGTCGACGATTCCGCCGGGGTGCCGCTGCTCGAGACCCCGCCCGCCGTGCTCGCCCGGATGGTCGCCGAGGTCGCCTGCGGCGGCTTCGAGCCGGTCGCGCTGGTCGGCCTGCTGCAGCATCCGCTCGCCGCCTTCGGGCTGGAGCGGGCCGCGGCGCGACGCGCGGCGCGGGCGCTGGAGATCGCCGCCCTGCGCGGGCCGCGGCCGGGGGCCGGCAGCGAGGGCCTGGCGGCCGCCTTCGCGGAGCGCCGGCACGCCCACGACACCCGCACCGCGCGCGAGTCCAGTCCGCAGCGCCGGCGCCTCGGCGCGGCCGGCTGGAACGCCGCCGAAGATCTGATCGACCGGCTCACCGCCGCGCTCGGCCCGCTGGAGCGGATCGCCGCCGCGCCGGGCCGGGTCCCACTGGCCGATCTGCTCGGCCTTCATGCCGCCGCCCTGAGGGCCGTGGCGGCGGATGCGGACGGCTCCGACGCCCGCCTCTTCGAGGGCGAGGCCGGCGAGGCGCTGGCGACCACGCTGGCCGGGTTGATCGCGGCCGCACGCGCCGACGCCTTCACCATCTCGCTGCGCGGATCGGACTATCCGGCCTTCTTCGAGGCGCTGGTCGGCCATCAACCGGTGCGCCGCCGTGCCGCCGGCACCGGCAGCCGGATCGCCATCTGGGGTCCGCTGGAGGCGCGCCTGCAGAGCGTCGACCGGCTGATCCTGGCCGGGCTCGACGAGGGCACCTGGCCGGCCGTCACCCGCGCCGACGCCTGGCTGTCGCGCCCGATGAAGCGTGAACTCGGCCTTGAGGCGCCCGAGCGGCGCATCGGCCTGGCGGCGCATGACTTCGTCGAGGGCGTCACGGCGCCGGAGGTGATTCTGTCGCGCAGCGCGCGGTCCGGCGGCGCCCCGACCGTGCCGTCGCGCTGGCTGCAGCGGCTCCTTGCCGTGGTCGGACCGGACATCGCCGCCACCTTACGCGCCCGCGGCGCCGTCCATCTGGACCGCGCCCGCCGGCTCGACCGCCCCGCCGCCGCGCCGGCGCCGGCCGCCCGGCCCGAGCCGAAGCCGCCGGTCGAGGTGCGGCCGAACCGGCTCTCGGTGACCGAGATCGAGACCCTGATCCGCGACCCCTACGCGATCTATGCCCGCCACGTGCTGCGCCTGCAGCCGATGGAAGAGCTGGCAGAGGCCCCGGACGGCGGCGACCGCGGCTCAATCGTGCACGAGGTGCTGCATCGCTTCGTGGACGGGCGGCAGCCGGAAAGCGAAGCCGAGGCGCAGGCGCGCTTCATGCGGCTCGCCGACGACGCCCTGGAGGCCCATGCGGCCTTCCCCGAAGTGCTGGCGCTATGGCGGCCGCGGCTGGAGAAGATCGGCGCCTGGTTCATCGCCCAGTTCGAACGGCCGCGTGCCGGGCAGATCGCCGACAGCCTGCTGGAGCAGCGCGAGGCGCTCGACCTGCCGGTCGACGGCGCGCCCTTCACGCTGGTCGGCCGCGCCGATCGCATCGACCGGTTCAGGGACGGCGGCCTCGCCATCCTCGATTACAAGACCGGCACGGTGCCCTCCGCCGCCCAGGTGCAGAGCCTGCTCGCGCCGCAGTTGCCGCTCGAGGCCGGCATGGTCCGGCAGGGCGCCTTCGGGGCCGACCTCGCCGATCGGCCGATCTCGATGCTCGCCTATGTCAAGCTCTCGGGGACCGGGGCCGGCGGCGCGGTCACCGACGTGACGCTGCCGATCCGGGGCGGCGGCCCCCCGCCGAGCGCGGACGAACTCGCCGCCATGGCGCTCGACCGGCTGCGGCGGCTCGTCTCCCACTACCGCAACCCGGCCACCGGCTATCCGTCGCGGCCGCGCATCCAATTCCAGCGCGACACAGACGGCCCCTACGATCATCTCGCCCGGGTCAAGGAATGGGCGGCCGGCGAAGGGGGCGAGAGCGAATGAGCGGCGCCCGCTTCGTCGTGCCGAAGGATACTGCCGACCGCCAGCGCCGGGCGAGCGATCCGGGCGCCTCGGCCTGGGTGTCGGCCAATGCCGGCTCGGGCAAGACCCATGTGCTGACCCGGCGGGTGATGCGCATCCTGCTCGCCGGCACGCCGGCCTCGAAGATCCTGTGCCTGACCTTCACCAAGGCGGCCGCGGCAACCATGTCGAACCGCGTCTTCGACGATCTCGCCAAATGGGCCGTCGCCGACGACGAAAGCCTCGTCCTGAGCCTGACCGACGTGACCGGCACCGTCCCGGCTGCCGGCGACCTGATCCGGGCCCGGCGCCTGTTCGCAGCCGCGATCGAGACGCCGGGCGGGCTCAAGATCCAGACTATCCACGGCTTCTGCGAACGCATCCTGCAGCAGTTCCCGATCGAGGCCGATCTCGCCGGCAATTTCGAGATCCTCGACGAGGCCGGCGAGCGCGAGCTGATCGACCGTGCCCGCAACCGCATTCTGGTCCGCGCGGCCGCCGAAGGCCCGGACGGGCATCTCGGCGCCGCCCTGGCCGCCGTCATCGACACGGCCGGCGAGGACGGCTTCACCAGCGCGCTCGACGAACTCGTGCGCCGGCGCGACAGCTTCCGCCGCGCCTTCCGCACGGCCGAGATCGGCGACTTCGCCCGGATCGAAGGCCTGCTCGGCACCGCCCTCGGCCTGCCGCCCGGCGAGACGGCCGAAACGGCGGCGGACGCCATCCTGCAGTCGCCGGACTTCTCCGGCCCCTGGCTCGACCGTTTCATCACGGCCGCGGGACAATCCGACAAGCAGACCGACATCGGATTGGCACACTCCTTCGGGCGCGTGCGGGGCGCCTCGCAGGAGGCCGCCCGCGAAGCCTGGCTCGACATCTTCCTGACGAAGGACCGCAAGCCGCGCGCGGCGAGCCGCTTCGCGACCAAATTCGTCAAGGACCGGATCGGCGACCTGGAGGAGCGCCTCGATCGCGAGAGCACCCGCCTCGCCGGCCTCGTCGACCGGATGGTGGCGCACCGTGCCCGCGCCGCGACGCTGGCGCTGATCGCGCTCGGCGACGCCGTCCTGGCCGACTACGAGATGTCCAAGCGGGCGCGCGGGGCGCTCGATTTCGACGACCTGATCGCCCGCACGCTGCAGCTCCTGTCGCGTTCCGAGGCCGCCGCCTGGGTCCAGTACAAGCTCGACCGCGGCATCGACCATGTCCTCGTCGACGAGGCGCAGGACACCAGCCCGCGCCAATGGGCGATCGTCCGCCAGCTGACCGAGGAGTTCTTCGCCGGCGAAGGCGCGCGTCGCGGCCGCACGATCTTCGCGGTCGGCGACGAGAAGCAGTCGATCTATTCGTTCCAGGATGCCGCCCCGAAGGAATTCGGCGCCAACGAGGCCCATTTCGCTACTCTCGTACCGCGCGGCGGCGGCCGCTTCGACCGGGTCCCGCTCGATCTCTCGTTCCGCTCGACGCCGGACGTGCTGGAGGCGGTCGACCGGGTCTTCGCCGCGCCGGAGATGCAGGCCGGCGTCGCCGGCGGCGGCTGGCAGAGGCATCTCGCCGTGCGCGCCGCGGCGCCAGGGCTGGTCGAGATCTGGCCGCCGGTGATGCCGGTGGCACAGAGCGAGCCGGAGGATTGGACCGCGCCGATCGACCGGCTCGGCGCCGCCGCGCCGCCGCTGCTGCTCGCCCGGCGCATCGCCGACGAAATCGAGCGGCTGACCGCGCCGGGCTTCCGGCTGGAGGGCACCGGCCGGCCGGTCCGCCCGCGCGACGTGTTGATCCTGGTCCGCAAGCGCGGCGCCTTCGTCGAGGCCATGAACCGGGTGTTGAAGGAGCGTGGCATCCCGGCCGCCGGCGCCGACCGGCTGCGGCTGACCGACCACATCGCGATCGAGGACCTGATCGCACTCGGCCGCGTCGTGCTGCTGCCGGAGGACGACCTGTCGCTGGCGACGGTTCTGAAAAGCCCGCTGATCGGCCTGTCGGAAGAGCAGCTCTACCGGATCGCGGCACGCCGCGAGAGCGACCGGACGGCCCTCTGGGACGCGCTGCGCGAGGCCGCCGGAGACGGTCTGGCGGGCGCCGATGCCGGGGGCGGCGCCATGGCGGGTGCGGACGAAGCCCGCGACGCGACCGATCCGGCGATCGCCGAGGCCTATCGCCGGCTGGCCGGCTGGCGCCGCCGCGCCGACCTGGTGCCGCCGTTCGAATTCTATGCCGGCATCCTGTCGGCGGAGGGCGGCCGCCGCCGCTTCGTCGCCCGGCTCGGCCCCGAGGCCGACGACGTGATCGACGAGTTCCTGGCCGCCGCGCTCGCCCACGACCGCGTCGCCGCGCCGAGCCTCGCCGGCTTCCTGGCCGCCTTCGCGGCGAGCCCGCCGGAGATCAAGCGCGAAATGGACGAGGCGCGCGACGAGGTCCGCGTCATGACCGTGCACGGCGCCAAGGGCCTGGAGGCGCCGGTGGTGTTCCTGGTCGACGGCGGCTCCAAGCCGGTCAACGCACGCCACGCGCCGAAGCTGGTCGCCGTGCCGGTCGTCGCCGCGGCCGGGCTCGATGCCGTGCCGCTGCTGGTCTGGTGCCCGCGCAAGGACCTCCGCTCCGCCCGGATCGAGGCGGCGATCGCCGACTGGCAACGCGAGCAGGGCGAGGAATACCGCCGCCTGCTCTATGTCGCCATGACGCGCGCCGCCGACCGCCTCTATGTCGTCGCCCATGCCGGCCGGAGCGGGCTCGACGACGAGTGCTGGTTCCAGGCGATCGACCAAGTTCTGGCGGCCGCGCCCGAGGCCGTCCGGATCGAGGCGCCGGACGGGACGCTCACGGCGACGCGCTGGCGCGCGGCCGAGCGCCCGCCGGTGCCGCCGGTCGCGGAGGCGACGACGGCCGGTCCGGTCGAGAGCCCCCTGCCCGACTGGATCGCGCGGCCGGCGCCGTCGGTCGCCGGCCCGGACCTCTTGCGGCCGTCCAAGGCGCTGGCCGAGATCGAAACCAGGGAGGCGCTGCCGGCCTATCCGGCGGTCAGCGCCTTCGAGGCGGCGCTCACCCCGGAATCCTTCGAGGCCCGGCGCGGCCGGGTGATCCACAAGCTGCTCGAAGTCCTGCCCGACATGGCCCCGGCGCGGCGGCGGACGGCGGCGGAGGCCTTCGTGGCGCGCACGCTCGCCGACAGCGAGGCCGCAGATCGGGGCCGGCTGGTCGACGAGGTCCTGCGCGTGATCGAGGACCAGGCCTTCGCGGCCCTGTTCGCGCCCGGCTCGCGTGCCGAGGTGGCCATTGCCGGCGAGATCGCCCTCGCCGACGGCACGCGCCGCGCCGTCTCGGGCCAGATCGACCGGCTCGCCGTCTCGGCGACGGATGTCGTCGTGCTCGACTACAAGACCAACCGCAACCCGCCCTCCGACGCGGCCGGCACGCCGCGCGACTATCTCGCCCAGATGGCCGTCTATCGGCGCGTGCTCGCCGACATCTTCCCCGGCCGGCGCATCCGCTGCGCGATCCTGTGGACCGCCCGCCCGGCGATCGTCGAGCTCGATCCGGCGGCGCTCGACGCCATGGCGGCCAGCCTCTCCTTTTCGTGACGGGAGGCTTTTGGCGCGGTCTTCTTGACGCTACCCGACCCGGTTCCTACCTTGGTCCATCCGATGCATACTTGCGGCGCGCGAAGCGCCCGTTCCGAAAGGCCTTTCCCATGGCGTCCGAGAAAGTCACCGATTCGTCGTTCGAAGCCGACGTGCTCAAGTCCTCCGAGCCCGTGCTGGTCGACTTCTGGGCCGAATGGTGCGGCCCGTGCCGCATGATCGCCCCGGCGCTCGAGGAGATCTCGACCGAGATGTCCGGCAGCGTGAAGATCGCCAAGCTCAATATCGACGACAACCAGCGCATCGCGCAGGTCTATGGCGTGCGCTCGATCCCGACCCTGATCCTGTTCCGCGACGGCAAGCCGGCCGCGAACCTGGTCGGCGCCTATCCGAAGAACAAGATGGTGGAATGGATCAAGACCAACATCGCCTGATCCGCCGCCCTTCGGCACCGTCATCCGTCGCAACGCCCCGGCCCCGGCCGGGGCGTTTGCGTATCGGCCTACGGATGGCTTGATTTCGCCGCTGCGAAACCTCAAATGCACGGCCGGAACCGAACCCGAATCCGGCCTGTTGATTGAGGACGCCATGAGCGACGAAACCCGTTCGAACACCACCGCGGCGGATCAGACCGAAGCGGCGGCCGCGGGCGCGCCGACGCCCGACGCCGCTCCCGCCGAGACCGCCTCCCCCGATCCGACCGAACAGCTGCGCGCCGAACATGCCGAGATGAAGGATCGCCTGCTCCGTACGCTGGCCGAGATGGAAAATCTGCGCCGGCGCACCGAGAAGGAGATCAAGGACGCGCGCGAATACGCCATCACGGCCTTCGCCCGCGATCTTCTCGGCGTCTCCGACAACCTGACCCGCGCGGTCGGCGCCCTGCCGGCCGAGGCGCGCGCGGCGGCCGAGGCCGCCGTCACGTCCCTGATCGAGGGCGTCGAACTGACCGGCCGCGAACTCGCCAAGGCGATGGAGAAGCACGGCGTGCGCCGCATCGAGCCGATGGGCGGCCGCTTCGACCCGAACCTGCATCAGGCGATGTTCGAGATTCCGAATGCGGAAGTCCCGTCCGGGACCGTGCTGCAGGTGCTGCAGGACGGCTACGTGCTCGGCGACCGCGTGCTCCGCCCGGCCCTGGTCGGCGTCGCCAAGGGCGGCCCGAAGGCCCCCGCAGCGCCCGCCGAGCCGGCCGGCGTCGACCGCACGGTCTGATCCGAAGGGTGGTCTGAATGGATCAGGGCGACCCCGCTGCCGGCCTCAGCGCCGCGGCAGGGTCGTCTCGGAACGGCTGCCGTCGCGGAATTCGAGCCGGACGGTCACCGAGCGGGTCGTCGGCGGGATCTTGAAATAGGGCGTCGCGCTCGGCGGCAGCGAGAACGGATCCTTTGGGTCGCAGGGCGGCAGCGGAATGGCCTTGTCGACCGGCTCGCTGTCGAGGCCATAGGTGGCCTTGGCGATGGTGCAGCGATAGGTCATCAGGTGGGTCGTGTAGAGGGTCAGGCCGGTCCCCTCGCGGTAGGCCACCCACGAGCCCTTGGTCATCTCCAGGGCCTGCCGCTGCTGACCGACCAGGGCCGACATCGGATCGAACGGAATCCGGAACGGCCCGACTGCGCTGCCGCGCAAGTCCTGGTAGGCGACCTCGATCACCTGCGGCTCGGCGCCGGGGATGACCGAGATGGTCGTGTT
Source organism: Prosthecodimorpha staleyi (assembly GCF_018729455.1). Classification (NCBI taxonomy): domain Bacteria; kingdom Pseudomonadati; phylum Pseudomonadota; class Alphaproteobacteria; order Hyphomicrobiales; family Ancalomicrobiaceae; genus Prosthecodimorpha; species Prosthecodimorpha staleyi. The sequence goes on along the minus strand of NZ_JAHHZF010000008.1, from coordinate 197,948 downwards.
CGGGCTCGGCCGGCCGGTGCGCTGGTCGATGCCGACGGCCGGTCCCGCCTGGACCATCGGTCCCGCCTCGCCGAGCCGGTAGGAGAAGCCGGTCGCCGGCTCGGGCAATTGCACATAGACGGACCAGTCGGCATTCGAGCGCGTGAAGATCGCGCGCGGCTCGCTCGGCATGTTGATCAGCGCCGTCTCCAGCACGCCGCGGCGGCGGCGCGCCTTGTCGAGCCAGTCGGCCAGCATGGAGAGGTCCAGGAACCGGTTCTTCAGCAGGCCGGCTTCCTCGGCCTGCAGGAAGCGGTTGAGCGCGTCGCGCTCGCGCCGCTTCTCGCCGATGGTCTGGCTGCCGAGCCGGGATTCGGAGAACTCGTCGGCATAGAGATACCAGCCCGGCCCGTAATCGGGATTCATGGCCATGAAGGCCTCGATCCGGCGGCGGCGGTCGCCATCCTCGGCGAGCGTCGCGGCGACCAGTTCGAAGGCCGGGGCGCGATTGCGATCGGCCAGCGTGGCGAAGACCTGGCGGGCGCCCGAACGGCCGTCCTGGACCAGCACCAGGGCGGCGAGCCGGCTCCAGGGATCGACCGCATCGAGGTCGAGCCCGGCGACCTTCAGATAGGCCCGGCGCGCCTCGACGGCATCGCCGCGCATCTCCGCCGTGCGGGCATTGTGATACCATTCCGGAGCGTTGCGCGGCTCGGGCACCGGTCCGGTCGCCGCCAGGGCCGCGAAACGGCGGGCCATGTCCTCGATCGAGACCGTCGCGGCCGGCGATACCGAGGCAAGCTTCGAGGTATCGGCCGCACCGGGTCCGGCAGCGACGCGCAGGGCCGGCTCCGGCGCGGCGATCGGCGGAAGGGCATCGGCGTCGATATCCTCCGGTGGCAGGCGCGGCGGCGCGACCGCGGCCAGGATCTCGCCGGTCGCGGTCTGGCCGACATGGGTCGGCACGGTGGGCGCCGCCGAGGCGGCAACACGGGCAAACCGACCGGCGTGCGGAGGAAGGACTTCGGACGGACGTTCGCTGAACAGGGCCGGCGCCGCCATCGGAACCAGTACGGCCGCTGCCGCCACCAAACCGGCGAGCCCGACCCGCCGCGCGAGACGGGCGGGAAGGCGTGCCTCACCGGCAAAAGGCCCGGCGCCGTCGAGGTCCCTTCCGTAGGGGCCGGGCGCGTTGCCGGGACGATGCGAGGCGCGGGCCGACCGCTGAACCGCCATTTCGACCCTTCGACCGTCCGACATCGACGCAAAATCCCACTGTGGCGCTTCTGCAGCTTGTTACAGGGGATGTGTTTCTCCCTGATTTCGTCGAGTGTTACCCATTGCCTTGCCGCACCGGCCGGGCCACCCTGTCGGTCCTCGCAGCCGGGGCTGGATCCGGCGCTCCCGCCGGAATTCGACGCGCATGCTGAAGTCCCGCGACTGGTCTCCGGTCCCCTGGCAGGGCGCCGACGGCGTGATCCTGTTCGACGGCGTCTGCGTGTTCTGCTCGCGATGGGTCCGCTTCGTGGCCCGGCGCGACCATGCGCGGCGGTTCCGCTTCCTGCCGATCCAGAACGATGCCGGCCGCCGTCTGGCCGCCGCGCTGGGAATCGACCCCGAGGCGCCCGAGACCAACGCCGTCGCGGTCGGCGGCAGGGTCTGGTTCAAGTCCGATGCCGCCATCGAGGTCACCCGCCACCTGCCCGCCTGGCGCTGGACGCCGGTCGCCCGCCTGGTGCCGCGCGTCGTGCGCGATGGCCTCTACGACCTGATCGCCCGCAATCGCTATCGCCTGTTCGGCCGCAGCGAGACCTGCATGGTACCCGGCCCGGATCTGGCCGGCCGACTCGTCGCCGGGGGAAGCGATCCGACATGACGGCCCGTCGCGTTCTGGTCATCGGCGGGAGCGGCGCCTTCGGCTCCCGTCTGGTGGAGCGACTGTTGGCGACGACCGATTTCGTGGTGGTCATTGCCGGCCGCGACAAGGCGCGCATCGAGCGGGCTGCGCGCGACCTGTCGGGCCTGCATCCGGGCTTCGCGGTCGAACCGGTCGTGCTCGACACCGCCACGCTGACCGCCGACGACCTGAAGGGCCTGCGGCTCTGGGCCGTGGTCGATGCGGCCGGTCCCTGGCAGGGGGCGACACCTCGGGTCGCAGAAGCCGCGATCGACGCCGGCTGCCACTATGTCGACCTCGCCGACGCGCGCGACTTCGTGCGCACCATCCCGCCGCTCGATGCCCGCGCCCGCCGCGCCGGCGTGGTGGTGCTGACCGGCGCCAGCTCGACGCCGGGCCTGTCCAATGCCGTGCTCGACCGGATGACGCGCAACTGGGGCAAGGTCGAGACGGTCTTCGCCGCCATCGCCTCGGGCAATCGCGCACCGCGCGGCAAGGCGGTGATCCGCGCCATCCTGTCCTGGGCCGGGCGGCCGGTGCGCGTCTTCGAGAACGGCGTCTGGCAGGAGCAGCCGGGCTGGAACTGGCCGCAGGCGATCCGCATCGAGGGGCTCGGCCGGCGCTGGGTCTCGCTCGCCGAAACGCCCGACCTCGATCTTCTCGCCCATCGCTACCGGCCGACCCGTGCCGCCGTGTTCAAGGCCGGGCTCGAACTGCCGGTGCTGCATTTCGGCCTCTGGGCGCTGGCGCAATGGGCACGGCTGCCCTTCGTCGGATCGCTGACCGGGCTCGCCGAGCCGTTGCGCCGCATGGCGCTGTGGCTCGACCGGCTCGGCAGCGACCGCGGCGGCATGCTGGTCGAGGCGGTCGGCACGGAAGCGGCCGGACGGCGCGTGCGTGCCGTCTGGCAACTGGTCGCCGAGGCCGGCTCCGGGCCGACCATCCCGACCCTTCCGGCCGTCGCCGCCCTGAAGGTGATCGCCGCCGGCAAGATCCTGCCGCGCGCCGACATCGCTGCCGGCCGCATTCCACTCGATGCGATCGAGGCCGAGATCGAGCGCCTGCCGATCACCGTCACAACGCGGACCGACGTGCTGGTGCCGCAGTTCCGCCGCGCGCTGGCGGCGGCCTTCGACAACCTGCCGACCCCGGTGCGCGGCCTGCACAGCCCGGGCGCCGTCGCCGACCATGTCGGCGAGGCCGACATCTACGGCGCCAAGAACCCGCTCGCCCGGGCGATCGCACGCCTGATCGGCCTGCCGCGCGAAGGACATGCGGTGCCGCTGACGGTCAGGATCGAGGACATGACCGGCGCCGGCGCGGACCATGAGGTCTGGACCCGGGACTTCGCCGGTCAGCGCTTCGCCAGCCATCTCTCGGCGGCCGATGCCGGTGCCGGCGTGATCGAGGAGTGGTTCGGTCCGTTCCGTTTCCGGCTCGCCCTGGAGGCTAATCCGTACGGGCTGGTGTTCCGCTCGGCCGGCTGGCGGATCGGCCGGCTGCCGCTGCCGGCGTTGCTCGGGCCGGAGGCCTATGCGGTCGAGGCGGTCGACGAGGACGGGCGCTTCACCTTCGATGTCGAGATGAGCCTGCCGCTCCGGCTCGGCCGGCTGGTTCGCTACCGCGGCCATCTCGCCCCGGTCCGGCCGGCCCGCTGATCGGACCGGCGCGAAGACGGCCGCAGGGTGCATCCGATGCGGTCCGCGCACACGGCATGGCTCCTGCGCCACGGACGGATCGCTCGGCCGCCATGCGTCGCCGGCCGGAACGGAACGGCCCCGGGCGGCTTATGATCGCGCGCAATGACGGCATTCCCATCGGGCGCGGAGGATCAGGCATGTCCGGCAGGCTGAGACACAAGGTGGCGATCGTCATGGGCGCCGGATCGAGCGGCCCCGGCTGGGGCAACGGCAAGGCGACCTCGGTCCTGTTCGCGCGCGAGGGCGCCAAGGTGGTGGCGGTCGACCGCAATCTCGCCGCCGCCGAGGAGACGGCCGAGATCATCCGGCTGGAGGGCGGTGACGCCGTCGCGGTCGCCTGTGACGCGACGCGGGAGGCGGAGATCGTCGCGGCGATCGAGACCGCCAAGGCCCGGTTCGGCCGGATCGACATCCTCGACAACAATATCGGCATCGCCGAGGTCGGCGGCGTGGTCGAGGTCGCGGAAGCGGAGTGGGACCGGGTCTTCGACGTGAACCTGAAGAGCGCCTATCTGGCGATGAAGCATGTCATCCCGCTGATGGTCGCGCAGGGCGGCGGGGCGATCGTGAACATCACCTCGATCGCGGGCCTGCGCTATACCGGCGTGCCCTATTGCACCTATTCGGCGACCAAGGCGGCGCTCGGCCACCTGACCCGCACCACGGCGGCCGAATATGCGGCCCGCAAGGTGCGGGTCAACGCGATCGCCCCCGGTCTGATGAAGACCCCGATGGTCGAGCACACCGCGGGGCTCGCCAAGGCCTATGGCGGCGGCGACATCGAAGCCATGTGGAAGAAACGCGACGACCAGGTGCCGATGGGCCACATGGGCGACGCCTGGGACGTGGCCTATGCGGCCGTCTATCTGGTCTCCGACGAGGCCAAATACGTGACCGGCGTCGAACTGGTCGTCGACGGCGGCATCACGCTGAAATATTCCTGACGGCAGGCCGCCCGCAGTGGGCGGCCTCAAGGGACAGATCCGAGCCTACCCCGATCGGCCGGCTCACTTGACCAGCGAGATCGACGGGCGGCTGCCGCGCTTCGACGAGGCGGGCTTCTCGGCCGCCGTGGTCACGGCGGCCGGCACGGTCGCCGACGGCTTGGCGGCCATGCCGCGGGCGCGGCCGCGATCGTGGGTCAGAATGAAGTCGGTGATCCGCGGCGCGATCTCGGAGCGGAAGCGCGAGCCGTTGAAGACGCCGTAATGGCCGACGCCCTGCTGGACATAGTCGGCGCGGCTGTCGGCCGGGATGTTGCTGCACAGCGTATGCGCGGCCTGGGTCTGCCCCATGCCGGTGATGTCGTCGAGTTCGCCTTCCACGGTCAAGAGCGCGACGCGGCGGATCGCCGACGGATCGACGCGGCGGTCGCGATGCATCATCTGGCCGCGCGGCAGGGCGTGGTCGATGAACACGGTCTCGACGGTCTGCAGATAGAATTCCGAGGTCAGGTCCATCACGGCCAAGTATTCGTCGTAGAAGTCGCGATGCTTCTCGGCCGAATCGCCGTCGCCCTTGATCAGGTGGCGGTAGAAGTCGTGATGCGCGGTCATGTGGCGGTCGAGATTCATCGACATGAAGCCGCCGAGCTGCAGGAAGCCCGGATAGACGGAGCGCATGAAGCCCGGATGCGGGAACGGCACCTGCATGATGACATTGCGCTCGAACCACTCGATGCCCTTGTCGGCGGCAAGCTTGTTGACCGCGGTCGGCGAGATGCGGGTGTCGATCGGCCCGCCCATCAGCACCATGGAGGGCGGGGCGTAGGGATCGTCGTTCTGCTCCATGATCGAGACGGCGGCCAGCACCGGCACGGAGGGCTGGCAGACCGCGATCAGATGCGCCTCGCCGTGCAGCGCGTGCATCATCGAGATGACGTAGTCGATATAGTCGTCGAGATCGAACCGGCCCTGGTCGAGCGGCACCATGCGGGCGTCGATCCAGTCGGTGATGTAGACCTCGTGGCGCGGCAGCAGCGCCTCGACGGTGCCGCGCAGCAGCGTCGCATAGTGGCCCGACATCGGCGCCACCAGGAGCACCTTCGGATCGTGCCGGCGGCCGGCCTCGAGACCGCGCTCGAAATGGACCATGCGGCAGAAGGGCCGCTCCCAGACCACCCGTTCGGTCACCGGCACGCGCGTGCCGCCGACCAGCGTCGTCTTGATGCCGAATTCCGGCTTGCCGTAGCGCCGGGTGGTGCGCTCGAACAACTCGCAGGCCGCCGCCATCGAGCGGCCCAGATGTGTGTGGGTGAAGGGATTGAGCGGGTTCTGGAAATAGAGCTTGGTCACGTCGGCGGCGGCCCGGAACGGACCGAGGGCGGCATGGTTCAACTCGTAGAATTGATAGAACACGTCGATTCCCCCGACCTGGCGGGCATTGCGGCGGAGCCCCCGCCGCGCGGCCCTTGCGCATCCTGGATGCTAGTCCGTTTGTCCGACAAATACCAAGCTAGCCTTAGGTACTACGGCTGATGTCCCATCCGGCCGATCGCGCCGGCATTCAACGGAAAACGGCTGCCGGACCGCATTTCCGGCCTCTGCCGGCCGCCATAGCGCGCTGGCAGCGGTTCCAAACCGGCGCCGACACGTCCGGAGCAGCCGCAGCGGACGGATATGGGATCAGCCGGCAAAGGGCTTGTCCAGAGGATTCCGTTCGCACCTGCGATCGGACCGCAGGATTTTGTGCCCTGCGGCAAGCTTCGCTCAACCATGTCAGGTCACTGTCATCTCTACGGCCGCCGCAGCGGGGACCCGACGGGCGCTTTCGCCGCGGCGCCCCGGCTTGGCAGGACGCGGCGACGGCGCGCATATAGGGGACGCCCCGGCGCGAGGTTCCCGGTCGACGGGGCTTCAGGGATTGAACGGAATGTTCCCGACCACGGCCGAACTGCGCGAATCCGTCTCCCGCAGCCTGCGGCTGTCCACGCTGGTCACTCTGCGCTGGCTGGCGCTGGCCGGCCAGGCGGCTGCGATCCTGATCGTCCGCTACGGGCTGGAGTTCCACCTGCCGCTCGCCGGCTGCTTCGCGCTGATCGGCATCTCGGCCGCGCTCAATCTCCTGCTGCGCTTCCGCTTCGATCCGACCCACCGGCTCGACGGACCCTATGTGACGGGGCTGCTCGCCTATGACGTGCTGCAGCTGTCCGGGCTCCTGTTCCTGACCGGCGGCCTCGCCAATCCGTTCGCCCTCCTGCTGCTCGCCCCGGTGATGGTCGCGGCCGCGACCATGCCGCCGCGCTCCACCATGCTGCTCGGGGCGATGGTGGCCGGCATGTCGACCCTGCTCGGCGTGTTCCACTGGCCGCTGCCCTGGGGACCGAGCGAGCTGCCCGTGCTGCCGCCGCTCTATCTCGCCGGCATCTGGATGGCGCTGGTCTCGACCGTGGTCTTCTCCGGCACCTATGCGTTCCGCGTCGCCGAGGAGGCGCGCCAGCTCGCCGAAGCCCTTTCGGCGACCGAACTGGTCCTGCAGCGGGAGAAGCATCTGACCGCGCTCGACGGCCTCGCCGCCGCCGCCGCCCATGAGCTCGGCACCCCGCTCGGCACCATCGCGGTGGTCACGCGCGAACTCGAGCGGGAGATCCCGCAAGGCTCGCCGATCGCCGACGACATCGCGCTCCTGCGGAGCCAGTCGGAGCGCTGCCGGGAGATCCTGCAGAAATTGCGCACGCTGGCGACCGGGATGGACGCCTACTACAAGCGCATGGCGCTTTCGAGCCTGATCGAGGAGGTGGTCTCGCCGCTGCGTGAATTCGGAGTCGAGATCGCGGTGACGCGGATCGCCCGGGCCGGCGCGGAGCCGGTCGGCCGGCGCGACCCGGCGATCCTCTACGGGCTCGGCAACATCGTCGAGAACGCCGTCGACTTCGCCAAGGCGCGCGTCGAGATCACGGCCGAATGGGACCAGCGTCAGGTCATCCTGACGATCGCCGACGACGGACCGGGCTTCGCGCCGGAAATCATCGACCGGATCGGCGAGCCCTATGTCACGACGCGCGAGAAGTCCGCCGCCGATCGGGACAGCGACGAGGTCGGCGGCGGGCTCGGGCTCGGCTTCTTCATCGCCAAGACGCTGCTCAAGCGGTCCGGTGCCCGCGTCGCCTGCAGCAATCGCAAAGGCCCGGAGACCGGCGCCGTCATCCGCATCGTCTGGCCGCGCGAGAGCCTCGAGGCCAAGCCCGGCGACGACGACGAGGACGGCGAGGACGATGCGCTTCTCGCATGACGCCGTCGGGAGGCATCGGGAGCCGCCCGAGCCGTCCCGGCCGCCGCGCTCCGGCGCCGCATCCGTGCGCGCTCGCCGGCCGGCGCCTCAGCCATAACCGCAGCTTGGGCGGCCATGATCGGCATGCCGCTGTTCGCGATCATCGGAAGGGGCTATGGTTCGCCTCCAAGACCCGTCACGGGCCACCCAAGGAAAAGGACAACAAAATGATGATCGACGCGCCGGTCGGGACAGGCGCCGACCCGAAGACGCTGCTCATTGTCGATGACGACAAGCCGTTCCTCCAGCGCATCGCGCGGGCGATGGAATCGCGCGGCTTTCTGGTCGAAACGGCGGACTCGATCGCCGACGGCATGGCCAAGGTCGATGCCAACCCGCCGCAATATGCGGTGGTCGACATGCGCCTCGGCGACGGCAACGGCCTCGACGTGATCGAACTGCTGCGCACCCGCCGTCCCGACAGCCGCGCCGTGGTGCTGACCGGCTACGGCAATATCGCGACCGCGGTGACGGCGGTGAAGCTCGGCGCGATCGACTACCTGTCGAAGCCGTCGGATGCCGACGACATCCTGCGCGCCCTGACCCAGGGGCCGGCCGACAAGGCGCCGCCGCCCGACAATCCCATGTCGGCCGACCGGGTCCGCTGGGAGCACATCCAGCGGGTCTACGAGCTGTGCGAGCGCAACGTCTCGGAGACGGCGCGCCGGCTGAACATGCACCGGCGCACCCTGCAGCGCATTCTGGCCAAGCGCGCTCCGCGCTGAGGCCGGACCAAGACGGATTTCCCGGGAAGAAACGGCGGCCGCGGGCCGCCGTTTGTGTTTCGACCGCACGCGCCGGGCGCCCCCCGGCGCCGGGCGCGGTCAGACCCGGAAGAACACCCAGGTGGCGAGCGCAAACAGCGGCACCAGAATGCCGCAGGACCAGGCCATGTAGCCGAAGAAGCTCGGCATCTTCACGCCGCGCTCCTCGGCGATCGCCTTGACCATGAAGTTCGGCGCATTGCCGATATAGCTGTTGGCACCCATGAACACCGCGCCGCACGACATGGCGGTCAGCGTCATGGCCAGTGGGCCCATCAGGGTCTGCGCATCGCCGCCGGCCAGGTTGAAGAAGACCAGATAGGTCGGCGCGTTGTCGAGGAACGACGACAGAATCCCGCTCGCCCAGAAGTACATGGCATTGTCGGGCGCGCCGTCCGGCCGCGTGACCAGGACGACGATCGGCGCGAAGGCCCCGTCCCGGCCGGCCTTCAGCATGGCGATGACCGGGATGATGGTCGCGAAGATGCCGGCGAAGAGCTTGGCGACCTCCAGGATCGGCCCCCAGGAGAAGTCGTTGGCCTCGCGCGTCGCCTTCGGGGTCAGCAACATGGAGAGGATCAGGATCGCGACCAGCAGCCCGTCGCGGACGAGGTTCTGCAGCTCGACCACGGTGCCGTAGACGGTGAAGGCGATGCCCGGCCGCCAGGATCCCGAGACCAGCACCGCGCCGACCACGGCGGCGAGCAGCGCGAAATTGATCCCGCCGACGATGCCGAGCCGCTTGGTGTCCGGCGTCGGGTCGGCGAGCGCGCGGAATTTGTGATCGTAGCGATAGAACCAGGAATCCAAGAGATAGAAGAGCGCCAGCAGGATGAGCGCGCAGAACACGGTCTCATGGGCCAGGTGACTGGTCGTCCAGAAGAAGTCGACGCCCTTCAGATAGCCGAGAAACAGCGGCGGATCGCCGAGCGGGGTCAGCGAGCCGCCGATATTCGAGACCAGGAAGATGAAGAACACGACCACATGGGCGTTGTGGCGGCGCTCGTCATTGGCGCGCAGCAGCGGCCGGATCAGCACCATCGAGGCGCCGGTGGTGCCGATCAGGCTGGCCAGCAGGGTCCCGATGGTCAGGATAACGGTGTTCGTCCCGGGGCTGCCATGCAGGTTGCCGGTGACCAGGATGCCGCCGGCGACGGTGAACAGCGTCCCGATCAGGATCACGAAGGGAATATATTCCGCCAGCGCCGCATGGACGACGAGATGGGTCGAGGCCGAAGGACCCGCCAGCGCCGCATAGGGCAGCACGAAGGCCAGCGCCCAGCCGAGCGCGATCTTGCCGTAGTGGTGATGCCAGACCTGCGGCAGGGCGAGCGGCAGGATCGCGATCGACAGAAGGACACCGGCGAAGGGCAAAGCCCAGAGCACGGACAGATCGGCGCCCCTGATCGCCTCTTCGGCCGCGAGCGCCGGGCCGGCCGCGGCCACGGTCAAGCCGGCCGCGGTCAGGACGGAGAGAATCATTCGGATTCGGATCGAGATCATCGGGCCCCCCGGACGATGCGGTGGGTCACCGATACAGTCTCGCGCGCGCCGGCGCCACCGTCGCGTCGCCCGGTTTCGCCACCGGGCGCACGCGAAGGTCGGCCCGGCCGCCGCCGCTAACGGACAGGACGCAGGCCGGCGACCAGACGACCGAGTTCGACCTGGGCCTCGCCGGACACCTTGTCCATGGCCATGTAGGCCTCGATCGCCTTGCCCATGTCGCCCCCGGCGACCGCACGCACCATGGCGACGGCGTCGCGTCCCATCGACTGCGCCATGCCCGACAGGGCATTCCACGCCGGTGTGCCAGTCACGACCGGATCGACCACGGACCGGAAATGCGGGCCGAGCGGGGCGACATCGGCGGCGAAGCGGGTCGGATCGAGCTTCAGGATGCCGACCAGGCACTCGGCCAGATGCTGCTTCCACAGCAGGTGGTCGGCCCTGAGGCGGCGGACCTCGTAGTGCTCGACGGCCGCCGCACGGCCCTGGTCGAGCATGCCCGAGACGGCGATCTCGGCCTTCTTGATGGCATCGGCCGCAGCGGTCGAATCGGTCTCGTTCTGGGCCGCCAGCCGGGCGATCTCGGTCAGGTTCTTGGCGATCGAGTCGGTCGCCATCTGCTGATCGGACAGCATATGGGTGATCGACGAAACGTCGGTGGTGACGCGGTCGACGCAGTCGCGGATCTGCTCCATGCCGCCGACGACGCGCTCGAAGGTCTGATTGCCGTCGCGCACCTTGGCCCCGCCGACCACCATGGCGTCGAGCATATCGTGCATCACGCCCGTCAAGCCGGCCAGTTGGCCGCGGATCAGGTCCGTGGTGCGGCTGGTGGCTTCCGACAGCTGCTTGACCTCGGCGGCGACGACCGCGAAGCCGCGCCCCGCCTCGCCCGCCCGCGCCGCCTCGATGGTGGCATTCAGGGCCAGAAGCTTGGTCTGGCCGGAAATGGTCTCGATCTCCTTGGCGAAGCCGCCGATCGTCTCGATCGCATTGCCGAGTTGGCCCATGCGCCGGTCGAGGCCCGAAAAGGCGTCGGCGATGTCGGCCATGGCGCGCCCCGCGGATCGGGCCTGCTCGACGCCGCCGTTGACGATGCCGCGCGCGTCGCTGGCGCGGCCATGCGCACTGCCGCTCAGTTCCGCGATATTCTGAATGGTTCGGGCCATCTCCTCGACGGCCCCGGAAATCGCCACCGTCTCGCCGGACAGCTTGCGCACGTTGCCGTTGGACCAGGCCATCAGGCACAGCAGTTCGCTGAGGCTCGCGGATTGCTCGACCGCATTGCCGAACCATTCGACGAGGCGCGCCTTCAGGCCGTCGCGCTCTTCCGCAGCGGCCCGCGACTGCCCCAGCTCGCCCTCCAACTGGGCCAGCCGCATCAATGCAGCCTCCGCGCGCATCTCTTCGGCACCCGTTTGACGGGCCTTCATTTTGCGTCCGAACATCCTTGGGTCTCCCAGTACCCATGCATATATGGACGATCGTGAAGCCACGCGCCTAAGGATGCGTTAATGCTATGATTGCGGCTGGTAGAATGCCTGAAAAGACCTTGGCCCGATCACCGGATTCCGAGAGTTCGATGAAGAATCCGCGATCGGTGCCATAGGGTTAGGTACAATGCATCCGGCGCACGCTGCGCTTCACATGGTCGCACCGATCTGCCACGGGACAAACTCGTTGTCGCCATAGCCCAGTTCCTCGGATTTCGACTTCTCACCCGAAGAAACCTGCAAGATCTTATTGAAGATCTCGCGTCCCTTATCAGCAATGCTGACACCTTCGAGGATATCACCGCAATTGATATCCATATCGTCGATCATTCGATTAAATATATCGGAATTCGTCGCAAGCTTGATCGACGGCGTCGGCTTGCAACCATAGGCCGAGCCCCGCCCGGTCGTAAAGCACAGAACGTTGGCGCCGCCGGCGACCTGGCCGGTGGCGGCGACCGGATCGTAGCCGGGGGTGTCCATGAACACGAAGCCCTTGCGGTCGACCCGCTCGGCATATTCGTAGACGCCACGCAGCGTCGTGGTGCCGCCCTTGGCCGCCGCCCCGAGCGACTTCTCCAGGATCGTGGTCAGGCCGCCGGCCTTGTTACCGGGCGACGGATTGTTGTCCATCGAACCGCCAGCCTTTGCGGTGTAGTCCTCCCACCAGCGGATGCGCTCGACCAGCTTCTCGCCGACCGCGCGGCTCTCCGCACGCCGGGTCAGCAGATGCTCGGCACCGTAGATTTCCGGCGTCTCCGACAGGATCGCGGTGCCGCCATGCTCGACCAGAATGTCGGCGGCCGCGCCGAGCGCCGGATTGGCCGTGATGCCCGAATAGCCGTCCGAGCCGCCGCATTGCAGCGCCAGCATCAGTTCGGAGGCCGGCACCGTCTCGCGCCGGGCGCGGGCGGCGATCGGCAGCATGGCGCGGATGCGCTCCATGCCCTGCTCGATCGTCTTCTTCGTGCCGCCGGTCTCCTGGATGGTCATGGTCTGGAAATGGTCGCCCTCGACGATGCCGTACTCGTCCTTCATGCGGGCGATCTGGAACACCTCGCAGCCGAGGCCGACCAGCAGCACGGCGGCGACGTTCGGGTTGGTCGCATAACCCCACTGGGTCCGCTTCAGGACCTCGAAGCCCTCGCCCGATGCGGCCATGCCGCAGCCCGTGCCGTGCACGAAGGGCACGACGCCGTCGATGGTCGGATAGTCGGCGAGGACGCCGGAGCGGTTGATCGCCTCGGCCATGAAACGCGCGACGGAGGCCGAGCAGTTCACGCTCGACAGGATGGCGACGTAGTTGCGCGTGCCGACCTTGCCGTCCGGCCGACGATAGCCCTCGAAGGTCGCCTGCAGCTCCGGCGGCAGTACCATATCATTGCGGGCGTCCGCCCCATAGGCATAGTCGCGGTCGAAGGTCTGGAAGGCGCAATTGTGGCTGTGGATGTGATCGCCCGGCGCGATGTCAACGGTCGCGAAGCCGATGATCTGGCCGAACTTGACGACCGGCGCGCCGGCCGGGATGGCGACGGTGGCCAGCTTGTGGCCGCGCGGCACCCGCTGGCGGGCCACGACCCCGCCGGCGGACGCGCCGACATCGACCGTGTCGACGGCGACGACGACATTGTCCTCGGCATGAAGGCGGACGGTGCGGGGCGAAAGCGCGCGCGACATGGGCGTTCCTCGTTGGCGGCCGGTTTCATGCCGGCACATTCATCAGACAATTGCAATGTGGTAGCATCGGGGTCTGAACCCCGCAATCGGGCGCGGCGCGGACCCGGCCCGCGTCGGCGGCATCGGACCGGCGCGACCCCGGTCAGGCCTCGCGGCGCGCGACCGCCAGGGCGGCCGGCAGTTCGGCCTCCAGCACGTCGAGATCGGCGGCCGGGCCGCAGCCGATCCGGATGCAGCGATCCTGCGGCGCCACACCGGGCATGCGCACGAACACGCCGCGCTGGGCGAGCGCGACCAGCAGACGCCGGGCGAAGGCGCCGTCATGGCCGCAATCCACGGTCACGAAATTGGTGGCGGACGGCAGCGGCTTCAAGCCGTTGGCCTCGGCGATCCGGCCGATCCGGGCGCGCGCCTCGACGATCCGCTCGCGGATCCAGGCGAGATGCGCGGGATCGCCGAGCGCCGCGAGCGCGCCCGCCTGGGCGATCCGGTTGACGCCGAAATGGTTGCGGATCTTGTCGAATTCCCGGATCAGCGAGGCCGCACCGACCGCATAGGCGATGCGCGCGCCGGCCATGCCGTAGGCCTTGGAGAAGGTGCGGAAGCGCAGCACGTTCGGCCGGCTCACATCGATCGGCGGCAGGGTGCCGTCGGGGGCGAATTCGCCATAGGCCTCGTCGATGCACAGGATCGTGTCGTCCGGCACCGCATCCATCAGCCCGACCACGGTCCCGGCCGGCCACCAGGAGGCCATCGGATTGTTTGGGTTGGAGAAATAGACGAGCCGCGCATCTTCGGCTCGGGCCGTCGCCGCCAGCGCCTGCGGGTCCTCGCGGTCGCCCGTGAACGGCACCGTGACCAGACGGCCGCCGAACCCGGCGACGTGGAAATTGAAGGTCGGATAGGCGCCGAGCGACGTCACCACCGGCAGGTCCGGCTCGACCACCAGCCGGACCGTCAGGCCGAGCAGGCCGTCGATGCCCTCCCCGACCACGACATTGTCCGGACCGACGCCGAGATGACGCGCCAGCGCCTGCTTCAGGTCCCAGTTCTCCGGATCGCAGTATTTCCAGACCTCGCCGGCCGCCTCGGCCATCGCGGCGACGGCCTTCGGCGAGGGGCCGAAGCCGTTTTCGTTGGCGCCGATCCGGGCCCGGAACCGGGTGCCGCGCTGGCGCTCCTGGGTTTCCGGACCGACGAAGGGAACGGTCGCCGGCAGGCCGGCGACGAGCGGCGTGATGCGGGGCGGCATGACGACTCCGGAAGACAAGGACCGTGCGGTGCTTTAGCCCAATCCGGCGGGGAACGCACGTGCCGGCGCATGCCCGCCGCGGCAGCGCCGGCGCACCGGTCGATCGACCGTCACTCCGCCGCGTGCAGCTGCGGTGCCGGCGCGCCGCCGGTGCCCTGGCCATGCCCATGCGAAGGGGCCAGATCCTCGTGGTGGTCGCGCTTATGCTCGCGCGCGATCATGTAGTAGACGACCGGCACCACGAACAGCGTCAGCAGCGTGCCGAAGCTCATGCCGCCGACGATGACCCAGCCGATCTGCTGGCGGCTTTCCGCGCCGGCGCCGGTGGCATGGGCGAGCGGATAGGCACCGAGCACCATGGCGCCGGTGGTCATCAGGATCGGGCGCAGGCGCAAGGTCGCCGCCTCGATGATCGCCTCCCGCTTGGAATGCCCCTTCTCCTGCAGCTGATTGGCGAATTCGACGATCAGGATGCCGTGCTTGGTGATCAGGCCGATCAGCGTGACGATGCCGATCTGGCTGTAGACGTTCCAGGTGCCGCCGGTGGCCAGAAGCGCATAGAGCGCGCCGGCCGCCGCGACCGGCACCGTCAGCATGATGATGAAGGGGTCGACGAAGCTCTCGAACTGGGCGGCGAGCACCAGGTAGATGAACATGGCGGCAAGGGCCAGGATCAGCAGGAAGCTGGTGCCGGCATTGCGGAATTCGCGGCTCTGCCCGCCCACGTCGGTGCGCGCGGTCTTCGGCAGCACCTCGTCGGCGACCCGGTCCAGGAAGGCGAGCGCCTCGCCCTGGGCGTATCCGGGCGCCAGCGACGCCGTCAGGGTGACGGAGCGCATCTGGTTGAAGCGGTTCAACTCGCGCGCGGCCGTGACCTCCTTGATGTCGACCAGGTTCGACAGCTGGATCATCGCGCCGTCGGGGCTGCGGACATAAAGCGAGGACAGCGCCTGCGGGGTGGTCCGGTTGGCGGCGGCGAGCTGGACGATCACGTCATACTGCTCGCCCTCCATCTCGAACCGGTTGACCGTGCGCCCGCCCAGCATGGTCTCCAGCGTCCGCCCGACCGTCTCGACCTGCAGGCCGGATTCGAGGATCTTGTCGCGGTTGATCTTCACCTCGACCTGCGGCTGGTTCAGCTTCAGGTCGGTGTCGACGCTGACCAGGCCCGGATTGGCCCGTACCTTCTCCAGCATCTTCTCCTGCAGGACGCGCAGGTCCTCGTAGGTGCCCGAGGTCTGGATGACATATTCGATCGGCCGCGACGAGAAGCCCTGGCCGAGCGACGGCGGGTTGTTGGCAAAGAAGGTGACGCCGGGAATGCGGGCGAACTCGCTGAACAGCGTCGGCACGATCTGCTGCTGGGTGCGCTTGCGCTCGTCCCAGTCGACCAGCCGCGCCACCGCCGTGGCGTTGGTGATCTGCGGGAAGCCGGCGATCACGAAGGTCGACTTGACCTCCGGAATCTTGGCATAGACCTCCTGGGTCTTCTGCGCATAGCGCAGCACGAAATCGAGCGTCGAGCCTTCCGGCGCGACGCCGAAGCCCTGGATGACGCCGCGGTCTTCGATCGGCGACAGCTCCTGCTTGAGGTTCGACCACAGGACCACGGCCGCACCGGCCACCAGCACCGTCGCCACCACGACGAAGGGCCGGATCACCAGCGCCCCCTTGAGCAGCGCGCGGTAGGTGGCGGTGATGGTCTCGAACACCCATTCCAGCGCGCGGTAGAGGAAATTGTGGGTCTCGTGCTCCTTCAGGATCTTGGAGCACATCATCGGCGACAGCGTCAGGGCGACGAAGCCCGACACGATGACCGAGCCGGCCAGCGTGAGCGCGAATTCGATGAACAGCCGGCCGGTGCGGCCGGTCGAGAAGGCCAGCGGCGCGTAGACGGCCGCGAGCGTCACCGTCATGGCGATGACCGCGAAGGCGATCTCCTTGGTACCCTCGATGGCCGCCCGGAACGGCTTCTCACCCAGTTCGATGCGCCGGTGGACGTTTTCGAGAACCACGATGGCGTCGTCGACGACCAGGCCGATGGCCAGCACCATGGCCAGCAGCGTCAATGTGTTGACCGTGAATCCGAGCGCGAACATCATCGCGAAGATGGTGATCAGCGACACCGGAATGGTAATGATCGGGATCAGCGTCGCCCGGACCGAGCGCAGGAACAGGAAGATCACCAGGACGACGAAGATCACGGCTTCCAGGATGGTGTGGTAGACCGCCTTGATCGACCGGTCGATGAACACGGAGGTGTCGTAGGCGACCTCGCCGGTCATGCCGTCGGGCAGCTCCGTCAGCATCTCGTCGATGCGGGAACGCACACCCTTCGAGACGTCGAGCGGATTGGCGACCGCCTGCTTGACGATGCCGAGCGTGACCGCCTCGTCGCCGTTGTAGAGCGCCTGGCGGCGCTCGTCGGCGGCGCCGAGATCGACGCGGGCGACGTCGCCGACCCGGACCAGCATGCCGTCCGCACGCTTGACCACGATCTGGCGGAACTGCTCGGGCGTGTTCAGGCCGGTTCGCGAAAGGACGTTGAATTCGCGGTCGTTGCTCTCGATGCGGCCGGAGGGCAGTTCCAGGTTCTGGCCCTTCAGCGCATTCTCGACATCGGTCGTCGTCAGCTGATAGGCGGCAAGGCGCTGGTCGTCGAGCCAGACCCGCATGGCATAGCGGCGCTCGCCGAAGATGGTCACGTCGGCGACGCCGTCGACATTCTTCAGCCGGTCGACGATGTAGCGGTCGAGATAGTCGGTGATCTGCAGCGAGCTGTGTCGCTTGGAGGCGAACGAGATGTAGATGATCGGCTGCGCGTCGGCTTCGACCTTGGTGATGATCGGCTCGTCGATCGTGTCGGGCAGCTTGCCGCGGACACGGCCGACGCGGTCGCGCACGTCGGAGGCCGCCTCGCTCGGATTGACGGTGGCGCGGAAGCGGGCGGTGATGCGGCTCGATTCCGACCGGCTCGACGAGGTCAGCACGTCGATGCCTTCGATGCCGGCGACCGAGCCTTCGATGACCTGCGTCACCTGGCTTTCGATGATCTCCGGCGAGGCGCCCGCATAGCGCGTCACGATCGAGACGACCGGCTCGTCGATGTTCGGATATTCGCGAACGCTGAGGCGCTGGTAGGAGACCGCCCCGATCAGCACCATCATCACGGTCATGACCGTGGTGAAGACCGGACGCCGGACGCAGAGTTCGGAAAGGGACATGGGCGACGCTCGCTCGGGTCTCGGTACGGGGCGTTCGATGCTTCATCGGACCCGACGGTGCGGGTCCGGACAGGCGGATGGGTCGGTGCCGAACCCGGCCGTCAGGAGGTCGGGCCGGTTCCGACGATCTCGATCGGGACGCCGTCGCGCAGGCGCTGCTGGCCGGAGACCACGACGACATCCTGCGGGCCGACGCCCTCCAGCACCTCGACCCGGCCGGTCAGCCGCAATCCGGTGACGACTTTCGAGCGAACCGCCTTGCCGTCGCGAACGATATAGACGAAGCGCTCGCGGCCCTGGCTGACCAGGGCCGTCTCGGGGATGGTGATCGCTTCGGGATGCGAGGCGGTGATCAGCTCGACGCGCGCGAACAGGCCCGACTTCAGCTCACCGCCGGCATTGGCGATCCGGGCGCGCAGCTGCAGGGCGCGGCCGTTCACGTCGACCTGCGGATCGATCGCGTAGACCTCGCCGTCAAACTTGCGGCCCGGCAGCGCATCGACCTCGACACGGATGCGCGAGCCGACCTTGACGTTGCCGAGTTCGACCTCGGGCAGGCGGAAATCGACCTTGATCGGGTCGACGCGCGACAGGACGATCAGCGCGCGGCCCTTGGTCACATATTCGCCGACGCCGATGGCGGAAAGCCCGACCACGCCGCCGAAGGCGGCCCGGATGGTGGTCTTGTCGAGCCGCGAGGCGGCCAGTTCGACATTGGCGCGGGTGCGGTCGAGCGCATAGCGCGTCTCGTCGCGCGTCCGCTCGGTGCCGGATTTCTGCTTGAACAGCGTGTCGGCGCGGTCGTAATTCGCCTCCGCCAGGGCGAATTCGGCCTTGGCCTGGGCCAGCTCCGCCTTGGCCATCTGATCGTCCAGCCGGAACAGCACGTCGCCGGCTTCGACCTTGATGCCTTCGCGGACCACCACTTCGGAGATGCGCCCGTCGATCTCGGTGGCGACCGTCACGCTCTCGTCGGCACGCAGCGAGCCGATCGCCGTCAGACTGGCCGTGACCGGACCGACCCGCACCTTGGCGGCTTCGACGGCGACCGGACGCTGTGCGCCGCCACCGCCGGCCGGCGCAGGCGCGCCCGGCCGCGATGCGGTCCCGGCCGTCGCGGCGATCTCGGGCAGCGGCGCCGCGAGCTTATGCTTCAGAAGTTCGGCATGGACCGGCTTCGGCAGCCACTCCGGACGATAGAAGCCGATGCCGATCACCACGGCCACGCCGCAAGCCAGCGCCAGAAGCCAATTGAATACTTTCACCATACCTTGCTCCTGGCGAGCAGACCGATCACGCGAAGTAACACGGCCGTGATCCGGCCCGTCCAATCGCCGTCTTTTCCGATGTCGCGGGACTATAAGCAGAAATCCGCGGCGGAGGCCATGGGCCAGAAGCCACGCGTTCAACATTTGCGCAGACAATCGGCTCCCTGCGAAAGAGGCGGGCAGATGTCGTCACAGGTATGACCAAATCCTGACCGAACTCATCGTTGATGGTCACGAAAGTGTGCATTCGACCGGTGCCTGGATTGGGGAACGACACCGGCGGCGGGCAGCACCGTTGCGGAACCGACACGCCCGATCCTGCCGGTCACACCGCCCGCGCGACCCAGGAGGCGAGCGACTCGCAGAGGTTCTCCAGCCGCCGGCGCTCGCTCTGTTCGGTCAGGTACCACGGGCCGCCGTCGGCGGCGTCGCGCTGCGCGGTGATCGGCACGCGCTCGATCGTCCGCCCGGCCCCGTCGACGACCAGGCCGGCGCCGGTGATCCAGTCGAGCGGCCGATCCATGCCGTCCCGGCCGAAGCCGCTGCCGCCGCCATAGGAGGCCATCTGGATTTCCTGAACCACCAGGACCAGCGTCGGCAGACGCCGGTCGCCGGGCACGATCCGGCCGGCGAAGACTCGGGCGGCGATCGGCTCCATCACGGTGCGCACCACCGCCGCATAGCGCGAGACGCCGAGCGCGGCGAGCGGACCGGTATCGACCCGGATGGCCCGGAAGCTGCCGCCGGCGGCTGCGGCCGGCCCGGCCAGGAGAGCCGGGCCGGCCAGAAGCGAGGCGCCGAGACCGCCGAGCAGCGTGCGGCGGGAGACGGTCGGTGGCGTGACGTGGCGCATGTCGTTCATGGCTTGGCTCCGGCAGGGGTGAAGCGGCCCGATCATCGCGCCAGGGCGAGGAGGCCGTCCAGATCCATATGGGTCTCCAGATGGCCGGCAAGGCGATCGAGCACCGCCTCGACCTCCTGCTCGTAGGCATAGCCCGACGCGGCCGCGCCGAGGCCGGCCAGGAAGCCGGCCCGGGCCTGGTCGTCGGCGAAGAGGCCGTGCACGTAGCAGCCGGCGACCAGGCCGGACGGCGAGACCGCCCCATCGACGCGGCCGTCCGCAAAGGCGACGAGCGGCCGCGCCCGCCCGGGGCCGTCGGTGACGCCGACATGCATCTCGTAGCCGGCGAAAGGCGCGCCGCCCGCCGCCAACCGGCCGGTCACCGCCGTCAGCGTCTTGGCGCCGCCCAACACGGTCTCGACATCGAGCAGGCCGAGGCCGGCGACGGCGGCCGGCGGCCCCTCGACCCCGTCCGGATCGGCGATCGACCGGCCGAGCATCTGGTAGCCGCCGCAGATGCCGAGGACGCGGCCGCCGCGCCGGACATGGGCCAGGATGTCGATATCCCAGCCGGCGGCGCGCAGGGCGGCCAGATCGGCGATAGTCGCCTTGGAGCCGGGCAGCAGAACGAGATCGGCATCGCCCGGCAGGGCCTCGCCGGCGCGGATCATGCGCAGCCGGACCGAGGGTTCGCCGCGCAACGGATCGAGATCGTCGAAATTGGCGATATGCGGCAGCAGCGGCACCGCGATGGTCACCGTGCCGGCTGCGGCCGCTCCGCCGCCCGCCCCACCGCGATCCGCCCCGGCCAGCGCCATGGCGTCCTCGGCCGGCAGGCGGCCGGCCTCGGCGAACCAGGGCACCAGCCCGAAGCTGCGCCATCCGCTGCGTTCGGCGATCAGGCTCATGCCGGCCTCGAACAGGCTCGGATCGCCGCGGAACTTGTTGACCACGAAGCCGGCCACCATGGCGGCATCCTCGGCATCGATGACCGCGCGCGTGCCGACGATCTGGGCGATGACGCCGCCGCGGTCGATGTCGCCGACCAGCACGACCGGGACGTCGGCGGCGCGTGCGAAGCCCATATTGGCGATGTCGCCGGCGCGCAAATTGACCTCCGCGGCGCTGCCGGCGCCCTCGACCAGCACGAGATCGGCGCGGGCCCTCAGGCGCTCGAAACTCTCCATGACGGCCGCCTTCAGGCGCGGCTTCCAGGCCTGGAACTCGCGCGCCTTGGCGTTGCCGATCACCCGCCCCTGCACCACCACCTGCGCGCCGACCTCGCTCTGCGGCTTCAGGAGCACGGGATTCATGTCGACCGCGGGCGCGACCCGGGCGGCGCGCGCCTGCAGCGCCTGGGCACGCCCGATCTCCCCGCCATCCGCCGTGACGGCGGCATTGTTGGACATGTTCTGCGGCTTGAACGGCAGCACCGCGAGCCCGCGCAGCGTGAAGGCGCGCGCAAGGCCCGCGACCAGGACCGACTTGCCGACATCCGAGCCGGTGCCTTGGATCATCAATGCGCGCGCCGGCATCCGCCATCGTCCTCCGCGCCCCCGGATCCGGACAGGCGCCGACGGGCAGGAGTGACGGGCCGGCGCGGTGTTGTCCAGAGGCCGTTCAGGCCGAGAAGACCTCTCTCTGGGCCGGTCAAGCCGGCCGGCGCCCGAACAGGGTGGCGAGTGCCAGGGCGGCGCCGGCGAAAAGCAGGCCGGCGCCGATCTCGTACATCAGCGGATAGTCGCCGGTGCGGCCGAGGAGCGTTGCGAACAGCGAGGCGGCGGCGGTCTGGGTGCCGGCGAAGCCCGAGGTCATCAGCCCCCAGGCCGCGCGCTGGCGGCCCGGGCCGGCCAGTTCGGCCGAATAGCCGGCGGTCAGCGAGGCGATGCCGGGGGTCAGGGCGCCGACCAGGATGGAGGAGACCGCGAGCGCCGGCAGGCCGGTCATGAAGACCGGCAGCAGCACGGCCGCCGCCTTGAGGAGGAAGAACAGGACCACGGCCGGACCGAAGCCGATCCACCCCGCCACGCGCGCCACCGCCAGGGGGCCGACCGCCGCGCCGATCCCGAACAGGATCCACTGCGTGCCGCCGACGCCGTAGCCGAGACCGAGTTCGCGCGCGACGTAGTCGACCCAGTAGACGGTGTGCGGCACGAAACCGGCCGCATCGAGCGCATAGGCGACGAACAGCAGCGCGACCGCCACCGGCCGGCGCATCGGTTCGGCCGGCGCCGCCGCGGCCGCGACCGGAACCGCGCCGGCGACCTGCCCCCAGATGCGCCAGGTCGCAACCGCGACCGCCGCGGAGGCGGCGGCCAGGATCATCCAGGCGGCGGCGACGCCGAGCCCGGCCAGCATCGGCACCAGCGTGCCCGAAAGCGCGATGCCGAGCCCGATGCCGGTGAACATCAACCCGACCATGCCGGCCCGCCGGGCCGGCGGCACCGCGGCCAGAATGGTCATCGGCGCCAGCACCATCACGACCGATCCCGTGAAGCCGGGCAGGAAGCGCCAGACGGCAAGCCAGATCAGGCCGAAATCGAAGGCCGAGGCCGCAAAGGAGGCCGCCGTGACGACCAGCGCGAGCCGGACCATGGCGGCGACCGGCACCCAGCGGGCGATCGGCACCGCCGTCAGCGCGCCGAGCAGATAGCCTGAGAAATTGGCCGAGGCGAGGTAGCCGGCGCCGGTCGGCGTGGTCCAGCCCTCATGGACCAGCGCCGGGACCAGGGCGGTATAGCCGAAGCGGGCGAAACCGATCACCACCAGGAGCGCGCCGAAGCAGGCCGCCGGCCCGGCCAGCGCCCATCCCGCACCGTTTTCGACCCGTTCCGTCACCCGCACCCGCCTCCATCCGACCAGCCATGTTGCGGCGCGGCACCCTGACAGGAGACGCCCGGGATCGCCAGACCGCCCTTCGCATGGGCGCCGCGCATTCCTCGCCCAATATGAAACCATTCGGTTGACAGTCCGTCGGCGATCCGACATATTCAACCACATGGTTGATGATCATTCCGCCCCGCTCGACGCCGTCTTCCACGCCCTCGCCGATCCGACCCGTCGGGCGATGTTGCGGCAATTGGCCGGCGGCGCGCGGTCGGTCGGCGACCTGGCGGCGCCGCACCCGATGTCGCTCGCCGCCGCCTCCAAGCATATCCGCGTGCTGGAGGATGCCGGGTTGATCCGGCGCGAGATCCGCGGCCGGCAGCATGTCTGCCGGCTCGATGCGACCCCGATGCATGCCGGCCAGGAATGGATCCGGCATTTCGAAAAGTTCTGGACCGAGCGGCTCGATGTCCTCGAGGCGCTGCTGCGGGCCGAGGATGCGGCCAAGGGAGAGACCGATGGGCAAGATGGAAACTGAAATCGGCGGCTTCGGGCGCCGGGTGACGGCCGACACGGTGGTGATCGAACGCCTCCTGCCGGGAACGGCCGCGCGCCTCTGGCGCTACCTGACCGAACCGGACCTGCGCCGCCAATGGCTGGCCGCCGGCGCCTTCGACCTGGTGCCGGGTGGCGCGATCGAACTGGTCTTCCGCAACAACGGCCTGACGCCCGGCGACGCGCCGCCGCCGGCCGGCTTCGAGCGCTTCGGCGAGGAGTCGCGGCTCGAAGGCATCGTCACCGAATGCGATCCGCCGCATTGCCTCGCCTATAGCTGGGGCCGCAGCGAGACCGCATCCCATGTCCGCTTCGATCTGGTCGAGACGGGCGGGAACGTGCGCCTGACCGTGACGCATAGCCGCCTCGCCGATCCGGGCGCCATGATCAACGTCTCGGCCGGCTGGCACAGCCATCTCGACCTTTTGGTCGCGCGCATCGACGACCGCGAGCCGGACGGCTTCTGGCGCCGCTTCGCCACGCTGGAGCCGATCTATCGCGAGCGCCTGTCCGGGATCTGAAAGAGAGGCGGGGTCGAGCCGCCGGCAGCGGACCGGCGACCTCCGGCCCGCGCGGGCAGGCCGGCGCCGGCCGCGGCCGGGCGGCAAGTCACCCCGGGTTTCGACGTCGGCGCCAAGGCTTCGTCAACCCTACCGGGTAACCCCGCCCTAACCGGAACGGCCTAGCGTCGCGCCCGACCCGAGCCGATCCGGCCCGGCCGCCGGAGCGCGACGCCATGCCGACCGACCCGCCTGCCCTCCGCGTCCGCGGCCTCGCCAAGAGCTTCGGCCGCCCGGCCGTGGCCGGACTGGACCTGGAGGTGCGGGCCGGCGAGTTCTACGCCCTGCTCGGCCCCAACGGTGCCGGCAAGACCACCTCGCTGCGCATGGTGGCGGGCCTGCTGCCGCCGGATGCCGGCTCGATCGAGATCTTCGGCATCGACGCCCGCCGCGATCCGATCGGCGCCAAGCGCATCACCGCCTGGGTTTCGGACGAACCGCTGGTCTACGACAAGCTGACCCCGGTCGAGTATCTCGAATTCGTCGCCGGGCTTTGGAGCTTGCCCGGCCCGGTTGCCGCCGCGCGCGCGGCCGACCTGATCGACTGGCTCGGCCTTGCCGCCCAGGCCCATCAGCGCTGCGAGGGCTTCTCCAAGGGCATGCGCCAGAAGGTGGCGCTGGCCGGGGCATTGATTCACGAGCCGCGCCTGATCATCCTCGACGAGCCGCTGACCGGGCTCGACGCCGGCTCGGCCCGACAGGTCAAGTCCGTCTTGCTGGAGCGGGTCGGCGCGGGCGCGACCATCATCATGACCACCCATATCCTCGAAGTGGCCGAGCGCATGGCCGAGCGTATCGGCGTCATCGCTGCCGGCCGGCTGATCGCTGAAGGCACGCTCGCCGAGTTGCACGCCGCCTCGGGCGCCCGCCACGGCACTCTGGAGGAGATCTTCCTCGATCTGGTCGCCGGCCAGGATCTGGCCGCGTGACGCGCCCCGGCAACCTGACCTGGTTCGCGCATCACGAGATGCGCCTCGCCTGGCGCGATTTCGTCGGCATGATGACCGCCGGCCGGCCGACGCGCCGCCGTCTGGTCTATGCGGCGCTGGCCGGCTTCGCCGCCTTCCTGCACCTGATCGCCTACGCGATCCTGGTTGCCGGCGGGCGCCTTCCGCTGATCCTCGACCGGACCACGCTGGTCGTCGCCACCGGCCTCGGTGCCGCCGCCTTCGCGCTGATGCTGTCGCAGGCCCTGGAATCGGTCACCCGTGCCTTTTATGCGCGCGGCGATCTCGACCTGATCCTGTCGTCGCCCACCGCCGCAGGACGCCTGTTCGCCGTCCGCATCGGCTCCGTGGCCCTGGCGACCGGCGCCATGACGGCCCTGCTGGCCGGGCCTTTCGTCAATGTGCTGGCCGTCTTCGACCGTCCGGGTTGGCTCGCCGCCTATCCGGTAATGGCCGCCGGCGGCGCGGTCGCCACCGGTCTCGCCGTGACGTTGACGGTCGGCCTGATCCGGCTGATCGGCCCGCGCCGGACCCGCTTCGCCGCGCAGGTGCTTGCCGCCGTGACCGGGGCAGCCTTCGTGATCGGCGTCCAGGTCGGCTCGATCCTGTCCTTCGGCCATCTCGACCGCACCTCCTTCCTGTCCTCGCCGGTCGTAACCCAGGCGATGCCGGCGGAGGCGAGCCTCCTCTATTGGCCGGCGCGCGCCGCCGCCGGCGAAGCCGGGCCGCTCGCCGCCACGCTCGGGTTCGGCGCGCTCGTCCTGATCGGCGCGATCCTCGCCTTTGCCGGGCAGTTCGGCGCGCTGGCGCTGACCACCGCCGGGACGGCCGATGCTGCCGCGCCATCCGCGCACGGCACCGCCTTTCGTGGACCGTCTTCGCCCGCCGCCGCGCTTCGGCGCAAGGAATGGCGGCTGGTCGCGCGCGATCCCTGGCTCCTGTCGCAGACGCTGATGCAGCTTCTCTACCTGCTGCCGCCGGCCTTTCTGCTCTGGCGCAATTTCGGCGACCGTACCGGCGCGCTCGTGGTGCTGGTGCCGGTGCTGGTGATGGCGGCCGGCCAACTCGCCGGCGGTCTCGCCTGGCTGACCATCTCGGGCGAAGACGCGCCCGACCTGGTCGCGACCGCCCCGGTGCCGGCCGCAACCGCGACCCGCGCCAAGGCCGGCGCGGTGATCGCCGCCATCTCGGTGGTGATCCTGCCCTTCTCGGGCGCCATGGCGGTCTCGTCGCCCTTCGAGGCGACGATGATGGCGACATTCGCTGCCGCCGCCGCCCTGTCGGCGATCGCCATCCAGCTTCTGTTCCGGACGCGCGCGCGGCGCAGCCAGTTCCGACGCCGGCAGACGGCGTCCCGCTTCTCCACCTTCGCCGAGGCCTTCTCGTCGATCGCCTGGGCCGGCGGTGCGGCCCTGGCGGCGGCGGGCACCTGGCTCGCCGCGATCCCTGCGGGTCTCGCCCTGGCGGTGGTCGGGGCCGCCTGGCTGGCAAGCCCCTCGCGCGAAGGCTGAGCGCCGCCGAGCGGCCGCCTGGCAGGACTTATATGCGCCCGATCAGCACCAGGATCAGAATGACGATCAGGACCGTGCCGAGCACGCCCGATGGCCCGTAGCCCCAACCGCGGCTGTGGGGCCAACTCGGGATGGCGCCGATCAGCATCAGGATCAGGATGACGATCAGAATGGTGCCGAGTGTCATGGGTCTCTCCCTCGTGAGGTGCCGCTTGCGGCGTCGCTTGAGGTAACCCGGCGGATCGGAAGTGGTTCCGCGCTTGTGATCACGATCCGCCGCCGGCGGCAGACGGCCGTCATCCCGGGCGCCACGGAACTGTCGCTTGAGCCCGCCCCGATCGGCCGCTAAACCGGGGCGCCGACCATCGAGGATCCTGCCATGGCCCATGCCGTTTCGCCGCTCGCCCCGAAGACCGTGCCGGAGATGCCCGCCGTGCCGGGGGTTCGTTTTGCGACCGCCGCGGCGGGCATCAAGTACAAGGGGCGCACCGACGTGCTGCTGGTCGCGCTCGACGAGGGCACCGAGGTGGCGGGCGTCTTCACCACCTCGAAATGCCCCTCCGCCCCGGTCGACTGGTGCCGGCGCAGCCTCGCGCAGGGCCGTGCGCGCGCCGTGCTGGTCAATTCCGGCAACGCCAATGCCTTCACGGGCGCCAAGGGCGTCGCCACCGTCGAGGCGACCGCCGCCGGCGCCGGGGCCTTCGTCGGCTGCGATCCGGCAGAGATCTTCCTCGCCTCCACGGGCGTGATCGGCGAGCCGCTCGACGCGGGCAAGATCCTGGCCGTGCTGCCCGATGCCGCCGCCCGTCTCGCCGACGGTCCCTGGATCGAGGCCGCCAAGGCGATCATGACCACCGACACCTTCCCGAAGGTGGCGACCGCGCGGGCGCAGATCGGCGATACCGACGTGGTCCTCTGCGGCATCGCCAAGGGCGCCGGCATGATCGCCCCCGACATGGCCACCATGCTGTCCTTCGTCTTCACCGATGCGGCCATCGCCGCGCCGGTCCTGCAGGACCTGCTGTCGGCCGCCGTGGTCGACAGCTTCAATGCGGTCACGGTCGACGGCGACACCTCGACTTCCGACACGCTGCTCCTGTTCGCGACGGGCAAGTCCGGCGCCCCGCGCATCGACGATCCGGCCGACCCGCGTCTCGGCGCATTCCGTGCCGCGCTCGACGCGGTCACGCTCGATCTCGCCCGGCAGGTCGCCCGCGACGGCGAGGGCGCGCGCAAGTTCGTCGAAGTGACGGTGGAAGGCGCCGTCTCCAAGGCCTCGGCGCGGCGCATCGCCATGTCGGTTGCCAATTCGCCGCTGGTCAAGACCGCGGTCGCCGGCGAGGACGCCAATTGGGGCCGCATCGTCATGGCGGTCGGCAAGGCCGGCGAGCCGGCCGACCGCGACCGGCTCGCGATCTGGTTCGGCGAAACCCGTGTCGCCGTCGACGGCGCGCGCGACCCGGACTATTCGGAGGCCGCCGCCAGCGCCCACATGCAGGGCGACCATATCCGCATCCGCATCGCGCTCGGCCTCGGCGAGGGACGCGACACGACCTACACCTGCGACCTGACCAAGGAGTATGTCGCCATCAACGGCGACTATCGCAGTTGATACGAATTGTTTCGAAACAGCGTATCCATCCCGTTAAGCAACCTTGCGCGTAAAGGATGCGCTGAATCATGACGAAGCTCGTGCTCGTGGCAGCGGTGGCCTTGATCGATCCCGACGGCCGGATCCTCCTGGCTCAGCGGCCGCCCGGCAAGTCCATGGAAGGATTGTGGGAATTCCCCGGCGGCAAGGTCGAGCCGGGGGAAAGCCCCGAGGCGGCGCTGATCCGCGAACTCGACGAGGAACTGGGCATCACGGTTAAGAGCGAGTGTCTCGCCCCCCTGACCTTTGCCAGCCATGTTTATCCCAATTTTCACTTGCTGATGCCACTATGGGTCTGTCGGCGCTGGACCGGCATGGTCGTGGCGCGCGAGGGACAGGCCCTGAAATGGGTTCGGCCTCGCGATCTCCGGGACTATCCCATGCCGCCGGCCGATGAACCGCTGATCCCGCATCTCGTCGATCTGATCTGACGGAAACCGCGATGACCGTTGCCTCGACCGTCGCCTCATTCGTGCGCAGCCGCCTCTCGGCTCTCCGCACCGACGAGTTCGGCGCGACGTCGATCGAGTACGGGCTGATCGCCAGCCTGGTGGTGATCGTGATCATCGCCGGCATCACCGGATTCGGCGAGCAGCTTGCCGCGCAGTGGGACTGGGTCAGCGGCCTGATCCGCTCGAATGTGAAATCGAGCTGAATCGCCGCGTGCCGGAACAGAGGCGCACCAGCCGTCGCCAAGCCCCGTTCACTCGATCCCGTCCGCAGTCTCGCCGCCGGACCGCTCGACCGTTCCGAGCGCATCGGCGAGCCTGACGGTCGCCGAACCGCGCCGGGCCGGCTTCTGCTGGCTTTCGTGCGGCGCCCAGCCCGATGCCGACACGATCTCGAAGGTCGCCCGGATGCGCCCGTCCGGATCGGCATGGCGCTCGGCATAAAGTGCGGCGGCGCGCAGGAACAGGCCGCGGCCGGCCGGCTTGCGGCTGCGTTCGGCCAGGATGCTGGTCGCCCCCATGGCACGCAGGTCGAGCATCAGCGCGAACATGTCGTCATAGCGCACGGTCATCCGGTCGACATCCGTGACCGGCAGCGCGAAGCCGGCCCGCTGCAGAAGGCCGCCGAGATCGCGGATGTCGACGAAGGGTGCTACGCGCGGGCTCGCGCCGTTCGTCGTCTCGGCCTCGGCGGCGATCAGGCTGCGGCGCAGTTCCGACAGCGTCTCACCGCCCGGCAGCGCCGCGAGCAGAAGCCCGTCCGGCCGCAGCGCCCGCCGGATCTGAACGAGCGCACCCGGGAGATCGTCGAGCCAGTGCAACGCAAGCGGCGCCACGACGAGATCCAGCGCACCGTCGCGAAACGGCAGCAGGGCTTCGTCGGCGATCAGGTCGCCGCGTCCCGCCGGCGGCGGATCGGCCGGCGGCAGGACCTCCACGACATGCTCGACCTTGCCGGAGGCCCGCAGCATCGCGGCCGTCCGGCCGGTCGGATCGCCGAGCGCGACGGCGACGGGAAAGCGCCGGCTCACCGTCGCCAGCCGGTCGGCGAGATCCTCGACCACGCGGGCCATCAGGAAATCGGCGCCCGGCCGGGCCTCGCGGAGCGCACGGCCGCGCCGACGGGCGAGCAGCGCGCGGTCGAAGATCGGCGGTACGGTCATGCGGGTTCAGGCCTCGTGCTGACCGCGGCTATATGGGCCGGCCGCGCGCGAAGGTCAAAGCCGAGCGGACAGACAGCGGCCCGCACCGGCTCCCGGGCGCTCTGGGCGCGGGCGTGCCAGTGCGTTATGGTTGCACTATGGACCCGCACATCCCGTTCCGCCGCCTGTTCGACCGCGCCCGCGAGGCTGGTGGGCACGGGCTTGTCGCCGGGGCGGCCGGGCTCTTCCGGCGCGGGCTGGATTTCGTGCTGCCGCCGGTCTGCAGCCAGTGCCGGATCCCGGTCGCCGAGCCGCACAGCCTCTGTGCCGCCTGCTGGGCCGACCTGCGCCTGATCGAACGCCCCTATTGCGAGCAGCTCGGCATTCCGTTCGGCTACGACCTCGGCCCCGGCGCGCTCTCGGCCGAGGCTATCGCCGATCCGCCGCCTTTCGACAAGGCACGCGCGGCCGTGCTCTACGAGGGGATGGCGGCCGAACTGGTCCACCGGCTCAAGTATCAGGACCGCACCGAGCTCGGCCGCCTGATCGGGCGCCTGACGGCGCGGGCCGGCACCGACCTCTTCCCCCGCGCGGGGCTGATCGTGCCCGTGCCGCTGCATCCGAGCCGGCTGCTGACGCGCAAGTTCAACCAATCGCAGCTGATCGCCGCCGAGCTCGGGCGCCAATGCGGGCTTCCGGTCGACCCGCTCGCGCTCGCTCGCGTCAAGGCGACCGACCGCCAGGTCGGGCTCAATCCGCGCGAGCGCGCCGAAAATGTCGCCGGCGCCTTCCGGGTGCCGCCGGCCGCCAAGGCGCGCATCGCCGGGACGCATATCCTCCTCGTCGACGACGTGCTGACCACGGGCGCCACCGTCAAGGCCGCCACGCGTGCGCTGAAACGCGGCGGTGCGGCCGCCGTCGACGTGATCACCTTCGCGCGGGTTGCCGCGGCCGGAACCTTGCATATATGACGGAGATCGGTCACACCGGCCCTCCACCCGGATCCGCACCATGGCAGCCGTCGTCATCTACACGCGTGAATTCTGCGGCTATTGCAGTGCCGCCAAGGCGCTTCTCGACCGCAAGGGCGTCGCCTACGAAGAGAAGGACGCGACCGGATCGCCCGCCCTGCGCCGGGAGATGATGGACCGTTCCGGCCGGACCACCTTTCCGCAGATCTTCGTCGGTGCGACCCATGTCGGCGGCTGCGACGACCTGCATGCTCTCGATCGCGCCGGCCGCCTCGATCCGTTGCTGGCGTCCGCCCAGGCGCACGGCTAGCCTTTCCGCATCCGCCGCGGCCGACCCGGCCCATCAACCCGACTGGCCGGTTTCGAAAGCCGGCCCCTTCCGGTGAGTGCCATGACCCAATTCCGCGCCGCGCTCGTCCAGACCACGGCCTCGCGCTCGGTCGAGGCCAATATCGCGGCCGTCGAAGCGCTGGTGCGCGAGGCCGCTGCGGCCGGTGCGCAGTATGTGCAGACGCCGGAAAACACCAACATCATGGAGCATAACGGCGATCGCCTGTTCGCGGCACTGACCGAAGAGGCGGCCGACCCGACCCTGGCGCGGCTCCGCGCCGTTGCCGCCGAATTGGGCATCTGGCTGCATGTCGGCTCGCTGGCCATCAAGGTCGCGGAGGCCAAGGCCGCCAACCGCGCTTTCGTGATCGCCCCGGACGGTTCGGTCGCGGCGCGCTACGACAAGATCCATCTCTTCGACGTCGACCTGGTCGGCGGCGAGAGCTATCGCGAGAGCAACCGCATCCGCCCGGGCGCGGAATCCGTCACGGTCGACCTGCCGTGGGGGCGGCTCGGTCTCGCCATCTGCTACGATCTGCGCTTCCCGCAGCTGTTCCGGGCGCTGGCCCGCGAGGCCGGCGCCGACATTCTGAGCGTTCCGGCGGCCTTCACGCAGCAGACCGGCGAAGCCCACTGGCATGTCCTGCTGCGCGCCCGGGCGATCGAAAACGGAGCCTGGGTGTTTGCCGCCGCGCAGAGCGGCCTGCACGAGAACGGCCGTTCGACCTACGGCCACAGCCTGATCGTCGACCCCTGGGGCCGGATCGTCGCCGAGGCGGCCGATGGTCCCGGCATCGCGATCGCCGATATCGATCTCGGCCTCGTCGCCGAGGCGCGCGGACGCATCCCGGCCCTCCGGCACGACCGCCCCTTCGCGGCCGCACCGGCTTTGCCCGTCGAGCTCAAGGCCGCCCCATGATCCATTACGCGCTGATCTGCCCGACGGAGCACGAATTCGAAGGCTGGTTCCGGTCCTCGTCCGATTTCGAGGCCCAGGCCGCCGCCGGCCACGTTTCCTGCCCGGTCTGCGGCTCGACCCAGGTCGCACGCGCCCTGATGGCGCCGAATGTCCAGCCCGCACGCGGCCGCGCCGCCGTCCCGGCGACCGAGACCGCCACCGGTAGCGCACCCGCACCCGCCGCTGCGCCGGTGCCCGTACCGGCCGCCGCCGCGGCCCCGCCGGCTGTCGTCGCGCCCCATCCGGCCCAGGCGGCGCTTCTGGCCGCGCTCAAGGAAATCCGCGCCAAGGTGCTGGAGAATGCCGACTATGTCGGCGCCGACTTCGCCGAGGAGGCCCGCCGCATCCACTACGGCGAAAGCGAGCAGCGCGGCATCTACGGCGAGGCCAGCGCCGAGGAGGCCGAGGCGCTGATCGAAGAGGGCATCGACGTGCACGCCCTGCCGATCCTGCCCGACGACCGCAACTGATCGGTCTGAACCGTCAGACCGCCGCGGCATGTGGAACGGTCGGACGGATCGGGCCGAACGCCGGCGGTTCTGCGGACCCGCGGCCATCCTCGCCGGCAGTGCGTCTCGAACCGGCGCGATCGCGCCGACGGGTCCCGCCAAGGGCTGGCGACAACGGTCATGCCGGGCGTTGGCGATGTCGGAAAGGCGATGTCGGAAAGGCGATCAGCCGCCGAACGGATTGAGCCGCTGCCAGATGGACCGCTCCGGCTTCGGGGCCGCCGCGGCGGCGACCGGCGCGGGCGCGGGAGCCGCGACGACCGCCGGCTTGCTGCCGACCGGAGCGGGCGCAACCGCGGGCCGCGGCGGCGCTGCCGGCATCACCACGGCGGTGCTGGCGGGTACGGCCGCGGTCGTCGCAACCGCTCCGGCCCTGGCGGCTCCGGTCGTCTCGCCGTCGGATTTCGAGGCGAAGCCGAACCACGATCCGACGCCCTGGTCGGCCTTGGCGACCTCCACCGGCTGCGACGGAATCCGGCCCGGGGCCGCCCGCGGGACCGGCACGGCGATCGGGGTCCGAGCCGCCCCGGCGGAACCGGTCGTCGCCGGCGCCCCCTCACCCTGACCGCTGCGGAAGATCGACGCCATCAGGCTACCGCCTTCGCGCTTCGGCTTGGATTCCTCGAGGCGCCGATCGAGTTCCTCCTGGGTCGCCTTGCGCTCCTTCTCGTCGAGCGCGGCAATGACGGTGGAGCGTTCGGCCTCGTCCGCCTTGGACTTGGCGGCCACCAGCGTCGCGATATGCGAGGGCACCTCGTAGGCCGGGCAGGCGCCGACCGCGTTGAAGCTCGACATGGCCGGGTCCTTCGGCTGCGCATTGAAGACGTAGCGCTTCTCGCAGACATCGACCTTGGGCTCGATCTTGGTCACCTCGAAGTGGTCGTAACCTTCCTTCAGGTTGCGCCAGAACGGCATGTTCGGATTGTTCCGGTTGCGCGCCATGTTCTGGGCGGTCATGCGGAACGGGAAGGACTGCACCTGGAAGGAGGGCTGGCCGCCGGCAAAGGCCTCGCGGGCCAGCGCATAGATCTCCTCGACCTGCGCATCCGTCATGGCGAAGCAGCCTGCCGACGAGCAGGCGCCATGCACCATGATCGCGTCGCCGGTGCGGCCATAGGCGCGGTCGAAGGCGTTCGGGAAGCCGACATCATAGGACAGGTAGTATTGCGAATTCGGGTTCATACGGCTGGGGGTGACCGTGTAGAAACCCTCCGGCGACTGCTTGTCACCCTGCCGGATCTTCGGCCCGATGGTGCCGCCCCAGGCGCAGATCTTGTAATCCTTGAGCAGGGCATAGCGGCCGGTCTTGTCGCGCTTCCAGACTTCGAGCACCGAATCCTGCTTGAAGATGCGGACGAGGATCGGGTCCTCCTTGCGCATTCCCTTCTCGGCCATCAGTTCGAGCATGTCCTGGCGCAGCGGCCGTATCGACTTGCCGTTCTGCTCGATCAGTCCATGCTCTTCCTGGCAGGCGACCAGCCCGAAAGCGACCGCCGAGATGGCGAGAAGGCGAAGAGCCGGCTTGAAGACCATCCGAGTACCACCCAAAACGCGGTTCCGGCCGCGAGACTGCGTCAGCCGAACCGAAACACCCTCGCCCCACACTGCCGCGGGACCGATCGATAGACTAGCGACCGTTTCGTTGACGGCTTGTTAACGGTCGCGGACACCCGCGCGTCGCCGCCCGACACTAGCCCAAGATTCGCACGGCAGCAAAACCGTTTGCAACCGGATTGCCGCCCATTTGCGGCGGCTTCGGCATCACAGCACGCGGCCGATGGCCAGGAACTTTTCGCGCCGCTGACGGCGGACATCCTCCCGCGACAGACCGGCCATGGCGCCGAACGCCTCGGCGATCGCCGCCCCTGCGGCATCGATCACCGCCTCCGGCGCGCGGTGGGCGCCGCCGAGCGGCTCCGGGATGACCCCATCGACGACCTTGAACCGGATCAGATCCTGCGCGGTGATCTTCATGTTGGTGGCCGCATCCTGGGCGCGCGCCGGGTCGCGCCACAGGATCGAGGCCGCCCCTTCCGGCGAGATCACGCTGTAGATGGCATGTTCCAGCATCAGCACCCGGTTGGCCGTGGCGATCGCGATGGCGCCGCCCGAGCCGCCCTCGCCGATGATCAGCGCCACGTTGGGCACGCCGATGTTGAGGCAGGCCTCGGTCGAGCGCGCGATCGCCTCAGCCTGGCCGCGCTCTTCCGCACCGATGCCCGGATAGGCGCCGGCCGTATCGACCAGGCTGATCACCGGCACATCGAAACGGTCGGCCAGTTCCATCAGCCGCACGGCCTTCCGATAGCCCTCGGGCCGCGCCATGCCGAAATTGTGGCGGATGCGGCTCGCCGTGTCCGATCCCTTCTCGTGCCCGATGACGGCGACCGACTGGCCGCGAAACCGCCCGAAGCCGCCGAGGATCGCCGCATCCTCGGCGAATTTCCGATCGCCGGAGAGCGGCGTGAAGTCTTCGATCAGGCGCTCCACGTAATCGACGAAATGCGGGCGGTCCGGATGCCGGGCAATCTGCGTCTTCTGCCAGGGCGTCAGCTTCTGGTAGATTTCCTGCAGCGCCTGGGTGGCCTTGATCTCGAGCCGTCCGATCTCCTCCGTCACGTCGACCGCTTCGCCGCGCTCCGCCAGGACACGCAGTTCCTGGATCTGCCCTTCGAGATCGGCGACGGGCTTTTCGAATTCGAGATAGCTGCGCATGAAGGGTTGGCTCGGTCGGCTTGTTCGGGGGCTTAGGCCTGGGACCCGGCCCGGCGGAACGCTGTTCGGAGAGACGCGGCTCGATCGGCTGGGACGGCCTGCAGGCCGCCCGCGCGGCCGGAGACAGGCCACGGGTCTGCGGCGATGTCAAGGCAGGTCGCGCCGCCGGCTCCCGGACCGGGCATTCGTGCCGGGCGCCTCACCCGGCGAGCGGATGATGGGTGGCGACCAGTTGCTTCAGGCGCTCTTCCAGGACGTGGGTATAGATCTGCGTGGTCGAAATGTCGGCATGGCCGAGCAGTTCCTGCAGGACGCGCAGGTCGGCGCCGTTCTCCAGGATGTGGCTGGCGAAGGCATGGCGCAGGACGTGCGGGGAGATCGCCGACGGCGGCAGGCCGGCGCGGGCGGCGGCGGCCTTCAGGTCGCGCGCGAAGGCCTGGCGGGTGACATGGCCCTCCTCGCTCCAGGACGGGAACAGCCAGCGCCCCGTGCCCGCCTTGCCGGCGGCGCGCACCGCCTCCTGGTAGCGGCGCATGGCCTCGCGGGCCCGGCCGCCGATCGGCACCATGCGTTCCTTGCCGCCCTTGCCGCGCACCACCACGACGGGCAGGTCGCCGCGCGCCGCCGAGGCCGGCAGGCCGATCAGTTCGCTGACGCGCAGGCCGGTCGCATAGGCGATCTCGATCAGGGCCTGCAGGCGGAGCGCCCGGAGCCGGGCGGCCGGCGACAGGTCGGGCCGCTCGCAATCCGCCGCCACGGCACCGAGCAGGTCGTCGACGGCGGCCCGCGACAGGGTCTTCGGCAGCGGCCGGCCGCGCCGCGGACCGTCGACCGGGCCGGTCGGATCGGTCGGGCGCACGCCTTCGGCATAGAGGAATTTCTGGAACTGGCGGATCGCGGACAAACGCCGGCGCTGGGTCGAAGCCGTGAAGCCGCGCCCGGCGAGATCGGCCAGATAGTCGCGGATATCGTCGCTGGCGGCCGCCTGGATGCCGAGACCGCGCGCGCCGAGGAAGCCGGAAAAGTCGTCCAGATCGCGCCGGTAGGAGTCGAGCGTGTTCTTCGCGGCACCGCGCTCCACCGCCATCATTTCAAGAAAGGTCTCGACGTGATGACGGCCGCGCGCAGCCACGGGACTATTGTTCCCGGAAGCGGTCGGACGGGACCCGGATGGTGATTTCGCGCGGCTTCGGCTCGACATAGTTGGCGAGATAGTACATCCCGGCAAAGGTCACGATGCCGAGGACGAGGAGCACCACGAGAAACTTGATGAGGCTGGGCATGACGGGCGCCGGGCCTCCTGTCGGGTGGCGGTCGGGCGGAGGGCTTCGGGCCACGGCCGCATCGAATCGGTCGCAGCCTCTTTTCTGTCCGATGCGGCAGCGCAGCGCAAGGCGGCCCGTGCCGACATCGACGCTCGACTGCCTTGACGCGGGCGCCGCCATGGTCTCAAAGCGTCCGACCGGATAGGCTTTGGGCTGGGGAGGCCCGGCGAGGGCGATGCAGGCCGAAGCGAAGCGCAGCAGCGACGAAGAGAGAGCCCGGCGGATCGTCGGGCGGCTCGGGCGGCGTTCGATCGTGCTGGTCGGCATGATGGGCGCCGGCAAGACGACCGTCGGCCGTCGCCTCGCCCAGCGGCTCGGCCTGCCCTTCGTCGATGCCGACGTGGAGATCGAGCGGGCCGCTGCGAAGACCATTCCGGAGATCTTCGCGGAGCATGGCGAGTCCTATTTCCGCGACGGCGAAAGACGCGTCATCCGCCGCCTGCTCGGCGAGGGGCCGCAGGTTCTGGCCACCGGCGGCGGCGCCTGGATGAATGCCGACACCCGTGCCTCGGTCGCCGAGGCCGGTCTGTCGATCTGGCTGAAGGCCGATTTCGAGGTGCTGGCCGGCCGGGTCCGGCGCAAGGCCAACCGCCCCCTGCTCGACACCACCGACCCGGACGAGACGCTGCGCCGCCTGATGCGCGACCGCTACCCGGTCTATGCGCTCGCCGATATCGCCGTGCACTCCCGCGACGTTTCCCACGACCTCGTCGCCGAAGAGATCATCGCCGCGATCGAGGCTCGCCTCGACGCCCGAGAGGACCCTGATGACTCGTGAACCCGCCCGCCTCGCCGCTGCCGAGACCGTCGCCGTCGAACTCGGCGAGCGCGGCTACGACATTCTGATCGGACCGGGGCTGATCGCCGGGGCGGGTCCGGAGCTGGCGCGTCGGTTTCCGGGCGCGCGCTACGCCATCGTCACCGACGAGACCGTCGCCGGCCATCACCTGGAGCCGCTGGCGGCGAGCCTGACCGATGCCGGCCTCGCCTATTCGTCGATCGTCATCACGCCCGGCGAGGCCTCGAAGAGCTTCGAAGTGTTCGGCGATGTGGTCGACGGCGTCCTGTCGGCCCGCCTGGAGCGCGGCGATCTCCTGATCGCGCTCGGCGGCGGCGTGGTCGGCGATCTGGTCGGCTTCGTTGCCGGCGTGGTCCGGCGCGGTATGCGCTTCGTGCAGGTGCCGACGACGCTGCTCGCCCAGGTCGACAGCTCGGTCGGCGGCAAGACCGGCATCAACACCCGGCACGGCAAGAACCTGGTCGGCGTCTTCCACCAGCCGAGCCTGGTGCTCGCCGATACCGGTGCGCTCGACACGCTGGCCCCGCGCGACTTCCGCGCCGGCTATGCGGAGGTCGCCAAATACGGCCTGATCGACGATCCGGCCTTCTTCGCCTGGCTCGAGACGCACTGGCAGGAGGTCTTTGCCGGCGGCGCCGCCCGAATCCAGGCCGTCGCCACGAGTTGCCGGGCCAAGGCGCATGTCGTCAGGATCGACGAGAAGGAGACCGGCCCGCGCGCGCTGCTCAATCTCGGCCACACCTTCGGCCATGCGCTGGAGGCCATCACCGGCTATGACGGCAGCCGTCTGGTGCATGGCGAAGCGGTCTCGATCGGGATGGTCCTGGCGCACGACTTCTCGGTGCGTATGAATCTGTGTTCGCCGGACGATGCCGCGCGGGCGCGCGCGCATCTGGAGGCGATCGGCCTGCCGGTCTCGCCGCGCCAGGTTCCCGGCGGCGTCGGCACGGCCGACGACCTGATGGCGGCGATCTTCCAGGACAAGAAGGTCAAGCGCGGCCGGCTGACCTTCATCCTGACCCGCGGCATCGGGCAGAGCTTCATCGCCGACGATGTCGCGCCCGATGTGGTCCGCGCCTTCCTGGCCGAGCAGATCTGAGCAGCCGCCGCCCGCCGGCGCCGCGCGGCGCCCCCCCCCAATCCGACACCGTTTCGCGCTCCGCCGGGCAGGCTTTCGCATGTCCTTAATCCGACTTTAAGCCCGACCCGCCAACACTGAGCAAAATCGATATGGACTGAGATTTTTCGGACATCGGTCGCGGGGCGGGGTGAACGGAATGGTCGCATTGACACTAAGGGCCAAGCTCTTCGGCGGCTTCGGACTGGCGGTGCTGGCGCTCGTCGGCGTCGGCACGGTCGGCCATATGGGATTGACGGCGGCGACCGACTCCTTCAGCGCCTTCCGCCACACGGCCGACCAGACGCTGGCCGTCCATCAGACGTCCGACGCCTTGAACAGCATCGGCTTGGCCGTGATGCAGTATCGCGCAACGGGGGCGGAAACTGCCGCCACACAGGTTGCCGAGGCCGCGCGGACGATCGCCGCCCGGGACGCCGACCTGCAGGCTCTGTTCAAGGGCAGCGAGATGGCCGACCGGCTCTCAGTCGCAGCCGGCCGGGTCCAGGACTATCGCGCCGCCTTCGAAAGCTACCGCACAGCGCATGGCGCCTTCCGCACCCTGCAGCAGGAAGTCTACGAGATCGGCGACAAGGCCCGCGAGAATCTCGCCCGCGTCATGGCGGCCGGCATCCGCGACGAGGATGTGTTCGCGCTCGGCCTGGCGGCGAAAGGCCAGCAGGAACTGCTGATGGCCCGCACTCATGCCGAACGCTTCGCCACATCCGAAGCGGCCGCCGACATGAAGGAAGCGCAGATCCGGCTGAACGAGGTGACGCGTGTCATCAGCAACTTGAAGATCGTCGCCAAGGCGGACGACGTCCGCGACCTGATGCCCGAAGTCGCCGATCAGATCGACGCGCTGACGACGAAACTCGATGCCTTCGCCGAGAAGGTCGCCGAGATGCGCGCCATCCGCGAGACCCGGCTCGACCGCCTCGGCCCCCAGGTGCTGAAAGACTACGAGGCGGTCGTCGCCGATGTCGTCTCCCGCCAGAACGCCATCGGCCGCGCGGCGGAAGCCGGCATGGCGGCGGCCAAGGTCTGGACCTTCGCGGTCGGCGCCGCCTTCGCCGCGCTCGCGATCCTGATCGCGGTTCTGATGAGCCGTTCGATCTCCGGCGCGATCCTGGCGATTGCCGGCTCGATGAACGAGCTCGCTTCGGGTCGTCTGGGCATCACCATCTTCGGACGCGGCCGCAAGGACGAGATCGGGCGGATGGCCGAAGCCGTGGCGGTGTTCCAGGCCAACGCCCTCGACAAGCAGCGCATGGAGCGCGAACAGGAAGAGGCCAAGTCCAGCGCGGAGGCGGACAAGCGGCGCCTCCTGGCGCAACTGGCCGACAGCTTCCAGCAATCGGTCGGCGGCATCGTCAATTCGGTCGCCAGCGCCGCGGCGCAGATGCAGTCGACCGCCGCGACGCTGACCACCGCGGCCGACCAGACCAGCCGCCAGTCAGTCGCCGTGTCGTCGGCTTCCGAAGAGGCCTCGACCAATGTCGAGACGGTGGCCGCCGCCGCCGAGGAACTTGCCGCCTCCGTCAGCGAGATCGCGCGCCAGGTCGAGCAGTCGAGCGACATGTCCCGGCGCGCCGTGGGCGACACCGAGAGCGCTAACGAGAAGGTCCGGCGCCTCGCCGCCGCCGCCCAGAAGATCGGCGACATCGTCGGCATGATCACCAACATTGCCGGCCAGACCAATCTGCTCGCCCTGAACGCGACCATCGAGGCGGCGCGGGCTGGCGAGGCCGGGCGCGGCTTCGCGGTGGTCGCCTCGGAGGTCAAGGCGCTGGCCGAACAGACCGCCAAGGCGACCGCGGAGATTTCGACCCAGATTGCCGATATCCAGACCGCGACGGGCGCCTCGGTCGAGGCGATCCGCGGGGTCGGCGAGACGATCGCGACCCTGAACCGCATCGCCGGCGCCATCGCGGCCTCCGTCGAGGAGCAGAGCGCCGCGACGGCCGAGATCGCCCGCAACGTGCAGCAGGCCTCGCACGGCACGGCGACGGTTTCGGGCAATATCGCCGGCGTCGGCAAGGCGGCCCGGGAAACCGGCACGGCGGCCGCCCAGGTGCTCGACGCCTCGTCCGAACTGGCCCGCCAGGCCGAGCGCCTGCGCGGCGAGGTCGACGGCTTCACCAACCGCATCCGGGCGGCCTGAGCCGGCCCCGGTCCGCTGGGCCGGCACCCGGCACGAAACTCAGCCGCGCACCTGAAGTCCGCCGCGCGCCCCGGCCGGGCCGATGCATCCGCCCTGCCGGACCCGGCCCCTCGCCTTCCCTCCCGGGTCCCCGCCCCTCCTCTCGGGCATCGCCCCCACCGACGGCAACGGCGCCGACGATCCGGCGCCGGAACGGCTGGAAGATTCGGCGGCAACCGCGTATGCGATTGCGCTCAGGTTCCCGCCAGGATGGACAGATCGAGGCATGCGGATCGCTGCGATCACCAACGCTTTCAACGAGCCGGAGTTTCTGCCCTTCTGGGTCGAACATCACGGTCGCCAGGTCGGCTTCCGCAACCTCTATGTGGTCACGCATGGGGTGGACCCACGGCCGCGCTGGCTCGACCGGCGCGTCCAAGTCATCAACGTGCCGCTGGACGAGTTCGACGAGACCCGGCGCGCCCGCTTCATGACCCAGCTGCAGCATTTCCTGCTCAGCTGCTACGATTGGGTCGTGATGTCGGACGCGGACGAACTGATCGTCGCCGACCCGTCACGCTATTCCGGCCTCAGGGACTATCTGCGCAAGAATCCCGGCGTGCCGACCTTCAACACGGTCGGCTTGAACGTCGTGCAGAACCGTGCGGCCGAAGCGCCGCTTCAGCCGGGCAGACCGCTGTTCCGGCAACGCGCCTATGTCCAGTTCTGGGCGCACTATTGCAAGCCGGCGGTGACCAGCGTGCCGATCGTCTGGTCGGTCGGTTTTCACGAATGCAACCGGCCGCGCCATCAGACCGACGACCTCTACATGATCCATCTGCGGGCGGTCGACGAAACGATCGCCCGCCGTCGCAATGCCCGTCTGAATGCACTCAAGATGAGCCGGAACACGATCGACAAGAAGCACTCGGTCCAGTTCACCTTCGACCGCGACCGTTATCTCAAAATGCTGTTCCCGTCAGATCGCGGCCTGTTCGAGCGCGCCCCCGCAGAGACGGATTTCCGCATGGAGATTGAGCACATGCGCCGCCATCCGAAGGATCTCAAGTTCGTCGGACCGATCGCGCGCATGCCGGTGCGCTTCGCGGATTCGGTCCGCCTGCTCGAAGGCCGCATCGGCCTGGTGGGACGGATCAACCGGATCGCCCACGCCCTGAGGCGCCTCCGCCGCAACCAGCAGGCCGGCGCCGTCCGACGGGACCCGAATCCGGCCTGACGCGGTCGTCCCGCTGCACCGACCGGCGCGGACCGCATGCCGGCATGAGAAAGGCCGGATCGTCACCGACCCGGCCTTCCGCATTCACATCGGTCGGCCATCGCCGGTCAGGCGATCAGGCCGCGCTCGCGCAGGCTCTCGATCAGCCGGTCGGCCATCTCCTCGGCTGTGCCGGCCGTGGTATCGAGCCGGATTTCCGGATTGTCCGGCGCCTCGTAGGGGCTGTCGATGCCGGTGAAGTTCTTCAGCTTGCCGGCCCGCGCCTTGGCGTAGAGGCCCTTCACGTCGCGCGCCTCGCAATCCTCGATCGGGGTATCGACATAG
Source organism: Prosthecodimorpha staleyi (assembly GCF_018729455.1). Taxonomy (NCBI): domain Bacteria; kingdom Pseudomonadati; phylum Pseudomonadota; class Alphaproteobacteria; order Hyphomicrobiales; family Ancalomicrobiaceae; genus Prosthecodimorpha; species Prosthecodimorpha staleyi. The sequence goes on along the minus strand of NZ_JAHHZF010000008.1, from coordinate 156,009 downwards.
ACCTCGATGAACTCGCCAGGTCCGACCAGATCGCGCGCCATACGTCGCTCGGCGCGGAATGGCGAGATGAACGAGACCAGCACGATCAGGCCGGCATCGACGAACAGCTTGGCCACCTCGCCGACGCGGCGGATGTTCTCGACGCGGTCGGCCTCGGTGAAGCCCAGGTCGCGGTTGAGGCCGTGCCGGACATTGTCGCCGTCGAGGATGAAGGTGTGCCGCCCCATGGCGTGCAGCTTCTTCTCGACGATGTTGGCGATGGTCGACTTGCCCGAGCCGGACAGGCCGGTGAACCACAGCACGGCGGGCTTCTGCGCCTTCAGCGCCGCATGGCTCTCCTTGGACACGTCGATCGCCTGCCAATGGACATTGGTGGCGCGGCGCAGGCCGTAGGAGATCATGCCCGCCCCGACCGTCGCATTGGTGAAGCGGTCGATCAGGATGAAGGCGCCGGTCTCGCGGTTGGATTCGTAGCTGTCGAAGGCGATCGGCTCGGACAGCGACAGATTGCAGAAGGTCACCTCGTTCAGCCGCAATTCCTTCGCGGCGAGATGCTCGAAGGTGTTCACGTCGATCTTGTGCTTCAGATCGGTGACCGAGGCGGTGACGGTCTTGGCGCCGCATTTCAGGAGATAGGACCGGCCGGGGAACAGCGGTTCGTCATGCATCCAGATCAGATGCGCGGCGAACTGGTCGGCCACCTCCGGACGATCGTTGGCGGCGGCGAGCAGGTCGCCGCGGCTGATGTCGATCTCGTCCTCAAGCGTGATGGTGACGGCATCGCCGGCCGCAGCCTGGTCCAGGTCGCCGTCATAGGTGACGATGCGCTTGACCTTGCTGGCCTTGCCCGACTTGGCGACCACGAGCGTGTCGCCGGGCGCGACGCGGCCCGACGCGATGGTGCCGGAGAAGCCGCGGAAGTCGAGATTCGGGCGGTTGACCCATTGCACGGCCATGCGGAACGGCCGGCTGGCGCGGTCCTCCTCGACATCGACCGTCTCCAGATGCTCCAGCAGCGTCGGCCCCTTGTACCAGGGCATGCGCTCGGAGCGGGCCGTGACGTTGTCGCCGTAGCGGGCCGAGATCGGGATCGCGGTCAGCGTCTTGAAGCCGAAGCCGCCGGCGAAGGCCTGGTAGGCCTGCCGGATCTGGGTGAAGATCTTCTCGTCGTAGCCGACCAGGTCGATCTTGTTGACCGCCACGATGACATGGCGGATGCCGAGCAGCGACACGATGAAGGAATGCCGCCGGGTCTGCGTGACGATGCCGTGGCGGGCGTCGACCAGCAGCACGGCCACATCCGAGGTCGAGGCCCCGGTCGCCATGTTGCGGGTATACTGCTCGTGGCCGGGCGTGTCGGCGACGATGAACTTGCGCCGCTCGGTGGTGAAGAAGCGATAGGCGACGTCGATCGTGATGCCCTGCTCGCGCTCGGCCTCCAGGCCGTCGAGCAGCAGCGCGAGATCGATCTCCTCGCCGGTCGTGCCGTGCTTGCGGCTGTCCTTCTCGAGCGCCAGGAGATGGTCCTCGAAGACCAGCTTGGTGTCGTAGAGCAGGCGGCCGATCAGGGTCGACTTGCCGTCGTCGACCGAGCCGCAGGTGAGGAAGCGCAGCAGGCTCTTCTTTTCCTGGGCGGCGAGATATTCGGCGAAGGCCTCCGGGCTCTCGACCGGCGAGGCGACCGAGGGCGCGGCCATGGCGGCGGGGGACGCGGACGTGTTCATCAGAAATACCCCTCGCGCTTCTTCTTTTCCATCGAGGCCGCGTCGTCGTGGTCGATCAGACGGCCGGACCGCTCCGAGGTGCGGGCGATCAGCATCTCGCGGACGATTTCCGGCAAGGTGGTGGCTTCGGATTCGAAGGCGCTGGTCAGCGGATAGCAGCCGAGCGTTCGGAACCGGATCAGACGGGTCTCGACCGTCTCGCCGGGCGCGACCGGGAAGCGGTCGTCGTCGAGCATCAGGATCTGGCCGTCGCGCTCCACGGTCGGCCGCTCGGCCGCGTAGTAGAGCGGCACGATCGGGATGTTCTCGGCCATGATGTATTGCCAGATGTCGAGCTCGGTCCAGTTCGACAGCGGGAAGGCGCGGATCGATTCGCCCTTGGCGACGCGGCCGTTATAGAGCTGCCAGAGTTCCGGGCGCTGGTTCTTCGGGTCCCAGGTATGGGTCGCGGTGCGGAACGAGAAGACGCGCTCCTTGGCGCGGCTCTTCTCCTCGTCGCGGCGCGCGCCGCCGAAGGCTGCATCGAAGCCGTACTTGGTCAGAGCCGCCTTGAGCGCCTCGGTCTTCATCACATGGGTGTAGTAGGACGAGCCGTGGCTGAACGGCGTCACGCCCTCGGCGATGCCGTCCGTATTGGTGTGCACGATCAAGTCCATGCCGAGCCGCCGGGCGGTCTCGTCCCGGAACAGGATCATGTCCCGGAACTTCCAGGTCGTGTCGATATGCATCAGCGGAAAGGGCGGCTTCGAAGGATAGAAGGCCTTCATCGCCAGATGCAGCATCACGGACGAGTCCTTGCCGATCGAATAGAGCATGACCGGATTGCGGAACTCGGCGGCGACCTCGCGGATGATGCGGATCGATTCCGCTTCGAGGCGCCTCAGATGCGTGGTGCGGTCGATGGACAAGGCGAAAGTCCTCTGGTCGGCAGAGCGTGCGGGGAGATCGGCTGCAGCCGCTGACGCGCCGTCCGGCGCGGTCCCCCGTGGAAGCCACCGCATTTAGGCGGAATCGGGACGCCCGGCAAGCGCGGCTGAAATGCTATGCTTCGGCCCTTGGTCGCAAGTTCCGTCGGCGCGGGGGGGCGACGGGAGTCCGATTGCGCGCCGGCGCCGATTGCGAGCATGCCGGCGATGCCGGACCTCCGACTTTTGGAATGCTCATCCGCCCGTCGACGCCGGTGCCGCGGCCGCCGCGACAACGGCGGGAAGATCGATCCTCCCGCAGGCCAGGAACCACGGATTGGCGAAATCGGCGTCATGGGCCTGGAGCCGCTTGCCATAGGCGAGCGGCTGGCCGTCCAGCGTCACGACCGAGCCGCCGGCCGCACGCAGCACCGCGTCGCTGGCCGCCGTATCCCATTCCATCGTGCGGCCGAGCCGGGGATAGAAATCCGCCGCACCCTCGGCGATGCGGCAGAATTTCAGCGACGAGCCGGCCGAGATGCGGCTCGCCACGGCAAGGCGCGCCAGCAGGGCCTCGGTCTCCGGCCCGGCATGGGAGCGGCTGGCCATGACGGCAAGCCCGTCGGCACCGGCCGCGCGCACCCGGATCGGCGCCCAGGCGCCGGCGACGCCGTCCTCGACCGGGGCCATGAAGGCGCCGATGCCACGACCGCCGACATAGAGCCGACCCTGGGCCGGCACCAGCACCGCGCCGGCGACCGGCACGCCGTCCTCGATGATGCCGATATTGACCGTGAACTCGCCGTTGCGGGAGACGAATTCCTTGGTGCCGTCGAGCGGATCGACCAGCACGAAGACGCGGCCGAGATCGGCCGGCAGCTTGCCTTCGGAGGCCGCCTCCTCGGCGACCACCGGCACGCCGGGCAGGAGCCGCGCCAGTTCCTCCAGGATCACCGCCTCGGCGCGGCGGTCGGCTTCGGTGACCGGGCTGGCGTCCCCCTTGGCGTCGACCGCGAAATCGGTCGCATAGACGGCAAGCACCTCGCGCCCGCCGGCAAGCGCGGCGCGGGCCAGTCCGTCCAGGAGGTCGCGGTCGATCTGCATGGTGCTCGGTCCCCGGTCGTTGTTCGTGGCGCGAGCCATACAGGGCCGGGCGGTCCGGGTAAACCTCGCGCGATCCGGCCGCCGCGCCCGTCGCGGCTATTCCCAGCGCTTGCGCACCTGTTCCTCGGCCGCGTCGGCCTGCGCCCGCTCGCGGAAGAAGCGTCGGATCACCTTGCCGGAGGTGGTCAGCGGAATATCGTCGACGAAATCGATCTCGCGCGGGTATTCGTGCGCGGACAGCCGGGTCCGGACATAGGCGCGGATCTCGTCCTTGAGATCGGCCGATCCTTCGACCCCGTCGACCAGCCGGACATAGGCCTTGACGATCTCGGTCCTGAGCGGATCGGGCTTGCCGACCACGGCCGCCAGAGCCACGGCCGGGTGGCCGGCGAGGCAGTCCTCGATCTCGGCCGGGCCGATCCGGTAGCCGGCCGAGGTGATCACGTCGTCGTCGCGGCCGACGAAATGGATGTAGCCGTCCTCGTCCATCACGCCCTGGTCGCCGGTGGTCATCCAGTCGCCGACGAACTTCTCTTCCGTGGCGTCGGGCCGGTCCCAATATTCCAGGAACATGACCGGATCGGGCCGCCGGACCGCGATCTGACCGAGCGTGCCGGCGGCGACCGGCGCCCCGCCGGGGCCGATGATCGCGACCTCGTGCCCTGGCGCGGCCTTGCCGATCGCCCCGGCGCGGCTGACCCCCAGCATGGCGCAGGAAGCGAGCACGATGTTGCACTCGGTCTGGCCGTAGAATTCGTTGACGGTCAGATCGAGCGCCGCGCGCGCCCATTCGTAGGTCTCCGAGCCGAGCGCCTCGCCGGCCGAGCCGAGCGTGCGCAGGCGGAGATCGAAGCGGGCGAGCGGGTTCTCGACCGTGCGCAGCATCTTCAGCGCGGTCGGCGGGACGAAGGCGTTGCGCACGCCGTAATGGGCCATCAGCCAGAAGGCGAGATCGGGGTCGAACTTCTCGAACCGGTAGGCGAGCACCGGCACGCCGAGGGCGAGCGAGGGCAGCAGCGCGTTGAGGAGCCCACCCGCCCACGCCCAGTCGGCCGGCGTCCACATCAGGTCGCCTTCGACGGGGAAGAACTCGTGGGCGAACTGGAAGCCCGGAATGTGGCCCGGCAGCACGCGGTGGCCGTGCAGCGCACCCTTGGGCAGACCGGTCGTGCCGGAAGTGTAGATCATCATGGCCGGATCGTCCGGCCCGGTCGGCTCGGGCGAGAAGCTCGACGAAGCCTCGGTCAGCGCCTGGTGGAAGTCGACGATACCCATGCCGCCGCCGTCGACCGCCAGCACGAGCCGGAGATCCGGCAGATCGGCGCGGATCTCGGCGAGCTTGGCGAGCCCGGCCGCATTGGTGACGATCGCCGTGGCACCGGCATTGCGCAACCGGTAGACCAGCGCCTCGACGCCGAACAATGCGGCCAGCGGCAGCGCGATGCCGGCGATCTTGTAGGTGCCGAGATGGGCGATCGCCGTCTCGGGGCATTGCGGCAGCAGGATCGCGACCCGGTCGCCGCGCCGGATGCCGTGGTGGCGCAGGACATTGGCGAAGCGGTTCGAAGCCAGCGACAGGCGGTGATAGGACCAGCGATCGGTCGATCCGTCCGCCCGCCGGTGCAGGAGCGCCAGCCGGCCCGGCTCGGCCTCTGCCCAGCGATCGCAGGCGTCGCGGGCGATATTGTAGTCGGACGGGATGGCCCACCGGAAATCCCGATAGGTCTCCTCATAGGTCGACCGCTTTTCGAGCAAGGGCGGGCTCCGCGCAAGGGGAGCGGACCATACTGCCGATGCTGCAGTGCGGCAAGCCGGCCCGACGCGTCACATCGGCTCGACCAGCACCATCGCCCAGAAGATCTTGTATTTCGAGCCCGGCGCCTGCGCGGTGGCGAGACCGATGCGGGTCTTGCGCGGATCGATCATGTTGGCGTTGTGCTGCTTCAACTCGCGCCAGCCCGAGAAGGCCTCGGCGAAGGTGCGGTAGCCGGCCGTCAGGTTGCTGGCATAGCTGCGGAAGCCGATGCCGGCCGCCTTCAGTTCGCCGTCGAGCTTGGCCTCCTGCTCGGACTGTACACGGTCGAGCGCGGCCATCCGGCGCGCCTGCGTCTCGGCGATGCGGGCGAGCGCCGGATCCCAGACGAGCGGCGGGGCACCGAGATTGGCGCGGTAGTGGTTGACCATGCCGAGCGAGGAGGCCGGATCGACCGCCCCGCCGGACTGGTCGAGCCGCTGGTAGAAGGCCGGCTGGGCGGGCGGCACCTCGGGGGCGGCAGAACAGCCGGCGAGCAGGGCGGCGAGCGCCGGCGCGAGGCCGGCACGGCCGATACGGAATGCGGAGGAGAGGTTCATCGGCAGGCCTCGATGGCGCCCGCGCGCCCCCGTGGGGCCGGCCGGATGCGCAAAGGTCGGATGGCGGGAAGGCGCGTGCGGCCGGACGGTTCAGCCCCGGGCCGGCCGCGGCGCTCCATCGGGGGTCGCGCGCCCGCTCCCGCCGGCTTCCGCCCCGCCATCGCCTTCGGCCGACCGCGTTGCCGCCGGGCCGGGCGCGGCGGAAGCGAAATGGCGGGCCAGAAGGTCGCGCAGGTCGTCGAGCTGGCGGACATGCAGGTCGCGCTGGGCATAGGGGATGTCGATACCGTGAGAGCGTAAACGCTTCATGATGTCGAAGCGCAGATCGCTCTCCACCGAGAAGGCGTCGGTGACCATCGGGACGGTGCAGATCAGGCGGAACATCAGCGCCGATTCGCCGAAATCGGTGAAGAAGGCCGACGGCGCCGGGAAGATCATCACCAACCGGTGCGCCTTGGCGGCGGCCAGCAGGATCTCGCGCACCTGCTCGGGATCCGCATTGTAGGCGACGCCGACATTGACCAGAACGCGACCGGTCATGTCCCGGTGCATCCAGTTCTTGACCGTGCCGGTGATCAGCGAGGAATTCGGCACGATCAGGCTGGCGCGGTCGAAGGTCTCGATCTCGGTCGAACGCACGTTGATCTTGCGCACGAAGCCGCGCTCGGCGCCGATCTCGATCATGTCGCCGGTTTTGATCGGGCGTTCGGCGAGCAGGATCAGGCCGGAAACGAAGTTGTTGACGATCGACTGCAGGCCGAAGCCGATACCGACCGACAGGGCGCCGGCGACGATGGCCACGTTCTCCAGACTGACGCCGACCGACGAGAAGGCGAGCGCGCCGGCGACGATGTAGCCGATATAGCCGAAGGCGGTCAGGATCGAGTTCTTCAGGCCCGGATCGAGCCGGGTCCGCGGCAGGAAGCGGGCCTCCAGCCAGCCCTTGACGCCCCCGGTGACCGCGACCGCGATCATGAACACGATGACGGCGCCGAGGATCGACGACAGCGAGACGGTCAGGCCGCCGACCTTGAAGCCGAAGAAGGCCGCCTTGGCGTCCTGGATCAGGTCCTCGGAGGAAAAGCCGAGCGGCAGCAGGATCATGGCGACCACGAAACCGATCAGCGCCAGCCGGCCGAGGCCGGACAGGACCACTCCGACCTGTTCGACCGTCTCCATCCCGAAGCCCATCGAGCGGTTGAGCGACAGGCCGACGCGCGTCTCCCGCCGGAAGGTGGCCGTCAGCGCCTCGTCGACCAGGACCAGCAGGATGTAAAGCACGGCGATGTTCAGGCCGGCCCAGATCAGCTGATAGGCGATGAAACGGGAAAGGGCGACGAAACCGGTCAGCGCCGCCACGGCGCCGGCAATGGCGGCGATCCAGGCGATCGGCACCAGCCAGCGCCACAGGATCGAATGGCCGCGCTCGGCCGGCGCCGCCGAAGCCGGGCCGGGTGTCGGCACCTCCGGCCGCTTCGCCTCATCGTCGGCGGCGAGGCTGGCCGCGACGGTGCGCAGCGCCAGCATGGTCAGACCGATGTCGAGCAGGGCGAAGAGCCCGGACAGGGCGATGATCAGCGACAGCGGCGCAGCCAGCACGGGCAGGATGCGGATCACGAAAATGCCGACGCCGAAGCTGGCGGTGAGCAGACCGACGACGCGGATCAGCTGCTGGGCGGCGGCATCGGAAATGCCGATCAGCCGCCATTGCGGCTTGGTCGGCGCCAGGATGGCGAGGCCCAGGCTATAGGCGGCCGAGGCCACGGCGGCGGCGATCATCAGGGCCACCAGCGTCTGCTCGATCCGGTCGGGATTGAGATCGAGCGCCCTGAGCGCGACCAACAGCGTCATCAAGGCGATCAGCGGCAGGGCGGTGTTGACGACCACGATCGCGGCGGCGGCGCCCGACTTGGCGAAGGGCGAAGGATTGACCGCGTCCGGATTGCGGTCGGTGGCGAGCAGGAGCCGCCGACGGATCGGCCGCAGCAGCAGACCGAGGAAGACGATCGCAAGTCCCAGCACGCCGATGGCGGTCAGGCTGCCGCGGGCCATGAACAGACCGCCCCAGTCGCGCAGCAGGAAGCCGAATGCCGCGATGGTGCCCGGCAGGGCGGCGGCGGCCTCGAGCCAGAGGGTCGGGTCGAGAATGGAGCGGCTCTGCTCCATCACGGCGCGGTTGAACCGGTCGCGGCGGCGGTCCCCGATCGACTTCACGACCTCGTCGGCCTTGAGCTGGATCAGGCTCGCCTGCTTGGTGAAGCCCTGCAGTTCGGCCAACTGCTTGTCGAGCTGCGCACGATCCTGCTTGACCGCATCGGATTCGGCCGGAGGCGGCGGTTCGCCCTCTTTCGGCTTCTGCGGCGCCGGACCGAGCTGCTTGAGCCGGGCCTCGGCCGCCTGGACGCCGGGCGTGAGCTGGTCGATCAGTTCGCCGGCCTTGGCACGAACCTGTTCGGCCCGACCGCGCAGATCCGTCAATTGCCGGTCGGTCAGCGATTCGCGCTGGGTGCCCGCCGTGATCTGGTCGATCTCGACCTTCCAGGCGTTGAGCAGGGCCTGCGGGTTTTCCGGCCGCTTGACCTCCTCGACCGGCGGTGCCGCGGGCGCGGGCGCATCCTGCGCGCGGGCGGTCACGACTGGCGGCACCGGCATGACAGCCGATGCCAGCGGAGTGAGAGCCAGCACGGTTGCCAGCAGGGCGAGGCGGAAGAGACGGGCGATCAGATGTCGAAGCAAGGCGAGGTCCGGAATTCGCGTTCAGGGGCATGTGCAGTGCCGCAAAGGTGGCGGCACAATGCGGCAAAAGACCTGTCGGGTCGAGCCGGACCGGCGCCCAGGATCGGCTTCCGGTCCGTCATCTCACGCCCGGTGCCGTCGCGACGGCCGGCCGCAGGACAGAAGCCGGAATTTCCGCCCATTTCGCGGAACTGCTGACGGGCAGCCCCGTTGTGCGTTGCGTTTCCGCCGACTATGGTCCGCGCCCATGTCGGACGCCACAGAATCCCTGCTCATGAGTGCTCCATCGCCGAATGCGTCTCTCCGCGGCCTTCGGGCGATGGGCTGGGTCTTTTGGGAGGCCTTCTATTGGGGCCTGCTGCGCAACGAGTCCTTCGCGCATGCGTCGAACATCGCCTTCGCCATCCTGTTCTCGCTCTTTCCGTTCATGATCCTGATCACCGGTATCGCCGGCTACTGGGGCGGGGCCGAACTGGCGGCAGCGGCCGAGCAGGGCACCGGCGGCATCTTCGCGGTGCTGCCCGAGGAGGTGGTGCGCATCCTCAAGCCGGAAGTGACGGCGGTCCTGTCGGGCTCGCAGACCCAGGTCCTGACGGTCGGTGCGATTCTGCTGGTGGTGATCGTGACCGGACTGGTCGAAAGCCTGCGCATGGGCCTCAACTATGCCTACCGGGCCTATGATACGCGCCATTTCCTGATCCGGCGCCTCGAGGGCACCTTCTTCATGCTGGTCGGCGGCATCACCATCCTGGGGCTCGGCTTCCTGGTGATCGTGCTGCCGGTGGTCTGGGACTTCCTGATCCCGCGCGTCCCCGACATGGCGCCCTACTATTCCTACTTCAACCGGCTGCCGCTGGTCTTCTTCTCCGCCGGCGTGTTCTGCTTCCTCTATGCCGCCCATCTGTTCCTGCCGGCCCGCCGGCAGACGACCATGGGCGTCCTGCCCGGCGTGCTGGTGACGCTCGGTCTGTGGTTCATCGCCGGCCTGGTGTTCTCCTACTATTTCTCGCACTTCGCGACCTATACCCGAACCTATGCGGGTCTTGCCGGGATTATCGCCTCGATGCTGTTCTTCTACATCATCGGGATCATCTTTCTGTTCGGTGCCGAGATCAATCACGCCGTGCTGGCGCTGAAGGGCGAAGTGCCCGCCCGCAAGGCCTGACGGGCTCTCCGCACAGCTCGCGACATCGTGCCCGCTTGGCGGGCCTGACGGGCTCTCCGCACAGCTCGCGACATCGTGCCCGCCCGGGGCCGATAGCGGGCTTGCCCGTCGGCCCCGCCGCCGTGGTAGGGTGTCGACTGCGGATCGGGCGCCCCCGCGGGAGGCGGGGCCGAGCAGGCGGGACGGACATGCCGGGAGCCGGAACACGAAAGTCCTGCCGGGTGCGGCATGGCATGGGCAAGGCCGCAGCGGCGGCCGCATTCGCTGTCGCGCTGATCGTGCCGGCCGTCGGATTCGCGGCCGAACTGTCCGACATCGAAGTCGCCCGGCTGCTCGCCGCCGCCGACCGCTCCAAGCCGATCGATCTGACCGGCCGCGATCTCAGCTACCTCGATCTTGCCGGCCTGGACTTCAAGGCCGCGCGGCTCGACCGGGCCAACCTGCATGCAGTCGATTTCGCGGGCGCGGACCTGTCTCATGCGCGGCTGGCCGGAGCCCATCTCGACCGTTCGACCGTGCAACGGACCAATTTCGCGGGCGCGGATCTGCGCGGCGCGAGCCTGCTCCGCCTGTCGGTCACGACCGAACTCGACCTCAACCCCAAGGCGGCCGGCGAGGCGCCGAACTTCGCCGGCGCCGACCTCTCCGGCGCCCGCATCTTCGCCCGCATGGTCGGCGCCAATCTGCGCGGCGCGGACCTGACCGGGGCCCGGCTCGGCAACTACCGGCTGACCGTGATCGAACTGCATCCGCACACCTTCCTGGAGATGGCGGATCTCTCCGGCGCCCGGCTGCGCGGCGCGGAGCTCTACGGCGTCCGCTTCGCCTGGGCCAAGTTCATCGGCGCCGACCTGTCGGGTGCGGACCTGACCGGGGCCGATCTGACCGGCGCCGACTTCACCGGCGCGGACGTGACCGGCACCAAATTCGACGGCGCCGATCTGGCGCAGGCCGTGTTCCGCGACATGAAGGGCCTCGATCGCGCCATCGGGCTCGACAGGGCACTCAACCGGGATCGGATCGTCCGGTGAGCCGTCGTCTGACCCGTCTCCTCGCGGGCGCCCTGCTGGCGCTTCCGGCGATGGCCGGCCGTCCGGCGCCTGCGGCCGGCGCCGCCTCGACCGGCGTCGATACCGCCCTGGTGCTGGCCGTCGACGTGTCGGGCTCGGTCGACGAGCACCGCTTCCGGCTGCAGATGGAGGGCATCGCCCAAGCGCTCGAGGATGCCGCCATCCAACGGGCGATCCTGGGCGGGCCGCACGGCGCGATCCTGGTCGCCATGGTGCAATGGAGCGACCGGCCGTCGCTGACCGTGCCCTGGACTCGGATCGGCACGGTCGCCGATGCGCGCAGCCTCGCCGTGCGGATTCGCAGCGCCGCGCGCCGGCCGGGCGAGTTCACCTGCGCGGCGGCCATGCTGCATTTCGTCCAGGTCAAGATGCTGCCCTCGATCCCGACCCGGCCGGAGCGGACCGTGGTCGACGTATCCGGCGACGGCAAGGACAACTGCAACCCGACCGTCCCGCCCGCCGCCGAGCGCGACGCGCTGGTGCGCCAGGAGGTGACCGTCAACGGGCTGCCGATCCTGGAAGGCGACGAGAAGGACACGCTGGAGGCCTGGTACCGGGCCAACATCGCCGGCGGCCCGGCCTCCTTCGTGGTGCCGGCGGACGGCTACCGGGATTTCGGCCGGGCGATCCGACAGAAATTCCTGACCGAGGTCAGCCGGCGCTGAGGGCGCCGATGACGGCCGCCCGCCGCCGGCATTCGGCTGCGATGTCAGCCGGAACGGCCGGCGACACTGCCGTCCAGCCAGGACCGGAAGGCGCCCGGCGACGGCAGGCGGTATCGGGCCGCCGTCTTGCGCTCCGGCCCGATCAGCACGCCGAGCCCGCCGGCCGCCGCCACGGCCACGAAGGCATCCTCGTCGGTGGTGTCGTCGCCGGCAAAGAAGGGCCGCCGCCGGCGATAGGCCGGATCGGCCAGGAACCGGGCGATGGCGGTCCCCTTGGTGGCGGATTGCGGCGCGATCTCGATCACCGCCTTGCCGATCAGGATGCGCCAGGCATCACCCGATCCGCGGATCGCCTCATGCGCCGCCTGCAGCAGGAACGGCTCGGCCTCCGGCGCAGCCCGGTAGTGGACCGCGACCGAGTGCCCCTTCTCCTCGACGAAGGCGCCGTCATGCCGGTCGACGGCCGGCCGCAACGCCGCCGCCATCGCTTCGGCGGCGCCCGGGTCGCCGGCCTGGTCGCACACCACGCCGCCGATGCGCATGACCGCGCCATGGTTGGCGGCAACGTCGAAGCGGCCCGCCCCGAACAGGGCATCGGCCTGAGGGAGGCTGCGACCGGTGACCAGCGCCAGGCAGCCGCAGGTGTCGGCGATGGCCGTCAGGGTCTCGATCAGGCGGTCGGGCACGAAGACGTCGTCGGGACGGGCGGCAATGTCGAGCAGCGTGCCGTCGATATCCAGGAACGGCGCCCATTCCGGCGACCAGATCACCGGCAGGTCGTCGTCGGGGACGAAGAGCGGCGGCGGGAGCCGGGTTTCGGAGGCCGTCACGGCGCCGTTCCCCATCGTGTCGCGCCGAAATGACTCTGCACCTCGCGCCGCTTGCGCATGCGCGCGGCCTCCAGAAGCATGCTGCCGGCCCAGGCATAGACGTTGTTGTCGCGCACCAGTTCGCGCATCAGCCGCATGCGGTCGCGCTGCTCCTCCTCGGGCATCGACAGGGCACGGACCAGCGTCTCGGCGAGCGTGTCCATGTCGTAGGGGTTGACCAGCAGGGCCTCCAGCAGTTCCCGCGAGGCGCCCGCAAAGGTCGACAGCACCAGCACGCCGCGATCGTCCTCGCGGGAGGCGACGAATTCCTTGGCGACCAGATTCATGCCGTCATGCAGACTGGTGACGACGCAGAAATCGGCGGCCCGGAACAGTTCGAGCACCTCGTCGGGCTCGTGATGCCGGACGATCAGTTCGATCGGCTTCCAGCCGTCGCGCGCGTAGCGGGCATTGATCGTCTCGGCGACCGCGATCGCCTCGTCCTGCAGCCCGCGATAGGCCTCGAGCTTGGCACGCGTCGGCGCGGCGACCTGCACGAAGACGAAGCGTCCGATCCATTCCGGGTGCCGTTCCAGCAGGATGCCCACGGCACGCAGCCGGTCGGGAATGCCCTTGGTGTAGTCGAAGCGCTCGACCCCGACGCCGATCTTCACGTCCGGTCCGAGGCCGAGCCGCTCGCGCAGCCGGCGCCGGCAGTCGCCGACGGTCGGCAATCCAAGAAGCGCCCGCGGCGGCCATTCGATCGAGATCGGATAGGCATTGACCAGGGTGTTTTCGCCGCCGGTCGAGATGGTCGAGAGTTCCCGGTCGATATGGCTCTCCATGAAACGGTCGACAGATTCGATGAAATTGTTGACGTGGAAGCGGGTGTGGAAGCCCAGGATCGACGAGCCCAGCAGACCGTCCAGGATCTCCTCGCGCCACGGGCAGATCGAGAAGACCTCCGCATTCGGCCAGGGGATGTGCCAGAAGGTGATCACGGTGGCTTCGGGCAGCCGCTGCCGGATCATGCGCGGCAGCAGGGCGAAGTGATAGTCCTGAACGAAGACGATCGGGTTCTTGGATTTCGCCTCGGCCACGATGGTATCCGCGAAACGCTGGTTGACGGCCCGGTAGATCTCCCAATCCTCCCGCCTGAACTGCGGCCGGACGAAGGCGATGTGACAAAGCGGCCAGAGACCTTCGTTGGAGAAGCGATAGTAGTATCCGTTCTCCTCCTCCTCGGTCAGCCAGACGCGGCGCAGCGTATAGGCCGGGTCCTCCGGCGGCACGGCGACGCGATCCGACGCATTGACCGTTTCACGGTCGGCGCTGCCGCTGCCATGGGCGATCCAGACCCCGCGGGTGGCGCGGATGATCGGCTCCAGCGCCGTGACCAGGCCGCTGGCCGGACGGCGAACGATGATCCGGTCGCCGTCGCGGTCATGGATGTAGGGTTCGCGATTGGAGACCACGATCACCTCGGAGCCCGGCAGTTCGTCGTGGATGACCTCCTGCAGGGTGGTCGGCGTCCAGGCGACGCGGATCGGACTGCCGCGCATCCGGCCGATGTCGATATCGCGCAGGGTCTGGCGGACCTCGCGCACGACCGGACGCAGTTCCGGCGCGATGTCGGCCTCCGGCCGCGAGCGGGTGCGCGGATCGAGCGACTGGACGATGGCGCGCGACCAGGTCGTCAGCGTGACCCGCGTCACCGCCACGGTGATCAGCACGCCGAGCGCAATCAGAAGACCGACGAAGGCGACCAGGGTGGTCAGCGCCGCCGTGGTGCGCGACGAGGCGAAGCCCATGTCGTGCAGGACCATCAGGCGCCAGTTGCGCGTCGGATCGATCGCCAGCGGGAAGCCGGCGATCAGGACCGGTCCGGACGAGAGCTGGCGGCGTTCGTAGACGGCGCCGCGCCGCTCGGTACCGGCCGCCGGCTTGTCTTCCCGGCAGATCGTTTCGCCCGGCCAATTGCGCGAGGCCGCAACCATCCGCCCGGCCGCATCGCACAACCCGATGGCGAGGACGCGTTCGTCGCGCGAGATGCCGTCGAAGGTCCGGCCAAGGCCGGCTTCGTCGCTGTCGGCGGCCTGGCGGCGGACCGCCGGCTCCACGGAGTTGAAGATCAGTTCGGAGCGCAGTTCGACATCGCGCAGGAACCAGCCGGTGAGGAATTGCTGCGCGGTGATCCCGGCGACAAGCGCCAGCCCGAGCACGGCCACGACCAGCGGAATGGAGAAACGATAGAGACTGAACATGCCTTTTAAAATTGTATTGCAGGCACTCTTGTCAAGCCTGAGAAACCAAATACATCAATGGATGTGCATTTACGTCGGTATTTGATAATATTTTTCAAATTGACGCAAAATATCGAACCATAACCATGACAGGAAATGGGTGACATGAAAGACAGAAATTCTACCGTTAATCTATCACCGATCGGAAACTGCGCCACGGCAGCCCTGATCGACCATGAGGCTCGGATCGTCTGGTGGTGCTATCCCTATCTCGATGGAGACCCTGTCTTTTGCCGCCTGCTCATGGACGAGCAGGAGGACGGGTTCATGGACATCGTGCTCGACCGGTTCCAACGGGCGGAGCAGCGCTATCGGCCCAACTCCGCGGTACTGGAGACAACGCTTTGGGCGTCCGATGGTTCCGGCATCCGGGTGATCGATTTCGCGCCACGCTTCATCCAGCACGAGCGCTCCTATCGGCCGCCGATGCTGATCCGCCGGATCGAGCCGATCTGCGGCTATCCGCGCCTGCAGGTCCGCATCCGACCGCGCTTTTCCTGGGGTGCAGCGTCGCCCCGCAAGGTGATGGGCTCCAACCACATCCGCTATGTCGGCGACAGCGAGACGCTGCGCGTCACCACCAATGCGCCGGTCGCCTATGTGGCGCGCGAGGCGGCCTTCGTGGTGACCCAGCCGATCGTGTTCGTGCTCGGTGCCGACGAGATCTTTCCCGCCGATCTGGAAGAGACCTCCAACCGCTTCGAGGAGCGCACGCGTAGCTACTGGTTTCAGTGGTGCCGCAACCTGTCCATCCCGCTCGAGTGGCAGGATGCGGTGCTGCGCTCCGCCATCACCTTGAAGCTCTCCGCCTATGAGGAGACCGGCGCCGTCGTTGCCGCCATGACCACGTCGATCCCGGAAGCGCCCCATACCGAGCGCAATTGGGACTACCGAGCCTGCTGGCTGCGCGACGCCTTCTTCGTCGTGCGCGCGCTCAACCTTCTCGGCGCCACCCGGACGATGGAGGGCTTTCTCGGCTATATGCGCAATGCCTTCGCGCTGTCGCAGGACGGCTGGCTGAAGCCGGTCTACGGCCTCGTCCCGTCCGACGATCTCGACGAGGTGATCGTCGCCGCCCTGCCCGGCTATCGGGGCATGGGGCCGGTCCGGCGCGGCAATGCCGCCCATGTCCAGCGGCAGAACGACGTGTTCGGGGCCGCCATCATGGCCAACACGCAATGGTTCCACGATCAGCGCCTGCCCGCCATCGACAAGAGCGCCCTATTCCAGGAACTCGAGCGGATGGGCGAGAAGGCCGTCGCGGTGGCGCTGGAGCCGGATGCGGGCATCTGGGAATATCGCGGCCGGGCCCGGGTCCACACCCATTCGGCGCTGATGTGCTGGGCCTCGGCCGACCGGCTGCGCCGGATCGCGCTGACGCTGCGCGCCGAGGACCGGGCCGCCTATTGGAGCGGCCATGCCGACCGCATCCGCACCTGGATCGAAGAGCGGACCTGGAACGCCGAGCTCGGCGCCTTCGTCGAGAGCGAAGGCTCGCAGACCCTCGACGCCAGCGTCCTGCTGATGGCCGATCTCGGCTTCCTGCCGCCGACCGATCCGCGCTTCGTCTCGACCGTCGAGGCGATCGGTGCCGGGCTGATGCGCGGCAAGTACCTGCTCCGCTACAACCATCCCGACGATTTCGGCGAGCCGGAGACCGCCTTCATCGTCTGCACCTTCTGGTACGTCCTCGCCTTGCATGCGATCGGTCGCACCGACGATGCCCGCGCCATCTTCATCGATCTCCTGTCGCGCCGGAACGCCGCCGGCCTGTTCTCCGAGGACCTGGATCCGGCGACGGGCGAATTGTGGGGCAACTATCCGCAGACCTATTCGCTGGTCGGCACGATCCTGTGCGCCGTCGCCCTGTCGCGGCCATGGAGCGAAATCGCCTGACCGCGCCGCGACACGGCTTGGGGCGCTGCGGCCCGGGATTCCGGCTTCAGCGGAACAGTTGGGCCGGCGGCGCGTTGACCCGCATCAACCCGGCCACCCCGGCATCCCGCCGCGACGGCCGCCCCCTTGAAACGCGAGGGTCAAGTCCATGAACGGTATCATCTATCTGGTCGGTCTCGTCGTCGTCGTGCTCGCCGTCCTGTCCTTCTTCGGCCTGCGCTGACACGGAACGAAGCGGTCCACGGCGGCCCCGTCCGCTGCGGATCGTCCGCCACGATCGCCCAATCCCGGCTCAGCACGCACAAAGGCCCGCGCCACCCCATCGGGACGGCGCGGGCCTTTTCGTTTCGCGACGCAGACCGTAATCCGGCCACGGCGGCCGACCGTCAGTCGGCGCGCCGCCCCGGACCGTCACCCCGGCCGGGTTTCATTCGTCGGTGAACGGTCCGATGACCAGCTGCTCGAGCTTCACCCAGTTGGCCAGCTGCTGATAGTTCACGCCGACGCCCTTGAGGTCGTAGGTGACCTCGCTACGCGTCGGGCCGACGCACTTGAAGGTGCCCTTGTCGTCGGCCACGCGCTTGCAGCCGGTATCGCTGTCCGAATAGTAGACCCGCCCGTAGATGCCCGGCTTGGTCGTATCGGCATTCGAGAAGAAGGCATCGGTGTCGGCCTGGGTCGTATCCCCGCCAAAGAAGCCCGAGTCCTTGTTCACCGGCTGCTCGTTGAGGCGCAGGCTGTAGTCGTAGTAGGACGTGTACTTGTGCTTCTTGCCCTTGGCGTCGGTCATCTCACCGGGCTCGGACACGAAACGAATCGATCCGGTGATCTTGTCTGCGATGACCTTGTCGCCGACCGCATAGGTGAAAGTGACGCCGTTCTGGTCAGTCAGCCAGTTGCCGAGTTCGTAATCGTAGTCGAGCACGCCGGAGACCTTGGTCTCGGCCAGGAAGGAGAACGGACCCGAGGCCAGGCCGAGCCGATCGAAACGCAGCGGATCCGGGTTCTTGACCTGAATGGTGATCACCTTGCCGTCGACATAGCGCGAATAGGCCTTGGTGGCCTCCTTGGCGGCCGACTTCAGCTTCTTGGCGACATCCCACCAGCGCACCACGGCGCGACCCTGGATGGCACCGCTATACTTGTAGGTCGCCTGGTTGCCCTTGACGATATCGATGCGAAGATTGCCGGCCTCCGGATTGTAGCGGCCGTTGGAATCGATCGGTACGTCGCCGCGCAGGATCGCCACTTCGCGGGCAACCTGACCCGGATTGTTCGGGTTCACCACGTCGAACTTGACCGAATAGTTCATATTGGTCTCAGGCACCCGGCTGATGGTCCCGCGCAGGATCATCAGGTCGGCGATCGCCAGTTCGCCGATCTCGTAGACGTCCTCCTTGGACTGGGACCGCTCCGAGCGCGAATTGTAGTCGATCACGATGGAACCGGAGATCCGCGCCTTGTCGGCCGGGATTTCCATGAGCGCGCGGTTCTGCGTCTGGGCAAAGGCCGGGCCAGTCACCAGCGCGCCCGCCAGCAGCACCGTGGCCGCAGCGGCATTGAACCGGTTGGTCGTCATGCGGATCATCTCCTCGAATGGAACGCGTTCGTCCCCCGCAACGGCGTTGCGCGGTTCGCCCGGTAACCCCCGACCACCCGCCGACACCATCCACCCCAGCGGAGATCGGGTCAAGCTGAGCCCTTCCGGCCCGTCTGTCAGGATGCCGTCACCGGATGAAGTTTTCGTGATGCGGCGGCGAGATGCCGCCGGCCCTGCGGTGATCCCGCGGGCCTCCGATCAGGCCGCCGTTGCCTCGATGGCGAGCGCATGAACCCGTTCCGCCAATTCGGCCGCCAGCACCGCATTGATGCGGCGATGCTGCTCGACCCGGCTGAGCCCGGCCAGGGCACTGGCGGCGATCCGGACCCGGAAATGGGTCTCGCCGCCCTCCCGCCAGCCGCCGTGGCCGTGATGCTGCGCGCTCTCGTCGATCACATCGAGCGCAGCCGGTGCAAAGGCTGCGGTCAGTTTCGTCACGATTCGATCGCGGTAGGTCGTCTGCGGTGCGGACATGGGTTCAGGATAGCAGCCGCACACCCCGCCGCAAGGGCGCGCGATGCGGACCGGGTCTGCATGGGTGGGCCGTGCGGCACGCCCTTCGAACGCTTGTGGGAGGGGCCTCCGGCCACCATAATCGGGCGATGAAGTTCGAATCCAAGATTTTCGATCGCATCCGCATCAAGCCCGACGAAGTGCGGATCCAGCGCGACGCGCATCCGCCCTGCGAATGGGGCGGGTGCGCTGAGGCGGGAACTCACCCGGCGCCGAAGGGGCGTGACCGGGAGGGCGAATATTACCATTTCTGCATAGACCACGTCCGGCTGTACAATAAATCCTACAACTACTTCTCGGGGATGAAGGACGAGGCCGTCGCCGACTACCAGAAGGACGCCCAGACCGGCCACCGGCCGACCTGGACGATGGGGGTCAATTCCCATGCCGGTCGCCGTCCGAGCGAGCCGGGCGACGCGCCGCCGCGCTACGACGACCGCTTCTTCCTGTTCCGCCGCCGGGCGCGCTTCTCCGCGACCGCCGCCGAGGAGCCGCCGAAGCCGGAGCCGCGCCGCAAGCTCAAGAACCTGGAGCGCCGCTCGCTCGACGTGCTCAATCTCGCCGAGACGGCCAGCCCGGCCGACATCAAGGCGCGCTTCAAGGAATTGGTGAAGCGCCACCACCCGGATGCCAATGGCGGCGATCGATCCTCCGAGGGACGACTGCAGGAAATCATCGAGGCCTACAACTACCTCAAGACGACGGGGCTGTGCTGAACGAGGGCTGTCGGACCGGGCCCCTGCCCTGCAGGGCCGAAATCGCGCGCTGACGCCGTTTTGGATTTCCAGTCGGCCGAAATGGCATTATGACACAAGGACTGACCTTGTGGGTCGCGCGGCCTGCGCGCCGCGCGACGGGCCGGTGCGGCAGAACCGGACGCGAGCCGCGCTCCGATCCGGCCGCGACAGGACGAAGGCGCCGAATATTCCGGTATTCGGCCACGGGACGAAGGTGCCGCGTATTCCTGATGCGCGGCCACGGGACGAAGGTGCCGGACATTCTTTGTCCGGCCACGGAGGCGAAATGACTGTGTTGGATAAGGGCCCGAGCTTCGTGCCCGACATGAAGATCTCGGTGCGGCAGGTTTTCGGCATCGATACCGATCTCGAAGTGCCAGCCTATTCGGAGCCGTCCGAACACGTTCCGGATTTCGATCCCGACTACCTGTTCGACCGCGACACGACGCTGGCGATCCTGGCCGGTTTCGCCAAGAACCGCCGCGTGATGATCTCGGGCTATCACGGCACCGGAAAATCGACCCATATCGAGCAGGTTGCCGCCCGGCTGAACTGGCCCTGCGTGCGCGTCAACCTGGACAGTCACATCAGCCGCATCGACCTGATCGGCAAGGACGCCATCGTCCTGCGCGACGGCAAGCAGGTGACCGAGTTCCGCGACGGCATCCTGCCTTGGGCGCTGCAGACCAACACCGCGCTGGTCTTCGACGAATATGACGCCGGCCGCCCGGACGTGATGTTCGTGATCCAGCGCGTGCTCGAGGTCGCCGGCAAGCTGACCCTGCTCGACCAGAGCCGGGTCATCCGCCCTCACCCGTGGTTCCGCCTGTTCGCGACCGCCAACACGATCGGCCTCGGCGACACGTCCGGCCTCTATCACGGCACGCAGCAGATCAACCAGGGCCAGATGGACCGCTGGTCGATCGTCGTGACGCTGAACTACCTGCCGCACGACAAGGAAGTCGACATCGTGCTGGCCAAGGCCAAGCACTTCCACTCCGACGCCGGCAAGGACATCGTCTCCAAGATGGTCCGCGTCGCCGACATGACCCGCAACGCCTTCATGTCGGGCGAACTGTCCACCGTGATGAGCCCGCGCACCGTGCTGACCTGGGCCGAGAATGCCGACATCTTCGGCGATGTCGGCTTCGCCTTCCGGGTCACCTTCCTGAACAAGTGCGACGAGACCGAACGGCCGAAGGTGGCCGAGTTCTACCAGCGCTGCTTCGGCAAGGACCTGCCGGAATCGGCCTTGAACGTGGTCCTGAGCTGATCGCGAACGCGCACCATGGCAGGCCCCAAGGACAAGCAGACGCCCCCGACCGAGCCCTTCAAGCAGGCCATCGCCGCCTGCATGAAAGCGATCGCCAAGACGCCGGAGATGGAGGTCGCCTTCGCCTCCGATCGCCCGGTGCTGGCGGGCATCAAGGCGCGCCTGCCGGAACCGCCGCGCAAGATGACCCTGCGCGATGCCTCAATCCTGCGCGGGCTCGGCGACTCCATGGCGCTCAAGCTCGCCTGCCATGATGTCGGCGTGCATCGCAGCATGCAGCCGGAAGGCCGCAATGCGCGCGCGGTGTTCGAGGCGGTCGAGCAGGCGCGCTGCGAGGCGATCGGCTCGCGGCGCATGGCCGGCGTCGCCCAGAATCTCGCCGCCATGCTCGACGACCGGTACCACCGCGGCAATTACGAGGACATCACCGACCGCGCCGACGCGCCGCTGGAAGATGCCGTCGCCTTGATGGTGCGCGAGCGGCTGACCGGGCTGAAGCCGCCGCCGAGCGCGGCCAAGATCGTCGAGCTGTGGCGTCCCTGGATCGAGGACAAGGCCGGCTCCGCGCTCGACAAGCTCGAAGGCACGGTCGAGAACCAGAAGCGCTTCGCCTCCTCGGTGCGCGACCTGCTCGCCTCGCTCGACATGGGCGACGAACTCGGCGCCGAGCCGGAGAGCGACGAGGACGAGAACGAGGGCGATCAGGGCCAGGAGAACCAGGATCAGAACCAGGGCGAGAGCGACGCCCAGGACGAGACCGAGGAGACCGATTCGGAAGCCGCCGAGGCCGCCGGCGAGGACGAGGAGGGTGACAGCGAGGCCTCCGAGGCCGAAGCCCAGGACATGGCCGAGGACGACGCCGCCGACGCCGACGAGGCCGGCGAGGCGCGCCGCCCGGAACCGCCGCATTCCAACCGGGCGCCCGACTTCGAGTACAAGGTCTTCACGACCAAGTTCGACGAGATCATCCATGCCGAGGATCTCTGCGATACCGCCGAACTGGAACGGCTGCGCGGGCATCTCGACAAGCAGCTCGCCCATCTCCAGGGCGCAGTCGCCCGGCTCGCCAACCGCCTGCAGCGGCGGCTGCTAGCGCAGCAGAACAGGTCCTGGCAGTTCGACCTGGAGGAAGGCATCCTCGACGCCTCCCGGCTCGTCCGCGTGGTGATCGACCCGATGCACCCGCTGTCCTTCAAGAAGGAGAGCGACACCGACTTCCGCGACACGGTGGTGACGCTGCTGATCGACAATTCCGGCTCGATGCGCGGCCGGCCGATCACGGTGGCGGCGACCTGCGCCGACATTCTGGCGCGCACGCTGGAACGCTGCGGCGTCAAGGTCGAGATCCTGGGCTTCACCACCCGCGCCTGGAAAGGCGGACAGGCGCGGGAAGCCTGGCTGCAGGCGGGCAAGCCGGCGACGCCCGGCCGGCTCAACGATCTCCGGCACATCGTCTACAAGTCGGCCGATGCCCCCTGGCGCCGCGCCCGGCGCAATCTCGGCCTGATGATGCGCGAGGGGCTGCTGAAGGAGAATATCGACGGCGAGGCGCTGACCTGGGCGCATTCCCGCCTGATCGGCCGCCCCGAGGCGCGCAAGATCCTGATGATGATCTCCGACGGCGCGCCGGTCGACGACAGCACCCTGTCGGTCAATCCCGGCAACTATCTGGAGCGGCACCTGCGCCAGGTGATCGAGGAGATCGAGACGCGCAGCCCGGTTGAACTGATCGCGATCGGCATCGGTCACGACGTGACCCGCTACTACCGGCGCGCCGTGACCATCGTCGACGCCGAGGAATTGGCCGGCGCCATGACCGAACAGCTTGCCGCGCTGTTCGAAGACCAGCCGTCCGCATCCGCCCGGGGCCATGGCGCGCCGCGACGACGCGCCGGATGATCGCGCGGTTCTGCCGCGGCAGTCGCGGTGAGCATGCGGCGCCCGGACCCGGGCGCGCCGGGGCATGGCCGCATGCGATCGCGGCCGGTCTCGTCGGCCTTGCGGCGCTGGTCGCGCTGGCGGGTCCGCTGCGGGCCGATCCGTCTCCGCCGGACGGCATCTTCGCTCCCGCCGTCGAGATCGAGCGTCTCCGGAGCTTCGACCGTGCCGGCAAGGCCGGACCCCGATTCGGCGCCCTGGAATGGCTCGGCGGCCTGGTCATCCGAAGCCCGAGCCCGCATTTCGGCGGCTTCTCCGGCATTGCCACGGCGGACCACGGCCGCGATCTCCTGATGATCTCCGATGTCGGCTTCTGGCTGTCGGCGCGCCTCGAAAGCGATGTAGCCGGGCGGCCCATGGGGCTGTCCGGTATCCGCATGGCGACGGTGGTCGAGCAGGGCCGCCGGCTCCTGGACAAGCGCGATGCCGATGCCGAGAGCCTTGCCGTGCGCCCCGCGCCCGGCGGCTTCGAGGCCATCGTCGGCTTCGAGACCCGCCACCGCATCCTGCGGTTCCCCTTTGCGGTCTTCCCGACCGGGGCTCTCACCGCCGTCGGCGAGCGCCTCAACGGCATTCCCGGCGAAATCGCAACCCTCGCCTATGGCAAGGGTCTTGAAAGTCTGGCCTCTGCGCCGCCCGGTTCGCCGATCGCCGGCGCCATCGTGGCGATCGCCGAGGGGCCGCGGCGCAACGAGACCGACAGCCTCGGCTGGATCATCGGTGGCCCGAAGCCGGGCCGCTTCACGGTCGCGCTGTCGAACGATTTCATGCCGACCGATGCCGCCTTCCTGCCCGACGGCGACCTCCTGGTGCTCGAACGGCGCTTCACGGTCGCTGACAGCCTCGGCGCCCGCATCCGCCGCTTCGCCGCGGCCGAGATCGTGCCCGGGGCGCGACTGGAGGGCCGCATCCTGTTCCAGGCCGACCTTTCGGACGAGATCGACAACATGGAAGGCCTCGCGGTCGATACCGCAGAGGACGGCAGCACCATCCTGACCCTGATCTCCGACGACAACCGCTCGATCCTCCAGCGCACGCTGTTGCTGCGCTTCCGCCTCCTGCCGGAGTGAGCCTCGAGGCTGGCGCCGGGCGGTCCGGACGGGGCGATGCGCCGCGCCCGGAGCCCTTACCGGCGTCTGCCCGCTCGGCGCCGTCTCGCCAGGCGGCGTAGCGCCCACCACAGCATCAATTCCGCGCAGGATGAGCGCCAGATGCGGTTCCAAGGAAACACATCTTGGCATAACGTCCGAGCGGTTCGGCCGGCGGTTGATTCCGGCAACGCAACATGATTGGACGACACCGTCGGGGGCGCGGTCGAGGTCGACGGAGGTACAGGATGGAGATCGCGGTGCACCGGAATGGGAGCGCGCGCCGTAGCCGGGCGTGCGCGGCATTGGTCGCTGTTGCGGCGGCCGTTGCGTCCGGTCCTGCAGGAGCGGCGAGCGAAGCCAGCGTCGAGGCGACCTACTACGCCACGCTCGGCGGCTTCTCGATCGCGTCCGGCAACCTCACCTTCATGCTTGGGGATTCCGGCGAGTACCGCGCGGCGCTCGGTGCCCAGGTCAGCGGCTTCGCGGCGCTGATCGCCAATCGCTCGGCCGAGGCCAGCGCCTCGGGACGCGCGATCCCCGGCAGCCCCTCGTCTCGCTCCTATTCGATGGCCATCAACGGCGGGCCGATCGCCAACGAGGTCAACATGACCTTCTCGGGCGGCTCGGTGGCGTCGGTCCGGGCGACGGAATTGCGTTCGTCCAATCCCGACGCGCGGATGCCTGTGACGGCGGCCCACAAGCAGGGCGTGATCGATCCGCTGGCGGCCTTCGTGGTCACCATGGGCAACCCCAAGGACGTGCTGACGCCGAAGGTCTGCAACCGCACCCTCCGGGTCTTCGACGGCCGCGTGCGGTACGATCTCAGGCTCGTCTATGGTGCCAAGACGGATATCCAGGGCCAGCCGGGATCCTATTCGGGTCCGGCGATCATCTGCGCGGTGAACTATCGCCCGATCGCCGGCTTCCGCCCGCTGACGCCCGAGCAGGAAAAATACGAGCGCAATATCGAGTTTTCGATCACCTTCGTGCCGGTCGGAACGACCGGCGTGATGCTGCCCTACCGGGTCAACATCGGCACGCCGGCCGGCCTGCTGGTGGTCAGTGCCTCGCGTTTCGAGGTCAAGGGCACGCGGCTGGGGAGCACCGGCAGCCAGGGCGAGACTGCCGCCGCCGCGCCGGAAGCCGTCGCCTCCGGAGCGCCTCTGCTGCGCAACAACGACAACCGCTGAGCCGCTCCGCGCGCCGTGCCACGCCAAACGGAAAGGCCCGGCGACGCATCACCATGCGGCCGGGCCCTTCGACGGTGCTGAGAAGGATCGGAACGACCCCACGGCCCGGTCAGGCCGGATAGGGCACCATGCGGTTCATCAGCCCGCGATAGGGCGCCAGCAAGAGCGCCGCAAACAGCATCTTCACGCAGAAGTCGGCGGCCGCCCAGGACATCCAGCGCGGCACCTCGACGGCGAGCAGCCCGAAGGCCGGCGCCGATTCGGCCGCGAAGGCATCGCCGGCGCCGAGCAGACCGGACAGAGCGGGCGCGAAGGCGAGCGTGAAGAAGACCAGCGTATCCAGCACGGAGCCCGATGCGGAGGCGACCAGCGGCGCCTCCCACCAGGCGCGCACGCGGCGCAACCGGTCGAACAGGAGCACGTCGGCCATCTGACCGACCAGATAGGCGCTGGCGGAGGCCAGCGCGATGCGCGGCGTCGACAGGAAGGCCGACAGCACGATCGCAACGGCAAAGCCGGCCAGCACGACGTTGCGCGCCGTGGCGACGCCGAACCAGCGATTGGTCAGATCGGTGACCAGAAACGCCACCGGATAGGTGAAGGCGCCCCAGGTCAGGATTTCGGCGAGATCGAGCGGTCCGACCCTGAACGCGACCGGATACTGCACAAGCACGTTCGACGCCACGACCACCAGGGTCATGGCGCCAACGGCCGTCAGAATGGCGCGTCCGGGGGCTTTCGCCGTCACGCCGCCGAGGCGGGCGCGGCCGCCTCGATCTCACGCTTCAGGAGGCGGGCGCGCGGCGACAGGTCGAGCGCGTCGGCCTTGGCCAGGAACGCGTCGAGGCCGCCGCGGTGCTCGACCGAGCGCAGCGCATGCGCGGTGATGCGCAGATGCACGGTGCGGCCGAGGGCCTCCGAGATCAGCGACACGTTGACGAGGTTCGGCAGGAAGCGCCGCTTCGTCTTGTTGTTGGCGTGGCTGACATTGTGTCCGACCTGGACACCCTTGGCCGTCAGTTCGCAGCGCCGAGCCATGGCGATAATCCTTCTACGCGTCCGGGCCCGCGAAAGGCCCCGGTTGATCGTCTCACGAGGGTCGGGAGAATTGGCCGCCATATAGAGGGAGGCACCGGACGGCGTCAAGCCCGCCGCGGACGCGCCGGCCGCTCATCCCAGGCCGAATTGCCGCCCGGCCAGAAAGACGACCGCTGCGGCAATGATCGCACCGACCAGCACCATGCCGGTCGCCTGGGCGCCGAGCCGCAGCAGGCTGCCGATGGCGCCCGCACCGACCAGTCCGAGCAGGAACGGGATGGTCGCGTCGCCCGGCACGGCGCTTCGGCCGATGAGGAACCCCGCCGCGGACGCCGCCGCGATCGCCGCGCCGGCCCAGGCGGCAAGCCCGTTGAGTCGGGCGGCACCGATGCCGCCGGCCAGAAAGGCGATCACGGTGAGGACGACGAGGTTCATGGCGGCTCCGTTTCCCCCTCTGGATTAGCGGGCGGGCCTGTCGGCGGCAACCGCATTCGTGCCGGCCGATCGGCACCGGACCGCATGACTTCAAGGCCACAGCGGCCCGCCGCCGTGCCGCCCGGCCGCGGGCGTTAACCGGGCATTGACCATAAGGGCCAAACATTCGGCCCATTCGAAGTCTAGCCCGGCGTCAGCGTCACACGGGAGTGTCCAGTGCAGTCGTCCGTCAAGTCCACCCGTGCGGTCCTGCTTTACGCCGTGCTCGTCTCCTCCGCGATCCCGTCCGTACCGGCCTTCGCGGCCGACGGGGAGGTGGCGGCAAGCTACGACATCACGCTGGGCGGCTTCGCCCTCGCCAAGGGCAATCTGGCCGTCAAGGTCGAAAAGGATGCCTATACGGCCCGGGTCGGATACCGCACCGCCGGCGTCGGCAAGGTCATGTCCGGTGCCCGCGGCGAGGCCAAATCGACCGGCACGCTGCGCCCCGACCGTCCGGTTCCGGCGAGCTATCTGCTCGAAGGCTCCGGCGACAAGAAGGACCACCATGTCGCGATGGGGCTTGCCGCCGGGTCGGTCCGCGACCTCGATGTCGAACCGCCGCTGAAGGACGACGACGAGCGGATCCCGGTCACCGCCGCCCATCGCCGCGACGTGCTCGACCCGTTGAGCGCGATCCTGATCCCGATCGCCCGGCGCGACGGTGCGGCGGGGCCGGAGGTCTGCGGGCGGACCCTGCCGATCTATGACGGCTGGACCCGCTATGACGTGCGGCTCAGCTACAAGCGCACGGAAACCGTCACCAAGCCTGGCTATAGCGGTCCGGCCGTGGTCTGCGCGGCGCGCTGGATCCCCGTCTCCGGCCACAAGCCGGATCGCGCCGGAACCCGGTTCATGGCCGAGAACCGCAACCTCGAAATGGCACTCGCACCGGTCGGCGACAGCGGCCTGATGGTGCCGGTGCGCATCGCGGTCGAAACCATGAGCGGCCTGCTGGTCGTGCAGGCCGACCGTTTCCAGGTGATCGCCGGCAGCCACGCCGCGCGCTGACCGAGACCGGCCCGTCGATTGCCGGGGCGTCCTTCGGGGCGCCCTTTTTTGTTGGTCGCATGACGGGCCCTGCCGGCAACCCGCGTCCCGTTCCGGCACGAAGGTGTTGATCCGCAAGGGTATCGGCCGGCTGCCGGACGGCCGGTCCGATCCAGATGGGGTACCCCGCCGGCTGCACAGCCCCAGCCCTGGCGAGAACGAAGCGCGAAGATCGGGCCGGCACCGATTCGTGCCCGGCGTGTTCGCGGTTTCGACGGGCCGTTAACGCCGGGGCCGGATCGGGTGCCGCGGCGCGGCGCCATCGGGCGGGCCGGGACGCGGCACGGCGAAGTTGGCCGCACGGAACCGGCGCTGCCGGGTGACGACGCACCGTCGTCCCGCTTCGGGCCGCATCGGTAAACGGCTGGCATCCGCCATCCGGCCCGCGGGCCGGGCCGTGCCTGCCATCTTGTGTCGCTGTCGGAGCGGAGCCCCAAATATCGGGCGAACGTTGAAGCAACACGTCGAAAGCGATGATTCGTGCCCACCTTGTTCCGGCTCCGATCCGATCGTGAACGCGGCAGGGACAGCCGGGCCGCGACTGCCGCAGCCGCGATCCCGACGGCGCATGGGGCGACACGGGGACCGCCCGTAAGCATGCCGTCCCGATCCGGGCCGCATCGGTAAACGGCGATCTGCGGTCGTCGGGTCTGCCGCCCGAACCGGCTCGCGCATATGGGGCCGCCTCCCCTGTCGGGGCCCAGATATCGTGCGAACAAAGGCCGAAAATGCCCCAAGCGCCGATTCGTGCCGGTCATGTTCCGGCTCCGGTCCGAAAGTGAACGCCGGCCTGCGCCGCCCTCCGGGCACACCCGTAGCCGGTCGGCGATCCCGTTCCGGAACGCAGGTGTTAATGCGCCGCCGCGATGGCAGCGCCTGATCGGCTCGGGCCTCGCCGGATTTTGTGGTCCGGCGCCGGTCTTTCCCCATATCGGGTTGTGAACGAAGACGGAATTTCAGCCGAATAGCGATTCGTGCCCTGCATGTTCAGGTTTCGGGCAATTCTGAAGACAGCCGGCCTTTACAATCATCAATTGCATGACTGAGCATCTGCAGGGCTGCGCTCCAATCCGGCACCGAGGTCTTGACGGGTCGCCGGGCCTCCCGTCCAACCCGTTGGCCTGAATCAGGATTTCGTATCCTGGGCGAAGCCGTCAACCAGATGTGGGCGTGAACGAATCCTGAATCGTTTTGAATCAGCGATTCGGACACTCTTCGTTCCAGACTCGTTCCGGTTGCCGGATCTCCTGAACGATGGCCGCCCATGCGCGGACCGGCGCCTGACGAAAAGGCGGGCGCACCGCGAGCCGCTGTGCTAAATCAGCGTCCGACCGGTGCGACGGCGCGGCTTTGGCCGACCGGGGCAGGTCCGGGCTTCCAGGCGAAGCCGGGGACGCCGGACGCGATCGGGAATGCCCGGCCGCGACAACGAGGATAGGGCGTTGACCGCCCGACCGCCGGCCGATCGGGGACGGTGGAAGACGCGGTCGAGGCGTTGCGGCCTCACCTTGCCCGACGGCTTCGCGGTTCGCCGCGGCTGCCGCGACACGGATGGTATGAGTCGATTGGAAGTGCCCTTCGCCGCAGCTTCGCCGGTTCCGCCGGGGGCGATCTCCGCCCGGACCGGTCGACCCGCCTGCAGGCCGACCGGTCCGAACCTTCGCGGAGCCGGCCGATGACTCATGCGGTACGCGGCCCCCTGCCGCCGACCATCCGGGCCAAGACCGTAACGGCCGTGCTCGGCCCGACCAATACCGGCAAGACCCATCTGGCCATCGAACGGATGCTCGCCCATGAAAGCGGGCTGATCGGCCTGCCGCTGCGCCTCCTGGCCCGCGAGGTCTATGGCAAGCTGGTCGCCCGCGCCGGGGCCGATGCGGTCGCGCTGGTCACCGGCGAGGAAAAGATCGTTCCGGAGAAGGCGCGGTACTGGGTCTCGACCGTCGAGGCGATGCCGCGCGAGACCGATGTGCAGTTCGTCGCCATCGACGAGGTCCAGCTCGCCGGCGATCTGGAGCGCGGCCATGTCTTCACCGACCGCATCCTGAACCTGCGCGGGCGCGGCGAGACGCTGCTGCTCGGCGCGGCAACGATCCGCGGCCTTCTGGAGAAGCTGCTGCCCGGCCTGAACGTGGTCACCCGGCCGCGCATGTCGCTGCTGACCTATTCGGGCTCCAAGAAGATCACCCGCCTGCCGCCGCGGTCGGCCATCGTCGCCTTCTCGGCCGACGAGGTCTACGGCATCGCCGAACTGATCCGCCGCCAGCGCGGTGGCGCGGCCGTCGTGCTCGGCGCCCTGTCGCCGCGCACCCGCAATGCGCAGGTCGAGCTGTTCCAGTCCGGCGATGTCGACACCCTGATCGCCACCGACGCGATCGGCATGGGCCTCAATCTCGATGTCGACCACATCGCCTTCGCCGGCAACCGCAAGTTCGACGGCTACCAGTACCGTCAGCTGACCGCCGGCGAGCTCGGCCAGATCGCCGGCCGGGCCGGCCGCCATCTGCGCGACGGCACCTTCGGGGTCACCGGCCGCGTCGACGATTTCGACGACGAACTGGTCCAGGCCCTCGAAAGCCACCAGTTCGCGCCCCTGAAGACCATCCAGTGGCGCAATTCGCACCTGGACTTCGCCTCGATCCGCGCGCTGCGCGCCGCCCTCGACGAGGTGCCGCGCGAAGAGGGCCTGACCCGCGCGCCACCGGCGGACGACTACACGGCGCTCGACTTCGCCGCCCGCGACGACCTGATCACGTCGCTCGCCGACAAGCCCGACCGGGTGCGCCTGCTCTGGGAAGTCTGCGCGCTGCCGGACTACCGCAAGATCGCGCCGGCCAACCATGCCGAACTGGTCACCACCGTCTATGATTATCTCGTCCGCCGCGGGCGCATTCCGGACGACTGGTTTGCGCGCGCGGTATCCGAGGCCGACAAGACGGAAGGCGACATCGATACGATTTCCAACCGGATCGCACACATCCGGACCTGGACCTTCATTGCAAACCGGCCCGACTGGGTCATGGATCCCACATATTGGCGCGAAACGACCCGCGCCGTCGAAGATCGGCTGTCCGATGCCTTGCACGATCGCCTCACACAGCGTTTCGTGGATCGCAGGACGTCGGTACTCATGAGACGTCTGAGAGAGAACGCCATGCTCGAAGCGGAAATCACGGCCGAAGGGGACGTCCTCGTCGAAGGCCATCGTGTCGGACACCTGGACGGCTTCCGGTTTGCGCCGGATCAGACCGCGGAGGGTACGGACGCCAAGGCCGTGCGCAATGCCGCGGCCAAGTCGCTCGCCAGCGAGATCGAGACGCGGGCGGAGAAACTGTCGAAGGCGCCGAACGGCGAGTTCGCCCTCGCCTCCGACGGCACCATCCGCTGGCTCGGCCAGGCCATCGCCAAGCTCTCCGTCGGGCAGAACGCCCTGACGCCGGCCGTCATCGTGCTGGCCGACGACCAGCTGACCGGACCGGCGCGCGAGAAGGTCGACACCCGCCTGGCGCTTTGGGTCAAGGCCCATGTCGAGGGGCTGTTGAAGCCGCTGATCGACCTGCGCGACGCACCCGATCTGGAGGGCATGGCGCGCGGCGTCGCCTTCCAGCTGATCGAGGCGCTCGGCGTGCTGGAACGCCAGCACATTGCCGACGAGGTCAAGGCGCTGGACCAGCCGATGCGGGCCTCGCTGCGCAAGTACGGCGTGCGCTTCGGCGCCTACCACATCTTCCTGCCGCTGCTGCTCAAGCCCGCGCCGAGCGGTCTGATCGCGCAGCTCTGGGCGCTGAAGAACGGCAATGTCGACGCCCAGGTGGTCAACGGGCTGCATCAGCTGTCGATGTCGGGCCGGACCTCGATCCCGGTCGACAAGACCATCCCGAAAGCGCTCTACAAGGTGGTCGGCTACCGCGTCTGCGGCGAGCGCGCCGTGCGCATCGATATCCTGGAGCGGTTGGCCGACTTGGTCCGGCCGCTGATCGCCTGGAAGCCGCTCGATCCGAGCGTGCAGCCGCCGGACGGCGCTGTCCCGGGCGGCGGCGGCTTCGCCGTGACGGTCGCGATGACATCCCTGGTCGGATGCTCGGGCGAGGATTTCGCCTCGATCCTGAAGTCGCTCGGCTACCGGCTCGAACGCCGCAAGGTGACCCGCCCGGTCGCGGCCCCCATCGCCGAAACGGCGGCGACCGGCACGGAGTCCGAAACGACGGCACCGGCAGAGGCAGAGGCCGTCGCGATGGCGGCGTCGGCACCGGACGATGCGGCCGAAGCCGCGGTGGCGGCCGGCGAGCCGACGGCCGAGGAGGTCGCGGCCATTGCCGAGCGCGCCGAGACGCTGGCCACCTTCGCGGCCTCCGAGAGCGACGGCGGACCGGAAGCCCTGGCGGCGGCCGAGGAGGCCCTGGTCACCGAGGCTCTGACCGACGTCACCGAAGCTGCCGAGGTCGAGCCGATCGAAGCGGCATCGGAGGCGGCCGAGATGGCGGCGGAGGCCGCACCGGCGGGTGAGTCCGAGATGGCGGCACCGGTCGCGTCGGCGGCATCGGAACCCGCCACCGAGCAGATCGAGATCGAGATCTGGCGGCCGGGCCGGTTCGAACGGCGCGAGCAGGGACCGCGCGGCCGCGACCAGCGTGGCCCGCAGCGCGTGGCGCGCGAGGGCGGCGCCAACCGCCCGGAGGGACGCGGTCCCCGGCCGGCCGGCGGTGAGGGCGAACCGAAGCGCGACGGTGGCGAGCGCCGCGGCGGGGGCGATCGTCCCGAAGGGCGCGGCGACCGTCCGCGCGACGGCGGCCGCGAGCGCTTCAATCGAGACGGCGGTCAGCGCGACGGTGCTCCGCGCGACGGCGGCCATCGCGACGGCGCCCATCGGGAGGGTGGCGGCCAACGCGAAGGCTGGAAGGGGAACCAGGGCAGCGGCAGCGGTCCGCGCCGCGACGATCGCCCGAAGCGCCCCGAGAAGCCGATCGATCCGAACTCGCCCTTTGCCAAGCTCGCCGCTCTGAAGGCGGAACTGGAGCAGAAGGGCAAGAAGTGACCTGGGATGCGGGGTGCGGGCAACCGGACCCCGCTTTCGCATCCGTTGAGGCGGGATGGCCGAGGATCGAGGCGACGTACCCCGGACACGCGACGGCACAGCGGCAGCCGGCCGGCAGCGCATCGACAAGTGGCTGTGGCATGCGCGCGTGGTCAGGACGCGCAGTCTGGCGCAGAAGCTCGCCGAGGCCGGGCATGTGCGCAAGAACCGCGAGAAGGTCGACCAGTCCAGTGAGGTCGTCCGTCCCGGCGACGTATTGACCATCACGCTGCCGCATCGCGTGCTGATCCTGAAGGTCGCCGGATTCGCCGACCGGCGCGGGTCGGCGCCCGAAGCGCAACGGCTCTACGAGGATCTGAGCCCACCACCGCCGCCGCGCGAAGCCCGCGAGCCCGCCCCGGCCCTGCGCGACCCCGGCACCGGCCGCCCGACCAAACGCGACCGCCGCCGTCTCGATGCCTTCGAGTCCGATCCCGACGACACCTTCTGAGTTCGAAGCACGTGCGGCGGCGAGACCGGAGCGGGACCCGATCTGTCGAGCGGAAAGAACCGGGATCTGAGGCCCCATCCCGCAGCGCATTCCCGGCCGAAGCGTCAGCGGAGAGCCGGGACCCACTCTGCGGTCGGATTGCCACAAGGCCTTGAGTTGGTTCACGATCTTGATGCCGTTGCGGAGCGAGTAGGCCCCGGATCGGCGGCCCTCACGGGCCTTGTCCGGGGATGCGGCCGAGGGATCGGGCGGGGTACCCGGAGCATTGAGGCATCGGGAGGTGATTGCCTATCCCGCAGCGCATTCCCGGCCGAAGCGTCGGGCCGTAAACCCGCGCTTCAATCCACCACCAGCTTGACCATCCGGCCCGGCTCGATCGCATCGGCGCCGTCGAGGCCGTTGAGGACGCGGAACAGTTCGAGCTTGCGGTCGACACCCTGCATGGATTCGGCCAGCCGCTCGATCGTATCGCCCGAACGCACCTTGTGGACGCGGATCCGCAAAGGCCGCAGGCGAGCCGATTCGGTCGGCGACAACTCGCGGAAGCTTTCCATCGTCTCGCGGAAGATCTGGTCGGTCAGGACCGTGGGGTCCTGCGCGGCCAGGATGAAGCGGTAGGTCGTGCGGTCCTTGCGGACGACGCCGATGCGGAAGGTCCAGCCGTCGGCGACCGCGGTGGCGGTGGCCGCGTCATAGTCCCCGATCCGGGTCGCCTGCACGCTGTCGGTCTGCAGGCCGTTGATCCAGCCGGACTGGATATAGTCGGTCAGCGCGGTGGACACCGGCACCGCCACGCCGTCGAAGCGCAGGGCCGTACCGGCCGCGTTGGTGGCGAGCACCGCCTTTGACGTGTTTTCCAGGGCGAAACCGTTCGGCACGCCGAACTGGATGCCGAGCGCCTTGTGCAGGAAGGCCCGGCCACGGACGAAGCCCTCGGACGGGTCGTCGCCATAGACCATGCCGTCGAGACCCTGCAGGAAGGCCTCGCGCTCCTGCTCGCCGATGCCCGGCGCGCCGATCTCGCGCGCGGCGCGCACCGCGAAGGCGATCCGCTCCGGCGTCGAGGGATGCGAGGACAGGAAGTCCGGCTTGCCGTTTGAACTGTTGGCGGCGGGCCGCAGCGAGCGGAAGGCCGCATAGCGGGCCATGGAACTGAGGAAGCGCGAGGCCGCGAAGGGATCGAAGCCGGCACGCGCCAGGGTGCGCACGCCGACGCTATCGGCCTCCAGTTCCTGCACCTGGCTGAAGCGGGCGAGCGACATCTGCGTCGCCGTCAGCGCCAGGCGCGCATCGCTTTCCTGCGAGACGTTGGAGACGACCCGGTTGACGACCTGCGCGGCCTCCTGCCGGCGCGCGCGGGCGACCGCGTGGCGGGCGGTGACATGGGCCATCTCGTGGGCGACGACGGCGGCGACCTCGGAAGTGTCGTTGGCAAGCGCCAGCAGGCCGCGCGTGACGTAGAGATTGCCGCTCGGCAGCGCGAAGGCGTTGACCACCGGCGAGTTGAGGATGGTGATCCGGTAGGACTGCGACGGATCGTCGGAGGCCGCGACCAGCCGGCCGACCGCGCGCGCGACCGCCCGGGCGGCATTCGGATCGTCGTAGAGGCCGCCATAGGTGGCGACGATGCGGTTGTGCTCGGGGTCCTGCGCCGGCGGGTTGACGCCGGCGGCCGCACTGGCCGTGGCCACGGCCGGCGCGGTGTCGATCATGGAATCGGTGGTGCCGACCACCGCGTTGCAGCCGGTGAGGATCAGGGCGAGCGCGAAGCCCGGCGCCAGGCGCCAGGCGCCGCGACGGCGCACCGGGCCGGTGCCGGGCGCGCTTCCGGGACCGGCCGCGTCGGCGACGCGCCGGGTCCCGCCCGCGATCTCCGTCGGGGCCGAACCGGAGCGGCCGGGCGTCGGAAGCCCGGCCGGAACGTGCCCTAGCGCACCCATTCGATCTCCTCGGGCAGGCCCAGCCGCATGAATCCGCCGTCGCGGTCGTCGAGCCAGCCCCGAAGCCGGACCACCCGACCCTTCAGGGCCGCCGGCCCAACGCCGGCGCGGGTGAACCGTGCTGTGTCCTTATCGTCGATGACGGCCGTGAAGTCACTGCGGAAATCCGTCCCGAAATTGAGATAGTGCCTCGGTCCGGACCGTCCCGTCGAGAGCACCTTGCCCTCGACCAGGACATAGCTGCCCGCCGCCGCGGCCAGTGCCGGATCGTCCGCCCGGCGCACCGCAAAGGCCGGCTCTGCCCAGAGCCCGCGCCCGGCGGCACGGGCCGTGGCTTCGGCCGCGATGAGATGCCGGATGCAGGCCCCGTCCTGGCCCGCGCCGCCGCCGCGCCCCGCGGGCATGACCCGCACCGCGCCGACGGCCGCCAGGGCCGCCGCGATCCCCTGCCCGGTCGCCGCATCGGCGGCCTGCGCGATCGTCCGGCCGTGCCGGTCGATGCGGCCGCCATGGAGAAGGAGGTCCCGCCCCTCGACCAGCCGGGCGAGTTCCGCGCGCGCCGCCCGTTCGACCGGCGCGGCATCAGCCGTCATTCCGGCACCGGCCGCAAGGCCGGCGGGATCGCCCTCCGGCCCGCCGAGGCCGGCCGCCCGGTTCCGCCCGTCGCCGACGGCCGCGCCGCTGCCGGCGCCGTCCTGGTCCCGCGGCATATCCCCGGAAGCGCCACCGGCGTCGTCGTCCGCCTCGGCGCCATCCGGCCCCGCGGCCCGGTCCGCCTCGCCCGCCGCGTCCGACGGCGCGTCCGGCATCCCGGTCTCCGACGCCGCCTCCGCCATCGTGACGGCTCCATGCCCGCGATGCGCCGGCAGCGAAATCCGCGGCGCGGCGACCAGCGCCAGACGCACCACGCGACCGTCGTCGAGCCGGAAACCGTCGCCGGACAGCGCCCGCACCGCCCGGACCGCCTCGCCCTCCCCGCCGAGGCAGGGATCCTCGTCCGCCACCGCCGCCCCCGGCGCCATCGCCGCAGGCGGCAGGGCGACCGAACCCGCAACCGCCAGCCAGACCGGCATGCGCCCGCCGGTCCCCCGCCGCCCGTCCTGCTGAAACCCGCTGAAGACTGCCATATTGGCCCGTACCCGCACCGACAGGCATCAGGCTGGCACCCGCCTTCGGCATGATTGTGACGCTCCCGCAGCAAGCTTCGGGCAGCCCCCGGGCTCCGCCCGCCCCGGCCGGGGCCGACGCGCCGCCCCCGATCCGGATGCTGCACAGCGCCCGGAATCATGCTATGGACCGACCTGGTCCTCCCGGTAGCTCAGCAGGATAGAGCAACGGTTTCCTAAACCGTAGGTCAGGGGTTCGAATCCCTTCCGGGAGACCAGGTTTCTGATTGTCCGATTCGGTTTTCGAGCGCGCGTTGAGGCTGGCGTAAACAGCAATGCCGCCTGATTCGGGCATTTCCCCATGCTCGATTGGTGAGAGGAGATGTCATGCCCGCGACCTCGACCATGCACGACTTCTCGCAGGCATGGCGCCATTGGCACGGCGACCGGAAGCCCGTCGGCTTCATGATGCGCTGGGCCGAGGCCCCGCACTGGCTGCGGATTCACTCACTGCCAGAATCGCGGCGCTACCCTGCTGATGCGGCGGATCGGGCGGAACTGTTGCGGCGGCAGAACGATATTGCCGGGGATCTTTTGGGAGAAGAGGGGGCGGCCTTTCTGGTGCAGAGCTTCTGGGAGGCGCCGGACGGGTGGCAGCCGGATAGCGTCGTGGCCGGGCGGGAAGCGGCGGCGTCGCGCTGGGGGCTGTCCGTCGCCTTCGACTTCACCGTGGACGAGGATCCGGACCAGCCGATCCGATGGACCGTGATGGCGCGGCCGATAACCTGGCAGTCCGGCGCCTTCGATCCGTTGCTGCTGCTTGTCGCCGAGGGCGACATGGCGCCGACCCTCTTCATGTCGGCGGAAAATGGTGCCGTCTTTGCGCCCTATGACGGCGGTGCTGACCTCTTCTGGCCGGACGCAGGAGCGCAGGCCGCCGCGCGGGAACGGTACCGCCCCTGGCTCTCGGCGCATCCGCACGGTTTGTGATCGGCAGGCTGCGCCGCGCGGAGATCCGCCACACTCGGTCGGTATGCCAGCGGACGATTCGGACGCGACGGGAGATGCCGATGATTGCGAGGAAATGGGCAGCGGCGGGCATTGCGCTCGGCCTGATGGCGGCCACGCCGGCATACGCCGGGCCGGAATGTCAGAACGGGCTGGATTTTCCGCGCTGGCTCGACGGGGTCAGGCGCGAGGCGGCGGCGGCGGGGATCTCGCAGGCGACCATCCAGGCGGCGCTCGGGCCGGTGCAGTTCGATCCCGGCATCGTCAGGCGCGACCGCGGCCAGGGCGTGTTCCAGCAGACCTTTCTGCAATTCGCCGGGCGGATGGTCTCGGCCGACCGGATGAGCCGCGGCGGCGCGCTCCTGAAGAGCCAGGCGGCGCTGCTCGGGCGCATCGAGCAGAAATTCGGCGTGCCGGCGCCGGTGCTGGTCGCCTTCTGGGGACTGGAGACCGATTTCGGCTCCGACAAGGGCAAGTATCCGATCTTCACCTCGCTGGCGACGCTCGCCTATGACTGCCGCCGGCCGGATTTCTTCCGCCCGGAACTGATCGACGCGCTGCGCATCGTCGAGAAGGGCGACCTGACGCCCGCCCAGATGGTCGGCGACTGGGCCGGCGAGGCCGGCCACATGATGATGACGCCGACCGACTACGACCGCAGCGGCGTCGATTTCGACGGCGACGGCCGGCGCGACGTGATCAATTCGGTGCCCGACGCGCTCGCCTCGGGGGCCAACCTGCTGGTCCATTTCGGCTGGAAGCGCGGCGAGCCCTGGCTGCAGGAGGTGCGGGTGCCCGCAGACCTGCGCTGGGACCAGGCCGATCTCACGATCCGGCATCCGCGCGCGCAATGGGCGCGCTGGGGCGTGGCGGCCGCACATGGCAGCCTGCCGGCCGACGGCCAGCCGGCTTCCCTTCTTCTGCCGATGGGCCGGAACGGGCCGGCCTTCCTGGCCTACCCGAATTTCCAGGCCTTCCTCGGCTGGAACAAGGCCTTCGTCTACGCCACCACGGCCGCCTACTACGCCACGCGGCTGTCCGGCGCGCCGCCGGTCTCGCCCGGCAACGGCACCGTCACGCCGCTGACCACCGAGCAGGTGCGCGAGTTGCAGGGCCTGCTGCTGCGCCGCGGCTTCTCGCGCGAGCAACCGGACGGGCGGGTCGGCAATGCCACCCGCAGCGCCGTCAAGCAGGCGCAGATGCGCTACGGCCTGCCGGCCGACAGCTATCCGACCACCGAACTGATCGAGCGGCTGCGCGGCGGCTGAGGCGGCCCGCCGCCGACGCGACAATGGCGCGGATCCGAGGGGGATCCGCGCCATCCGGCCGGCCGGAGCAGGACCGGCATCAGCGGGTCGTGTGGTGGAAATCGGCCCAGGGCGTGCAGGTCGACTTCTGCAGCAGGCCGCCGCGGCGGCAGGCCTGGACGTGATAGCCCTGGTCGAAGCCCTTGCGCGCCGAGAAATTGAAGAAGCCCCTGGATTCGAACTGGCTGCCGTTGCGGCGGACATTGTAGTGCGTGACGCCGATCAGGCGGGTCGAGAGATAGACGTTGACGGTGCGGCCGTCGTCGGTGCTGGAGGCGCAGACGCCGTTGGTGCAGGCCTTGGCGGCGGCCGGGCCGGCGGTCAGCGTGGCGGCGGCGGAAAGCGCGAGAACGGTCAGGGCAAGGGCGGCGCTGCGGGTCATGGCGGGTCTCCTGGAGGGCTCGAGGCCGGACCGCTCCCCATCGGATCGGTCGGCGCGTCCTGATGCAGGGAGACTAGCGAGGCCGGCCGGAACCGGCCCTGAATGCCCTTAAAGAAACCGTTCAGAAACAATGTTGCGTCGATTTTCCTCCCCGGGCGGCGTCGCGGCCGGCCGGCCGGCAGGGCTTGCGCCGGGATGGCGCGACCCGGACATGTGCCTCGGATGGCGCGATGCGACGCGCGGCGAAGGCGGCAGCGCCTGCGATCAGCCGAAGGCGGCCTGGTCGGGCTCCTGATGCAGGAGCGCGGCGCGCAGCTTTTCGAGCGCCCGGTTCTCGATCTGGCGCACGCGCTCCTTGGAGATGCCGAGCTTCGCGCCGAGCGCCTCCAGCGTCGCACCCTCGTCCTCGAGGCGCCGCTCGCGCACGATGCGCAATTCGCGCTCGCTCAGCACACCGAGCGCCCGCCGGAGCCACATGACCCGGCGCTCGCCGTCGATGCGCTCGCCAACGGTTTCGTCCTGCAGCGGCTTGTCGCAGACCAGGAAATCCTGCCGGTCGGCGCCATTGCCGTCGGCCTCGACGACCGGCGCGTTGAGCGAGGAATCCGGGCCCGACAGGCGCGCATTCATCAATTCCACATCGGCCTTGGAGACGCCGATCGCCTCGGCGATCTCGGTGAACAGGCTCTCGACCGGCATCTGGTCGACGCCGCGGTTGAGCCGTGCGCGCAGGCGGCGCAGGTTGAAGAACAGGGCCTTCTGCGCCGACGAGGTGCCGCCGCGCACGATCGACCAGTTGCGCAGGATATAGTCCTGCATCGAGGCGCGAATCCACCAAG
The DNA here is from genome assembly GCF_018729455.1 of Prosthecodimorpha staleyi. Taxonomy (NCBI): domain Bacteria; kingdom Pseudomonadati; phylum Pseudomonadota; class Alphaproteobacteria; order Hyphomicrobiales; family Ancalomicrobiaceae; genus Prosthecodimorpha; species Prosthecodimorpha staleyi. Next base: position 116,269 of record NZ_JAHHZF010000008.1, on the reverse strand, counting down.
TCGCATAGGTCGAGAAGCGGACGTTGCGATCCGGCTCGAAGCGCGCGGCCGCCTCCAGGAGGCCGACATGCCCCTCCTGGATCAGGTCGCTCATCGACAGGCCGAAATGCCGGAACCGCGACGCCAGCGCGATGACGAGGCGCATATGGGCCGACGTCATCCTGTGCAGCGCGACTTGGTCCTGGGTTTCGCGCCAGCGCACGGCAAGATCGTGCTCCTCCTCGCGCGTGAGGTAGGGCGCCGCCATGGCGGCCTTGACGAATTGGCGCCGGGCACTCATCGCCTGGTTCATCGGGCCTCTCCTTCTTCCGAGCGGCGTACCGACTGCCTACGGCGCCGATACGTCTCCGGATCAGCCGCCATCGGCGGACCGCGCCGTCCCAGGGGAAACGCAGAGCCTCGCCACAGGTTGCCACCAGGCACACCGGTTTCTGGCGTGCCGGCGACGATTTCCCTGCCGTCCGCCTTCGCCACGCCGCCCGCTTTCGCCTCGTCGGCGGCGTCGAAACGAAGTCGAGCCGCCGCCGGGCCTCGGCGCCACAGGATGCATACCCTGCGGTGCCGGTGCGACCTAAGCGTTAACCCCTATTGACGATATCGGAGTGCGCCCGGAGCGAAACAAGGCCCCGAACATGAAAAAGGCCCGGAACGCCCGGGCCTTTTCGATTCTCGCGTGACGATTTCGTGAGGTGCTGGTCAGGCGGCCTCTTCCTGCTCGTCCTCGAACTCCCCTTCCACCTCGGCCTCGCCCTCGGCCGGCTTGGCGTTGCGGCGCGGGTTCTTGAGGAGATTGGACTCGATCTGGCGGATCGCCTCGGTCTCGGAGATGCGGTTGACCGCCGCAACCTCGCGCGCCATCCGATCCAGCGCCGCCTCGTAGAGCTGGCGCTCGGAATAGGACTGTTCCGGCTGGCTGTCCGCGCGATAGAGATCGCGCACGACCTCGGCGATGGCGATCAGATCGCCGGAATTGATCTTGGCTTCGTATTCCTGGGCGCGACGGGACCACATGGTGCGCTTGACGCGCGCGCGGCCCTTGACGGTCTCCAAGGCCTTCTTGACCGCATCCGGCTCGGACAGCTTGCGCATGCCGACGGTGGCGATCTTCGGGACCGGGACGCGCAGGGTCATCTTGTCCTTCTCGAAGGAGATGACGAACAGTTCGAGCTTGTACCCCGCGATCTCCTGTTCTTCGATCGACGTGATCTGTCCAACGCCGTGGGCGGGGTAAACGATGTGCTCTCCCGCCTTGAATCCTTGGCGGGTCTGCGACGTCTTCTTCGTATTGGTGGCCATACGCCCATCACTCCTGCGCATGTCGACCGCCCGGCGCCCCGCCGGATGATCCTGAGGACAGTCCCCCCGATCACGCGGCCCCCGGAGGAGGCACGGACCGGTAGCAACGACACGAAAGCCGGCTTCGGCAGGAAGCCGTCACCGGTTACGGGTCGATCTTAGAAATCTCAGCCGGTCCTGCGAGACACCCACCACCGAACATCACAACGCATATCGACGTTCCGCCGAGCCATTTCTTCGCTCAAGCCGATCATGCGTGAACTCCCTAGGGGAGATTGCCGGAGGGGAAAATTCGACTGTGTGTGACCTTTACCACAAAACGCGTCCAAATCAAAGCGATACGACAGCGATTTTGACCGTTCGGTTGGAACCCTGCCGGCCCGGCCCGGGACCGGCAGCATCCGGCATCGACGCGCATCTCGCTGCGTCACGTCGGTTTTCGGGGCTTCGGCGCCGGTATTCGACGGCAATCGGTCCGCCCCACCGGGCGAAGCGACGTTTTCGGCGACGAGCCGCCCGACCGCACATGGGATGAACCCCAGGCATGCACAAGGCTGGATGCAGCCATCCTGTCATGCACACTGTGCATGGCCAATTCCGGAGCCTCGCAGCCGGGACGCGCAATCCGCGGGGCTTCAGTCGCCTTCGCCAGGTTCGGGCGAGAAGAACTCGGCGAACTTGTTCGGCTTGCCGTCCCATTCCTTCGCATCCGGCAGGGCATCACGCTTGGAGGTGATGTTCGGCCACTTGGCGGCATATTCGGCATTGACCGTCAGCCAGGATTCCAGGCCCTGCTCGGTATCGGGCTTGATCGCGTCGGCCGGGCATTCCGGTTCGCAGACGCCGCAATCGATGCACTCGTCGGGATGAATGACGAGCATGTTCTCGCCTTCATAGAAGCAATCGACCGGACAGACTTCGACGCAGTCGGTGTACTTGCACTTGATGCAGTTGTCGGTGACCACATAGGTCATGCGCGTCTCCACGTCCTGGTCGGCCGGCGCCACGGCACCGGACGGACCTTCGATCGGTTAGCCGAGGATGCGCCCGAGCGCAAGCATGGCGCGGAGCGACGCGTTATGCGACGCCGCATACCGGCCCGCCGCGTGCGCGGCCTGCGGGCGTCACTCTGCCGCGGGCCGGATCGCCACCGGTTCGCGGACCGGCGCGGCGGCCTCGGTTGACGGTGTCGCTGCGGCGCAGCCTTCGATTTCGAACCGGGCGCGCAGGCCGCCGGACGGTGCCGTCTCCAGATGCAGGCCGGTCTCGTAGGCTTCGAGCACGTCGGAGACGATGGCGAGGCCCAGGCCGGAGCCTTCGACGCGGGCGCCGGCCTTGGTACCGCGCTCCATCATCGCGAGCCGCATGTCCGCCGGGATGCCGGGGCCGTCGTCGTCGACCGACAGGCTGACCGTCCCGTCGGTCTCCGTCGCCGAGACCCGGACGGTTCCGTCGGCCCATTTGCGGGCATTGTCGAGCAGATTGCCGAGCACCTCGCCGAAATCGTCGGCGTCCATGCGGACCCGAAGCCGCGAATCGACCTCCATGATCCAGTCCAGTTCGCCGCCGCGCGGCATGCGCCGCTCGAGCGCGACGATGCGTCCGACCGTGTCGGCGACCGCCGTGGCGTGGCCGGCCGCAACCGCCTTGCCCTGCAGGCGGGCGCGCGACAGTTCGCGTTCGACATGGCCGTTCATCGCGGCGACCTGATCCCGCAGCGTCTTGGCCGCCTCGATGGCCCCGGACCGCTGCAGCCGCCGGGCCTCGGCCTGGATGATGGTCAGCGGAGTCTTGAGGCCGTGGGCGAGCGTACCGGCCCGCTCGCGCGCCTTGCGGATCAGATCGTCCTGGCGGTCGAGCAGGCCGTTGAGATCGCTGACCAGCGGCCCGACCTCGTCCGGGAAGGTGCCTTCCATGCGCTCCTTGCTGCCGCGCCGGATCTGATCGAGTTCGCGCCGCAGCGTGGCGAGCGGTCCGAGACCGAGCGAGATCTGCGCCCAGGTGCCGGCCAGGAGCACCAGCGCGATGGCGATCAGGGCGTTGCGCACGTCGGCCGCGAACTCGCTGGCGAGCGTCTCGATCTCGACATGGTCGATCGCGACCGAGATCGTGTAGCTGCGTTCGCCGGACGCATGGGCGACGCTGACCGGCTTGGACAGAAGATAGAGCACGGAGCCGTTCGGGCCGTCGACCTCGATCGGCTCGCCGGCCGCCACCGCGGCGTCGATCGCGGTCTGGCCGAGTTCCGCATCCCACAGCGACCGCGAACGGACCTCACCGCGGCCGGGGCTGCCGATCTCGTAGTAGATGCCGCTATAGGGCTGATCGTAGCGAGGGTCGCCCGGATCGTGGGAGAGCCGCGCCGCGCCCGTCCCGTCGATGGTCAGGGCGGCGGCCAACTGCGTCCAGCGGGTATCGAGTTCGAGCCCGAGACGACGCTCCAGGTGGCGCTCAAAGGCGACGACGAGCAGGATGCCGGCGACCGTCAGGGTCGCCGCCACGGTGATGGCGGCCAGCACCATCAGGCGCAGGCGGACGGAACTGCGCCAGCCCGACGATCTCTTCTGCCCTGCCGTTTCGGCCCCGCCCATCGCCCCTCCGTCAGCCGGACTGCGCGACCGGCGCCACCCCGCCGGCCGGGGTCATGAAGTAGCCGTGGCCGCGCCGCGTTCCGATCACGTCCGAGCCGATCTTGCGCCTCAGCCGTGCGATCAGGACTTCGAGCGCATTCGAATCGGGCTCGCGGTCGCCGCCATAGACATGTTCCGACAATTCCGTTTGCGGCACGATACGCCCGGCATGATGAGCGAGATAGCGCAAGAGCCGGTATTCGAGCGCCGACAGGATGATGCTGCGCCCGCCGATGGTCGCGGTCATGCGGCGCGTGTCGATGATCATGCCCCCCGCCTCGAGCTGCGGGCTGGCATGGCCGCCGCTCCGGCGCAGCACCGCGCCGAGCCGGGCGATCACCTCCTCCATGTGGAAGGGCTTGACCAGATAGTCGTCGGCACCGGCATCGATGCCCTCGACCCGCTCCATCCAGGCGCCGCGGGCGGTCAGGACCAGGACCGGGGTCGTCACCTTGGCGGCGCGCAGGCGGCGCACCACCGACAGGCCGTCGAGCTTGGGCAGGCCGAGATCGATCACGATCGCGTCATAGTCCTCGGTTTCGCCGCGGAACCAGGCCTCCTCGCCGTCATGCACCACATCGACCACATAACCGGCCTCGCCGAGGCCTTCGGCGATGTCGTTGGCGATCGCCTTCTCGTCTTCTACCAGCATGACCCGCATGTCAGCGCCGCCTGATCTCGATGACCCGATTTCGTTTTCCGTCCACGCGCACATCCTGGTAGCGGCCGTCGGCCTGGAGCACGAGCACCCAGTAGTTCCAGCCGCCGGTCTGGTTCGGCACCAGCTTCACGTCGAGGATCTTGCCGGGCGCCACGGCGCGCACCACCGGGATGACCGACGAGAAGGGCACCGCGCCACCGCGCTTGACGATATCGCGCGCCGCGTCCTGCTCCGACTGCATCGGACGGGACGCGCCGGAACCACCGGTCGAGCCGGTGACGCCTCCGGACCCGCCGAAGCCGCCCGATGCGGTCGCGCCGTCGCGCCCCTTGCCGGACATGCCGTAGCCGCCCGGCGTGACCGCCCCGGACGCATCGGTGCCGACTGCGCTGCCGGATGACGAGGACCCCGATCCGCCGGCCCCGGAGCCGCCGCCCGAACCGGAGCCGCCGGACCCGGAACCACCCGAACCGGAACCGCCGGAGCCGCCGCCCTCGCTTTCGCCGCCCTCGCCCTCGCCCTCGCCGCCTTCGCCTTCGCCGCCGCCTTCACCACCACCGCCGCCCCCTCCGCCACCATGGGCGGAGGCCGACCACGGCCGAAGGGCCAGGGTCACGGCGAGAGCAAGGAAGGTTCTCCGGGCAAGCCCGGTGCCGGTGTTCATGGCCACCACTATAGGTTCGAGCGATTACATCGACCTTACCGCCGGCATCAGACATCGGCAAAGCAGCATTCGTCACAGTCCGAACCGTCGCCGAACCGGCGATCTCAAGAGGAGGACTGACCATGAAACTGCATATCCTGGCCCTCGGCGCCGCCGTCGCCTTCGTCGGCCCGATGACGACCGCGGCCTTCGGGCTGACCGTGCCGTCGAAGCCCGTCCTGACCCAGGCCTCCGATGACGCCGACGTGGTGCTCGTGCGCGGCGGCCCGGGCAAGGGCGGCAACAGCGGCTCGGGCAATTCGGGTTCCGGCAACACCGGCTCGGGCAACACCGGTTCGGGCACCGGCAAGCCCGGCAAGGGCGGCGGCGTGGATGACGGTGCCGGCCACAATGGCGGCGACGACCACGGCGCGCACGCGCCCGGCCACAAGTAAGCCGGACGGCGCCCCAGGCGGCGGCCACGCCGTCCGCGGCCAATCATGCCGCCTTTCGATGGACGCGCCGCGGCGTCTTCCGGTGCCCCGAGGCACCGGCGGACGCCCGGCGCCTCCCGCGCTTGTCGGCTGCCTACTGCCTATTGCCGACTGGCGATCGCCTGCCCCCTCACGCCGCGCGGACCTCGCCGGCCTCCACGATCCGGACCACGTCGGCCATGATGTCGGTCAGCTGGAAGTTCTTGGGCGTGTAGACCGCCGCCACCCCCATGGCCTTCAGGGCGCGCTCGTCCTCCGGCGGAATGATGCCGCCGACGACGACCGGGACATCCTCCAGCCCGGAGGCGCGCATGCGCTCCATCACGTCGCGCACCAGCGCCAGATGCGAACCGGACAGGATCGACAGCCCGACCACATGCACGCCCTCTTCCAGGGCGGCATTGACGATCTGCGCCGGGGTCAGGCGGATGCCCTCGTAGACGACCTCCATGCCGCAATCGCGGGCACGGACCGCGATCTGCTCGGCGCCGTTGGAATGGCCGTCCAGGCCCGGCTTGCCGACCAGGAATTTGAGCCGGCGCCCGAGCAGACCGGAGACCCGCTCGACGGCGGCGCGGACCGCGGCGAGATCGCCGCCGGCATCGCGTTGGGCGCGGCCGACGCCGGTCGGGGCGCGGTACTCACCGAACACCGTGCGCAGCGTCTCGCCCCATTCGCCGGTCGTCACGCCGGCCTTGGCGCAGGCGATCGACGGTTCCATGATGTTGCGGCCTTCCGCGGCGGCCGCCTTCAGCTCGGTCAGCGCCCGGCGCACGGCCAGTTCGTCGCGGCCGGCCCGCCAGGCCTTGAGGCTCTCGATCGCCTCGGCCTCGACATGCTCCGGGACGGTCAGGATCGACCCGTCGCCTCCGGTCAGCGGCGAGGGCTCGGTCTCCAGGAAGCGGTTGACGCCGACCACGACCTGCTCGCCGGCCTCGATCCCCTCGAGCCGCTTGGAATTCGATTCCACCAGCTTCTGCTTCATGTAGCTGGACTCGACCGCCGCCACCGCGCCGCCCATGGCATCGATCCGCGCCAGTTCGTCGCGCGCCTCGGCGCACAGTGCCTCGACCTTCGCCTCGATCTCCTTCGAGCCGGCGAAGATGTCGGCATAGTCGAGCAGGTCGGTCTCGTAGGCGAGGATCTGCTGCATGCGCAGCGACCATTGCTGGTCCCAGGGTCGCGGCAGGCCGAGCGCCTCGTTCCAGGCCGGCAGCTGCACGGCGCGGGCGCGGGCGTCGCGCGACAGCGTCACGGCGAGCATCTCGATCAGGATGCGGTAGACGTTGTTTTCCGGCTGCGGTTCGGTCAGACCGAGCGAATTGACCTGCACGCCGTAGCGGAAGCGGCGGAACTTCGGGTCGGCGACGCCGTAGCGGGTCTCGCAGATCTCGTCCCAGAGCTGCGTGAAGGCGCGCATCTTGCAAATCTCGGTGACGAAGCGCATGCCGGCATTGACGAAGAACGAGATCCGGCTAACCGCCTCGGGAAATTCCGCGGCCGGAATGGCGCCCGACGCCTTCATGCCGTCGAGCACCGCAACCGCGGTGGCGAGCGCGAAGGCCAGTTCCTGCACCGGCGTCGCACCGGCCTCCTGCAGGTGGTAGGAGCAGACATTCATCGGGTTCCACTTCGGCATCTCCCGGTAGGTCCAGGCGATGACGTCGGTGGTCAGCCGCATCGACGGCGCCGGCGGGAAGACATAGGTCCCGCGCGACAGATATTCCTTGATGATGTCGTTCTGGGTCGTGCCCTGCAGCCCCCGGCGGTCGGCCCCCTGCTCGTCGGCGGCGGCGGCGTAAAGCGCCAGCAGCCACGGCGCCGTGGCGTTGATGGTCATCGACGTGTTCATCTTTTCGAGCGGGATGCCGTCGAAAAGGCGCCGCATGTCGCCGAGATGGGCGATCGGCACGCCGACCTTGCCAACCTCGCCGCGCGACAGGGCGTGATCGGGGTCGTAGCCGGTCTGGGTCGGCAGGTCGAAGGCGACCGAAAGGCCCGTCTGGCCCTTGGCGAGATTGGTGCGATAGAGCCGGTTGGACTCGGCCGCCGTCGAATGGCCCGCATAGGTGCGGAAGATCCAGGGCTTGTCGCGCTCTTTCAGCGGCATGGCATGCGTCCGGGCTGGTTGAACCTGCCTCAACGAATAGGCGCAGTGCACAAATCTGTCATTACGGCAAAAGGTCCGAGGCCGCCCTATTTCGCATCACAGCAGACGGATCATCGCCCGGACCAGAAGCAAGGACAGAAGCGCGAGGGTCGCGGAGGCGATCGCGGCGGCCACCCACACGAAGCCGTCCGCGTAGGCAAGCGGGACATGGTGGTGGCGAAGGGCGAAATCGAAGCCGTAGATGCCGCCGAAAGCCCCGAGCGTCGCCAGCAGCCAGTTGAGGAGGACGCCGAGGCCGGCCGTATCCAGGATCATGTCGGCGATCCAGCCGAGCCAGAAGGCTCCGAAGACGACCGCCACGGACACCACCATCCAGCTGTTGGAATCGAGATCCTGAAGCACCGCGTTCTCCGAAATCCCGTCGTCCGCCGGCCCTGCACGGATGACGGCGTCCGATTTCCGGCCCGCCGGCGGAGCCCCGCGACGGCACGGCCGCGCCGATCGCACCATCCAATCACGGATCTCCTAAGAATCTCCCTGCGTCGCCGATCGCACCGCAGCGGGACGCCCGCGGCCCGATCAAGACGGACGACACCCATCCTCCTCGTGAATCCGAGCCCCTGAAACTCCAGCCGCAATCTCCGGCCGCCGGCGTTACCCGCCGCCGCAGGGACGGAAAGTCGCAGAGACTTCGGCCCGGCGCGCTTCATCTTGGCCGACAGGGGGTCCGCGAAGCGGCGCTCCGGCGGCCATCCCTTGGTCCAATGGATCGAACCCTCGCGCGGACCCATAGTGCCCGGGCCCGGTCGGCAGGTTCCGCCCGGCTCTGTTGCAATGCAGAAAAAATGTCGGATAGTCGTCGGGTCGCCCGGGAGGGGCGGTCTCGACGACAGAATGGGTAGGACGAGATGGCGGCGAACGCGCTCCAGAAGGACGGTCTCTCCGGTTCGGAGACTCTGAAGGATCTGTACGAGGTCGGCGAGATCCCGCCGCTCGGCCATGTGCCGGCCAACATGTATGCCTGGGCGATCCGGCGCGACCGGCACGGCCCGCCCGAGCAGGCCATGCAGCTCGAGGTCGTGCCGACCTGGGAGATCGACAGCCACGAGGTGCTGGTCCTGGTGATGGCCGCCGGCGTCAACTACAACGGCATCTGGGCTGCGCTCGGCACCCCGATCTCGCCCTTCGACGGCCACAAGCAGCCCTACCATATCGCCGGATCCGACGCGTCCGGCATCGTCTGGAAGGTCGGCTCGAAGGTGAAGACCTGGAAGGTCGGCGACGAGGTCGTCATCCACTGCAACCAGGACGACGGCGACGACGAGGAGTGCAATGGCGGCGACCCGATGCTGTCGACCAGCCAGCGCATCTGGGGCTACGAGACCCATGACGGCTCCTTCGCGCAGTTCTGCCGGGTGCAAGCCCGCCAGCTGCTGCCGCGCCCGAAGCACCTGACCTGGGAGGAAGCCGCCTCCTACACGCTGACGCTGGCGACCGCCTACCGCATGCTGTTCGGCCACGAGCCGCACGAGCTCAAGCCCGGCATGAACGTGCTGGTCTGGGGCGCCTCCGGCGGCCTCGGCGTGTTCGGCATCCAGCTCTGCGCCGCGGCCGGCGCCAACGCGATCGGCGTCATCTCCGACGAGACCAAGCGCGACTACGTGCTCAGCCTCGGCGCCAAGGGGGTGATCAACCGCAAGGAATTCGACTGCTGGGGCCAGTTGCCGAAGGTCGGCTCGCCCGAATACGACGCCTGGTTCAAGGAGGCGCGCAAGTTCGGCAAGGCGATCTGGGACATCACCGGCAAGGGCAACAATGTCGACATGGTGTTCGAGCATCCGGGCGAATCGACCTTCCCGGTCTCGTCCTTCGTGGTGAAGCGCGGCGGCATGGTGGTGTTCTGCGCCGGCACGACCGGCTTCAACATCACCTTCGACGCGCGCTATGTCTGGATGCATCAGAAGCGCATCCAGGGCTCGCATTTCGCCCATCTGAAGCAGGCCGCGGCCGCCAACCGCTTCGTGCTCGACCGCCGGGTCGATCCGTGCATGTCGGAGGTGTTCCCCTGGGACAAGATCCCGGCGGCCCATACCAAGATGTGGAAGAACCAGCACGCCCCCGGCAATATGGCGGTGCTGGTCAATGCGCCGACCACCGGGCTGCGCAGCCTGGACGACGTGATCGAGGCCGGCCGGCGCTGAGCGAGCACGGCCGTCGTCACTGATTGAAAATGCAGGCCGGGACCGGTGCAGGCGCATCGGTCCCGTTGCGTTTCGGGCCGGCCTCGGCGCCGCCGCGATGCACGCCGGTCAATCCGCCGCCTCGCCCTCGTCGGGCAGGCTGTAGCCCTCCCAGTCGCGGCGCGGAATGGCGGCGCCGAGCGCGAAGGCGAAGCCGACGACCTTGCTGCCGTCCGGCGCCAGATCGCAGGTGAAGCGCAGCCGGTACCAGCGCCGCCCGGAATGCACGGCGGCGCCCTCGGCGATCAGCCGGTGGCCGGACTGGCGCGTTTCCTCGATCGCGTAGGAGACCACCCGGTCCGGATGCAGGCGGCCGTTCCAGGCCGCGATCTGCTCCAGCGCCTCGAAGCCGCAGAGCTGGTCGATGCGGTCGTCGCCGGAGAGCTGCGACAGCGTCTTCACGGCCTCGCGGCTGCGCGGATCGGCCAGGATGCGGGCCGACAGCATGCGGGTCGCCGCGATCATGCCGCCCGGACCCGGGGCGGCGGCCGGCGGGACCGGTGACGGGGCGGGCGCCGAAGCCTCCGGCGGAGGCGGAGGCCCGACCGGCCGGCCGACGGGCGGACGGGCCGCCGGCGGCGAACCGCCCGGCACCGCTGGCGGCGGCGACACTGCGGGCGGCAGGATTTCGACTTCCAGGACCGGCGGACGGGGCGGTTCGGGCCGGTGCACCGGCGCCGACCACAGAAGGCCGAGCCCGACCAGGACATGGACCGCCAGCGAGACGACGAAGCCCCAAGAGGGCGCCGGACGCCGGACGGGCGCCGCGGTCCACCGGATCCGCCGCATCAGGAACGGGCACCGCCCGGGCCTGCTCGCCGGGCGCCGGCCGGCCGGGCCGCCCTGCGCCCCATGATCGTCCCGGCACTCCGTGACGTCGCTTCGATCAGCATCCGCAGCCCCCGCATGGAGCCGTCAGTTGCCGGCGCCATTCGGGCGATTTTGCGATGCGGCATTCCGGCTGCCGGCGCCGGCCGGCCCCGCCCGCCTACCGGGCCGAACCGTCCGCCGCGGATGGACCGACATAGCGGGCGCGCGGGCGGATCAGCCTGTCGTCCCGACGCTGCTCCAGGGCATGGGCGATCCAGCCGGCCGTGCGCCCGACCGCGAACAGCGCGAGCGCCGAACCGCGCGGCAGGCCGAGCGCGCGGCGCAAGGCCACAAGAGCAAAGTCGATATTCGGCAGCCGCCCGGCCGTCTCCGCCATGACGGCGGCGAGATCGTCGCGCAGCCGATCGGCCGGAAGATGGGGCAACAGGGCGGCGGCGCGCGGGTCGCCGTCCGGATAGAGCGGGTGGTCGAAACCCGGGATGCCGTCGCCCCGGCGCAGCCGGGTCTCGACGGCGCCGGCCGCATCGCCGGCCGCAACGACCTCGTCGAAGAGGATTTCGACGAGGCTGGTGGTGCCGCCATGCAACGGCCCGCTCAGCGCCGACAGGCCGGCATTGAGGCAGGCGCCGAGCGAGGCCCCGGTCGAGGCCACCACGCGAACCGCGAAGGCCGAGGCGTTCAATTCGTGATCCGCGGCGAGAACCAGAACCCGGCGGACGAGGTCGGCACCGGCCGCGTCGAGCCCCCAGACCCGCCCGAGATGCTCGTGGATCGGCCGGGCGTCCGGCGCCGAGCCGCTGGCCGCCCCGGCCATGGCGCGCAACAGCGCCGCCGCACCGGGCCAGAGCCGACGCCCGTCGCGCTGCCAGGCGGTCGCGCGGCCGGCGGCGACCAGCGGCAGCAGGACCTGGCAGCGTTCGGTCAGCGGCAGCGTGGCGAAGACGGCCAGCAGGTCGCCGTCCCATGCCGGCGCGATTCCCTGGGGATCCGCGAAGGGATCGGCCTCGCCGCAGCCCCAGAGGAGCCGGGCGGTGTCTTCGAGGCTGGCCGTCTCGGCCCAACGGGTGGCGTCGTGGCCGCGGTAGGACAGCCGCCCGCCCTCGATCTCGGTGATCGCCGAGGCCAGCACCGGCAGCCCCCAGTCCAACGCCGTGGCGGCGACCGTGTCCGGCCGGCGTCCGACGGCCTTGCGGCGGACCAGGGCCTCGATGTCATGCGCGCTGTAGAGCCGGCGGCGCGGATCCTGGACGACCGCGCCGGCGGCGACCGCGTCGGCCGGCCCGCCGGTGCGGATCAGGCCGCGGCTGACATAGGCATAGAGCGTCGCCCGGCTGACGCCGAGGCGGGCGGCGGCGGCTTCCGCATCGAGATAGCTGTCGCGATCGTGCATTCGATCCATCTATATTGATCGTATGAATCAATATTGACTGCTTATAGCCTTCGCGCATCCTGCCGGCAACCCCGACCGAAAGGAGCGTCCCATGACCCGTCCGACCGCCATCCCGAACCCCGGCGCCGGCGCCGGCCCCGCCACCGCCGGCACGCCCTCCCCCGCCGTCGCCCCTGCCGCGGCCGACATGCGCGATATGCCGCTGCGCCCTCCCGCCGGGCTCGACGGTGTCGTCGCAGCCGAGACCATGCTCAGCCATGTCGATGGCGCCGCCGGCCGGCTGATCGTGCGCGGCCACGACCTGGAAACCCTCGCCGGCATGCCCTTCGAGGCGGTGCTGGCCCTGCTCTGGGCCGGCCTGCTGCCGGGCAGCCCGGACGCGACGGCGATCCGCGCCGCCCTCGGCCCCGCCCGCCTGCGCGCCTTCGACCTGATGCTGCCGCGTCTCGCCGCGACGGACGGGCTCAGCCCCGTCGAGGGATTGCGGCTGCTGCTCGGCGCGCTCGGCGACGCCGAGGCCGAACCGCATGCCGTTCTGGCGGTCGCCGCGGTGCCGGTCTTCATCGCCGGCCTGACCCGGCGGCGCGCCGGACAGACACCGATCGCGCCCGATCCGGCGCGGGGCCTCGCCGACGATTTCCTGGCCATGCTGCGCGGCGCGCCGGCCGGCGCCGAGGCTGTCGCGGCGCTGGAGACCTATCTGGTCACCGTCGCCGATCACGGTCTCAACGCCTCGACCTTCGCCGCGCGGGTGATCGCCTCGACCGAGGCCGGCCTGTTCTCGGCCGTGATCGGGGCCTTGTCGGCGCTCAAGGGGCCGCTGCATGGCGGGGCGCCGGGTCCGGTGCTCGACATGCTCGATGCGATCGGCACCGAGGCGGCGATTGGCCCCTGGATCGACGATGCGTTGCGGCGCGGCGAGCGGCTGATGGGCTTCGGCCATCGCATCTACCGGGTGCGCGATCCGCGCGCCGACGTGCTCAAGGGTGCCGTTTCGCGCCTGCGCGGCGCCGGCAACCGCATCGGCTTCGCCGAGACCGTCGAGCGGGAGGCGCTCGCCCGGCTCGCCGCCGCCAAGCCGCTGCGCCCGCTCGACACCAATGTCGAATTCTACACTGCCCTGCTGCTGGAGGCGCTCGACCTGCCGCGCGACCTGTTCACCTGCATCTTCGCCATGGGGCGCATGGCCGGCTGGACCGCCCATGTCCTCGAACAGGAACGCTCCGGCCGACTGATCCGCCCGCAATCGCGCTATGTCGGCCCGATGCCGGCGGCACCTGTCCAGGGCGCCGCCTGACGGGACCGGGCCTCGTGGTCAAAATCTGACATTTGCGTCCCGCAAATGTCAGATTTGACCATGTCCTCAAAGAGTTAGTGGTTCAGATTCAGGAGACGGATGGGAACCATCCGTCTCGATCGAACCACTCGATCAGGTCCGGCGCGGCGGCGCGAAGGCCAAGGCGCCGGCGATCCGGTTCCAGGCATTGATGGTGGCGACCGACACGGTCAGGCTGGTCGCCTCCGCCTCCGAGAAGACGTCGCGCAGCGCCGCATAGGCGTCTTCGGGGATCGGTCGCCGGTTCATGCCGGAAAGGTGCTCGGCCCAGGCCAGCGCCGCCCGCTCGCGCGCCGAATAGCCCGGCGCCTCGCGCCAGACCGCAACCAGATCGAGCTTGCCGGCCTCGATCTCCAGCTTGCGCGCCAGGTTGAGGTGGAATTGCACGCAGAAGGCGCAGCCGTTGATCTGCGAGACGCGGACCTTGACCAGCTCGGTCAGGGATTTCTCAAGCCCGGTCTCGTCGACGGCGCGGCCGAGCGCCGTCAGCGCGGCGGCCGCATCCGGGGCCAGCGCGCGGAAGCGATCGTAGTCGACATGCGGCTTCGACTGGAATTGCGACGGTTCCATGATTGGCGTTCCGGTTGGATCGGTCTATTGTCAGGGCTCGAACATGTTATCAGAGCCCTGATGATGAGCAAGCACGATCCCGATCCGGCCCGCGGCACGCCATCGCCGGACGGCCTGCCGCCGACACCTCCCCATTCCGATCGGCCCACACTGAACCTGACCGCGCCGAACCGGCCCGCAGCAATCCGGACGGAGCCGGACCCGCCCTCACCGGCTTCCCGTCCGTCCCCCACGACGGCCGCCCTGCCGGGCGCCGGCGAAGGCGCCCGCGGCGCGGCCGGCCATCTCGGCTATCTGCTGCGCCAGGCCGCCCATGTCTTCCGTCAGCGGATCGACCAGGCGCTCGGCGCGATCGGCCTGACCGCGCCGCAATTCTCCGTCCTGACCATGCTGGCCGCCTATCCGGGCCATTCCAACGCCGATCTCGCCCGGCTCGCCCTGCTGACGCCGCAGACCATGAGCGTGATCGTCGCCAATCTGGCCGCCGCCGGCCTCATCGTCGCCCGCCCGCACCCCGTCCATGGCCGCATCCGCCGTCTCGCCCTGACCGAGGCCGGCCGCAGCGCGCTCGCCGCCGCCAAGACGCGCGTCTACGCCCTGGAGACCGCCCTGCTCGGCGGCCTGCCTGAGACAGACGAGGCCGTCATCCGCCGCTGGCTCGCCGGCGTGGCGGCGGGCGCGGGCAGCGGGGCGGGGGAGACGTCCGATCCGGACTGACCGGTCTGACTCCGACCGGCCACGCGCAGCACCGCATCCCGAGCCGGCCTGCACGGCTCCACGCCGTTCCAAACCGCCCCTCACGGCCCGCGACACGACCTTGAGGTCCGGCACAAGTCCCCTTCATCCCCGATGTCCCGCACGATTGTCCTTCCCCTTACGGAATGCAAAGTTGCGCATCCGACGTCGGTGCCCTGGGGTTTTGCATGGACCACGCACAGATTCTCGCCCTGATCGCGACCCTCTCGGGGAGCCCGGACGCCGAGGCCTTCGCCGGCCTGAAGGCTGCGAGCCTGCAGCCGGCGCGGGCCATCACCCTGCAGGCCTGTCCGCGGCCGCTGCCCGTCCACGAGATCGAGGGCCGCACCATCCTGTGCGGCACCGTTGGCGTGCCGGAGGATGCCGACAAGCCGAACGGCCGCATGCTGCCGCTGTCCTTCGCGATCCTGAAGGCGACTTCGCGCTTCCCCGAGCCGGATCCGGTCGTCTACCTGCAGGGCGGCCCCGGCGGCAGCGCGCTGACCATCATCCCGCTGCTCGAACGCGCCTTCCGGCCCTGGCGCGAGCGCCGCGACATCGTCACCTTCGACCAGCGCTCAGCCGGGATATCCGGCGCGTCGGTCAACTGCACCGCCGCCATGTCGGGGAACCTGACAGCGATCGCGGGCGGCGGCGGCCCGGACTCCGGCCATCTGCCGGGCACGGCGCTGATAAAGCAGTGCCTCGACGAACTGGCACAGCGCGGCGTGCCGCTGGCCCTCTACAACACGACCCGCAATGCCCTGGATGTGCCGCGCGTCGTGGCGGCGCTGGGCTACAGGGACTACAATCTCCTCGGCATTTCCTACGGCACCAAGCTCGCCCTGGAGGTGATGCGGGTCGCCCCGCAGGGCATTCGCTCGGTCCTCATCGACGGCGTCGCCCCTTCCTGGGTGCGGCTCTACAATGCCTTCGCCTACAAGGGCGAGGAGGTCATCCAGCACGTCGTCGACCAATGCGCGGCCGACAAGGCCTGCAACGCGGCCTATCCGCAACTCGGACGCATCGTCGTCGAGACGCTCGACAAGGCGGCGAAGGGCGAGATCCGGTTCCGCGGCGAGACGGTCTCGGTCGATACCGTGCTGGCGCCCTTCATGGCGCGCAACGGCAACTATGACGAAGCCTCGATCACGCGCTCCATCCCGGCCTTCGTGTACGAACTCTGGCGCGGCCGCGAGATGCCGACCGTCGCCGCGCTGATCGACGCGAAGTTCAAGGCTGCCAAGCCGGGCGACGCGGAGGTGCTGGCCGCCGCCGCAAAACTGAACGGCGAGCAGAACGGCCTGGTCCTGCAGATGCTCGACGGCGTCGCCATCCGGTCGCGCGCCGACCAGGGCATCGCCCGGGCGGTCGGCGCCTTGCGCGATTCGGTCGAGAGCGCGCGCGGCTTCGGCCCGCTGGCGCGCACCTTCGACACCGAGCTTGGCCGCGCGATGGCGGAGACCCTGAGCGGCGACAAGGCCCGCCTGCAGGCGGCGCTCGGCGACTATGTGGCGATGCAGGCCGCCACCCCTGGGAAGCCGCTGCTCGCCAAATTCGTCGCCACGCATTTCAGCGGTCCGGCGCGGGACCGACTGTCGGCGCTGGTCGAGGCCATGAATGCCGCGGAGATCGAAGGCTCCTTCGCCATCATCCGGCGCGACAGCTATGCCGGGCTGTCGCCGTTCCTGAGCGGGCTCTATCTGGACATCTATGCCTGCCAGGAAGACCGCCCCTTCAACTCGCTGGAGGGCTACCGGACGTTGACCGCGAGCTTGCGCTATCCGCATCTCGGCGCGGCCACGGAGGCGACCGCCCGCGCCTTCTTCGAAAGCTGCACCGCCTTCCCCATGCAGCCGCGCGACAACTGGCATGTGCCGGTCGCCAGCGACATTCCGACGCTCTCCCTGGGCGGCCTCTACGACATTCAGACGCCGGCCAGCTGGGCCCGGGCCGCGATCGAGAAGCTCTCCAACGCGCAGGCCTTCCTGATCCCCGAGGCCGGCCACGGCGCCCTCATCTACCAGCCCTGCGCGGCCCAGATGGGCGTCGCCTTCATCGACAACCCGAAACGCAAGTTCGACAATTCCTGCGCCGAAAGCATCAGGATCGACTGGCACATCGCCCCCTGGGTCCAGCCCGCCAAGCCCTGACGGGGCAGCGGGCCGAGCGCGGACTGAGAGGAGCGGATCGTCCCGAAAAGGCTCAGCCCACTGGCGGTACGACGGGGAGCAGCCCGACATGATGACGGACCGAACGCATCAACAGCCGGAATTCAAGGGACCAGGTCACGCGGGCCAAGCTTCAGCGATATCGTGATTCCCTTGCAGGTCGGGCGCGGCATCCTGTGGCCGATTTCTACGCGGGCACCCTGCCTTTGACGGCGGTGGCCGTGCCTTTGACGGTGAACGCCATCCCCTCGTCCACGTCGAGAGCGGCGCGTACCGCCTCGCGCAGGTCGGCCACGCGATCCGGCGGCACCGTGGCCCGTTGTCGGCGCTCCCCGCCACCAGGCCTGCCAATAGCTCTCGACATCGGGATAGCGTCGCTCGACGGTGAGGGTCACGTCACGCTCTTCAGGGCGTCGATCACCGCCGGCGACGCACCGTCGCAGATCCGCACCGTTACCCTGCCGCCTCCACCTCGATCGTCGCCCCAGCGGTGAGGAAGGTGGGGCTAGGACACCGCTTACACAGGCCCAACGCTACTGCTGTGCGGGACTAGCCGGCTCGATGCCACCCGCAACGAGAGCCGGCCCGGTGATATTGCGGCGGCGTTTGGAGGACTCGACGGCAAGATCGATGAAATCCGAGATATCGGCGCCCGGAGCGCGGATGACATCGTCGACCACGTGAGGTTGGCCGCCAACAATCTTGATTTCCATCTCCTGTCGGCTCACCGAGACGATGGGGATTTCAACGAGGGCTGTGTATTGCAGGCCTACCAACTCAACCGACATTGGCGTCAAGATTGTGTCCTGCTCATCGACAATACTGTCCTCCGCCCAGCGCCTGAAAAAGAGATTGACGCCCGCGGTCGAACCCAGCGCTAGCTTTTCTTGATGTTCCTCCACCCAATCATAGAACGTCGACAGCCGAAGCGACGTATGCGGTCGACGCGCCGATCGGCTGATTGCCGCACAGAGTCGGCGCAGCGTCGGCGCGACCGGTATCCAATGATTGAATGGCCCCTGCTTGTCCGTTGCGAGAAGCGCCAATTGCGCGCCTTTGAAGTGAATGGTGAGATTCTTCTTCGGTCGAGCCAGGATAGCACCGACTTGCACAATCGATACCGCCTCTTCGAGATCGACCTCGCGATCACCGGCATAGTCGACGGTGATTCCAGCCCATCCCTTGTCGAAGTCCAGGACTACCTCGAAAAATCGGTTCGCCAGTCGAATGGGAGAGCGTTCACGAGCATCAACGAGGGGCGGCACCACAAAGACATCGACAGGCAAAGCAATCCAGTCGCCGGCTTCCGATTCGAGTTCGATCGAAGCAGAAAGTAACGGCTGAGCATCCATTTCGAGAACTGCATCACGGAAATAAAGCTGGTCGTTGCCAAGCGGGATGCCGAACCGCCGCCGCTCAAGGGTCAGGTGATTCACATCAAGCTCCCGTCGGCCGCCAAGAAAGAGCTCTCCCAGCCTGTGTCGGGCATCAGGGCCGGGAATGAAAAAACGGCCGACCATTGGCTCATCATCGAATCCGCAGGTCTCTCGAAACTGGCTTTTCCTCGCAACGTAGTTGCTCAAGGAGCCGTGCAGCATGGCATGCAAGGCATCCGACAGCCCTTCTCCGTCCCCACCGATTTCTACTGCGCGTTCCGTAGGGATCAGCACCCTTATGGTATGAATGGCGCGGTTGCCATGCGCCTCCTGCTCGCGCACCCGGCGCAAGGTATCCTCGATCACGGCTTCATCAATGGGGACGATCAAACGGCGAACCGAACGTCGGCCACCCTTGGAATAGAAGAGGATCGCGATCACCGCAGGCAAGTCAGCATCAACTAGGTGTTTCAGCGCCGAGAGCTTGATGTGTGGGACCGCATTTGCATGCTCGGTCGCCTTAACCTGCACAAGAAACTTCGGAAGCTCGTTTTGCTGGTCGAGAGGAATATCAGATGATCGGTCAGGATCCGCCTCGAGCATGAAGTCCCAGCCGAGGCGGTCCGGGTCGGCTCGCTGGACATGAAACTGCTCCGGCTCGCACCATCCAGAAAACTCGTTCTGACCTCGTAAGCCCAATTCCGCCTTCATGAGACTGCTTTCAACAATGCGCCCGGCACGTGCCTCAGCGTTGAGACTACAATCGAATTGCCAGCAGCTTATCGATCGAGTCGCGCACGGCGCCGCCGGGCGCGTTCCTTGAAAGCCGCTTTGCCGCCTTCGAGGACATCGCAGACGTGGTTTCGCATGGCGGCGTCCTCAAGCCCACCTGACCGGTAGGTGCTCGGCGGCAGTACACCAAGAGTATGCGGTGCGGCGACAGCGACGATAGCTTGATTGACGTTCGTGTTGATGGCGAGGCTTGTATTGAGGGTACGGCGCAGGTGGCCAGAACGCATCGCCAGGCGCTACGCGCCTGGGTAGTGCGCTACGGCGCTAAAGCGAACGCCGGACTTTCCGATCGTCCCCATTCCTGCCGCAAGCAAATGGTGCCCCAGGCCGGACTCGAACCAGCACGCTCTCGCGAGCAACAGATTTTGAGTCTGCCGCGTCTACCATTTCGCCACTGGGGCAGTGGGCGGCGCATATTAGTCGGCGGGGTCTCTCCGTCAATCCGGCGCGGATGCGAATTCACATGGGACGCGAGGCGGGTGCGGCCGGGTCGACGGCGGGTGCGAAGGCCATGGATTTCCGCGCCGGGCTCGGGTAATCGGGGGCCATGCTGCGCCGCCTCTACGACTGGACCCTCTCGCTCGCCGCCCGCAAATCCGCGGAAGTCTGGCTCGCCGTGATCGCCTTCGTGGAGAGCTCGGTCTTTCTGATCCCCGCCGACGTGCTGTTCCTACCGATGGCGTTGGCCCGGCCGGAGCGAGCCTGGCGCTATGCCCTGGTGGCGACGGTCTTCTCCGTGCTCGGTGGCATCGCCGGCTATCTCCTCGGCTACTATGCCTACGAGCAGATCGCCAAGCCGATCCTGGCGCTCTACGGCAAGCTGGACACCTTCGAGCACCTGCGCACCGCCTCGGGCCGCGACGCGATCCTGCTCATGCTGGTCACCTCCGGCCTCGCCCATCTGCCGCCGATCAAGGTGGTGACGATCCTGTCGGGCGCGGCGGCGATCGATCC
The DNA here is from genome assembly GCF_018729455.1 of Prosthecodimorpha staleyi. NCBI lineage: Bacteria > Pseudomonadati > Pseudomonadota > Alphaproteobacteria > Hyphomicrobiales > Ancalomicrobiaceae > Prosthecodimorpha > Prosthecodimorpha staleyi. The sequence continues at coordinate 96,040 of NZ_JAHHZF010000008.1, read as the reverse complement.
GTGGCTGTTCATCGTCTCCTGCATCGTCGCGCGCGGCGCGCGCTTCTTCGCGCTCGCCTGGCTGTTGCTCCGCTACGGCGAGCCGATCCGCGGCTTCATCGAGCAGCGCCTCGGGCTGATCGCCGGGCTCGCCGCCGCCGCCATCATTCTGCTCTATGTGGTGATCAAATACGCGCTGTGACCCTGCCCGGGACCGGACCCGCGGGCGCGCCCCGGCGTTGCCCAGCAGCCGGCATCCGGGTTCCCTGCCCCGCCGACCGGACCCCGCCATGCTTGCCAGACTGCTCGAACGGCCCGCCTTCACCGCCGCCGGCCTGATCCTCGTCGGCGGGCTTGCCGCCATCCTGGCGGCCTGGGGCTATGAGCTGATCGGCGGCTACGCCCCCTGCAAATTGTGCCTGGAACAGCGCACGCCCTACTATGTCGGCCTGCCCCTGGTGCTGGTCGCGCTGGTCTCCGACCGCCTGGGCGGCCCGTCCTGGCTGCCGCGCGCCTGCCTGGTGCTCGCCGGTCTCGCCTTCGCCTATGGGGCGGCCCTCGGCATCTATCAGGCCGGCGCGCAATGGAGCTTCTGGCAGGGTCCGACCGATTGCGGCGCCACCCGCGGCGGCGGCGTGCCGACCTCGGCCATGGACCTGCTCAAGGACATGGGCAAGACCCGAATCCCAAGCTGCACCGATGTCGACTGGCGCATGTTCGGGCTGAGCTTCGCCGGCTGGAACGCGGTCGTCTCGGGCGGCATCGTCCTGCTCGCCGCCTGGGGCGTCTTCGCCCGCCCGCACCGCACGGGCGCGCTCGGCTGAAACCGGACGCCGGAACCGGCCGGGGCGGCGGATTTCCGCCCCGACGCCCGCGCCCTGCCGCCGTCACGGCTCCAGTTCGGTATCCCAGTAGAGATAGTCGAGCCACGAATCGTGCAGGAAGTTCGGCGGGAACTGCCGGCCGTTATTGTGCAGGTCGTGCACGCTCGGACGGTAGGGCAGCTGATGGGGATGCATGCCGGCTTCGGCCGGGGTCTTGCTGCCCTTGCGCAGGTTGCAGGGCGAGCAGGCCGTCAGCACGTTCTCCCAGGTGGTCAGGCCACCTTTCGAGCGCGGCACCAGATGATCGAAGGTCAGATCGTCCCGATCGCCGCAATACTGGCACTGGAAGCGGTCGCGCAGGAAGACGTTGAACCGCGTGAAGGCCGGATTGCGCGACGGCTTCACGAAGGTCTTCAACGAAACGACGGACGGAAGCTTCATCGAGAAGCTGGAACTGCGCACCTCGACATCGTATTGCGAGACGATGTTGACGCGCTCCAGGAAGACCGCCTTGATGGCGTCCTGCCAGGACCAGATCGACAGGGGATAGTAGCTCAAGGGACGGAAGTCCGCATTGAGCACCAGCGCCGGATGGGCTTCCGGAGATACGTGGACCGTCAAATCACGCTCCTCGAACTCGCACGCGCTACGGTTGGCGGGTCCGACTCGCCACGCGGACCGGACCCTTCCCCCACGCCGATATTCTATAGGCCGTGTGTCGGACTTGTGAAGACCACGAGATCCTGACGCGGATTGCCACCTACGGCGATCCGCCGGGCTGCCATGCGGCAGCCGGATGGCTGTCGGCAACCGGATAACTCTGGACGGCGGTCAGGCCGCGGCCCGGGAACCGAGCCGGCCGGCCAGGAATTCGACCGCGAAGCTCAGGCCGGTCTCGTCGATGCCATGGCCGAGGCCGGGCAGGCGGTGCCACTCGACCGGCAGGCCCGCCGCCGTCAGCGTGGCGACCGCCGGCTCCAGAAAGGCAACCGGGACAACATCGTCGTCCTGCCCGTGCAGCAGAAGGACCGGCGGCTTGGAGCGCGCCTCGCCGGCCAGCTCGCGCGGGCCGGCCAGCAGGCCGGAGAAGCCGACCAGCCCGGCAAAAGCGCGCCGCCGGCGCGGGCCGACATGCAACGCCATCATGGTGCCCTGGCTGAAGCCGATCAGCGCCGCATCGGCCTCGGTCAGGCCGTGACGGGCCAGTTCGTCGTCCAGGAAGGCGTCGAGCAGCGGAGCGGCCTGGTTGACGCCGCGCCAGAACTCGGACGGATCGCGGAAGCTGAGCGGGAACCACTGGTAGCCGAGCCCGGTCATGTCGCAGCGCTCCGGCGCATTCGGCGCCACGAAGGCGGCGGTCGGCAGCACACGGGCGAAATCGCGGCCCAGTTCGATCAGGTCGTGCCCGTCGGCGCCGTAGCCATGCAGCAGGACGACGAGGCGCTGCGCCGGGCCGCCATAGGCCGGAGCGAGACGGGGACCATCGAGAAGCGGCATGGGCGGGCCTTGGGGCGCGGGGATTGCGGGACGTTCGGGACGGGCAGGAACGGCGTATCGCGGCGGACGCGTCAGGCAGGCAAGGTGTCGCGGCCCTCTTTGACAGCAGCATAATAGGCCCAGAACAGGCGCGCGGCGACCCCCCGCCAGGGCGCCCAGGCCTCCGCGATCGCCCGGCACGGCTTCTCGGCCGGGCGCGTCTCCATCGCGAAGGCGATCCGGACCGCGTGCTGCAGCGCCAGATCGCCACCCGGCCAGATGTCCGGATGGCCGGCGCAGAACAAGAGGAAAATATCCGCCGTCCAGGGGCCGACGCCCGAAATGGCGGTCATCACCCGATGCGCCTCCTCGGGCGAATAGACGGCGACCTGTTCGAGATCAACCGCGCCACCGACGATCGCCTCGGAGATCGCCCTGAGAGTGCGCACCTTCGGCGCCGACAGGCCGGCGCCGCGCAGGTCTTCCGCGGTGGCGGCGAGCAGGCGGGCCGGATCGAGCGGATCGACCAGCGCCGCGAAGCGCGTCCAGATGGCGGTGGCGGCGGAGACCGAGATCTGCTGCGCGACGATGATCCGCGCCAGCCCCTCGAAACCCGGCGGACGGCGGCGCAGCGGGACCGGGCCGGCACGCGCGATCACGGCGGCCAGCCGCGGGTCGAGATCGGCGAGCGCCGCGAGGCCGGCCGCAATGTCGTCTTCGCTCTCGATCCGCCGCATCCCGGTCCCTCCCGTCCCCCGGATAGGCGCCATCGGGCGCCCGGCGTCAAGGCCGGGCGAATCGAATAGCCTTGCAGGCCATGACCCGCCCCGTCTTCCGCTTCGCACCAAGCCCCAACGGCGACCTGCATCTCGGCCATGCCTTCTCGGCCCTGACCGATTTCCGCGCCGCGAACGCCGCCGGGGGGCGGTTCCTGCTGCGGATGGAGGATATCGACACGACGCGCTGCCGGCCGGAGTTCGAGGCCGGCATCCTGGCCGATCTGGCCTGGCTGGGGCTCCGCTGGGAAACGCCGGTCCGCCGCCAGTCGGAGCATTTCGCCGACTATGCGGCCGCGCTCGCCCGGCTGACCGACATCGGGCTGGTCTATCCGGCCTTCCTGTCGCGCGGCGCGATCAAGGCGCGGGTCGAGGCGGCGGAGGCGGACGGCCGGGCCTGGCCGCGCGATCCGGACGGCGCACCGCTCGATCCGGGCGACGACCGGGATCTCGACGCCGCTGAGGCGGAACGCCGGATCGCTGCGGGCGCGCCGTTCGCCTGGCGGCTCCGGATGGCTAAAGCCTGCGCGGCGGCCGGGGATGGGCTCGCCTGGCAAGAGGAGGGCGAAGGCCCGGGGGGCGAGACCGGCCGCGTCGCCGCCGAACCGGAACGCTGGGGCGACGTGATCCTCGCCCGCCGGGACACGCCGACCAGCTATCATCTCGCCGTCGTGGTCGACGACGCACTGCAGGGCGTGACGCATGTGGTGCGCGGCCGCGACCTGTTCCACGCGACCTCGGTGCATCGCCTGCTGCAGAGGCTGCTCGGCCTGCCGGAACCGGTCTACCGGCACCACCGGCTGATTCTGGACGGCTCGGGCCGCAAGCTCTCCAAGTCGCTGCGCGATACCAGCCTCGCCGCCCTGCGCGCCTCCGGCGCGACGCCCGCCGACATCTGCAGGATGGTTGGATTGGAACCTGAGGCCGAACCGAACCGGACCGGGTCGGTCAGCCGAACTGAACGACGGCGTTGAACAGCAACACCATGGTGAAGCCGGCCAGCGCCGTCGACAGTCCGATCGAATTCGAGGCCGTGCCATGGGCGGTGTCGAAGCGGACTGCGAACAGATAGGCGTTGACGCCCGACGGGCAGCCGGCAGTCACGGTCAGGACGGCCGTCCAGAGCGGCGTCAGGCCGAAGACGAAATGGGCCAGCACCAGCACGAAGGCGGGCATGACCAGGAGCTTGACCACCGACAGCGCCGCCGCGATGCGAAACTCACCGAACAGGCCGTAGCGCTTCAGACCGATGCCGAGCGCGAACAGGGCGCAGGGCACGGCTGCGCTGGCGAGCTGGTCGATCACCGTCCGCGGCACGCCGGAGAGCGGCAGGCCGGTCATCCGCCACAGGGCGCCGGCCGCCAGGGCGATCACCAGCGCGTTGGTGAGCAGATTGCGCAGGATGCGCATCAGCACGCGGCCGAGATGGAAGGGCTCGACGGCGCCGCGGTCGAGCCGGGCCGCGCGTTCGGTCATCAGCGTGCCGACGACCATCATCACCGGCAGGTGGACAGAGATCAGCATGAACAGCGGCAGTGCGCCGGCCTCGCCATAGGCCGAGACGATCAGCGGCACGCCGACCATGACGGTGTTGGAGAAGGACGCGCAGGCGCCGGCGATGACGCCCTCGGTGCGCGACCGTCCGAACACGCGCGTGGCGATCAGAGTGCCGAGCGCCCAGGCGACGATCACGCCGCCGAAATAGGCGAACCACAGCGGCCAGGGCGACTGGTCGGGGAAATGCGCGGTGCCGACGGTGCGGAAGATCAGCAGCGGAATGCCGATCACATTGACGAAGTCGCCGAGCCCGTCGCCGACCCGGTCGCCGACCAGCCCGAAGCGGCTCGCCAGAAAACCGAGCCCGACCAGCCCGAAGACCGGCAGGACGATGACACCGATCTCGGCGAAAGTCATGCGATGTACCAATTGTTGAGCTTGCCGTTTAGCGAAGATTTAAAACCGCCGCGATAGGGTTTTCCGGTCACCAGCCATGCGGAGACGATTTCGTGGCCCGATCACTCGACCCATCTGGCAGGACTGGCGCAGCCGGCCTGGAAGTTCTGGTCGTGGACGACCATGAGATCGCACGTCGCCTGGCAGAAACCATGCTGGAAGCCTTCGGGGCCGAAGCAACCATGGCAAGTTGTGCCGAAGAGGCCGTCGAACAGGCCGATCGGCATGCCTTCGACGTGGCCCTGATCGACTTCGGCCTGCCCGATCGCGACGGGCTCGACCTCGCCATCGATCTGGCATCCCGCCCGGGCACCCGCGGCGCCGCCCTGATCGCGGTGACCGGACGCGCCCGCCCGGCCCTGCTGCCGAGCGTGCTCGCCGGCTGGATCGAGAAGCCCTACAGCGTGCGCGACCTGCACGCGGCTGTGACCAGCGCCCGCGCCTTCCGGCACGCCAGCTAGTCAGCCGCCAGTCTAAAAACATCAAACATCTTGCAACAGACCTGGACGAAAGCCCGGGCCTGAATAAACTCGGGCGGTTTCCGTCCACGCAATTGTCAGTACGGAGCGTCCCGGTCATGCGTATCTTCTTTGCCGCACTCCTCGCTGTCCTCCTGCTTGCGTTCGCGAGCCCGTCCGCCGAAGCCGCGGTCGAGGCGCGGGTGCAGATTTCCACGCAGAAGATGGTCGTCTATGTCGACGGCATGCCCGCCAAGGAATGGACGGTGTCGACCGGCCGCCGCGGCTACAATACGCCGACCGGCGCCTACAAGGCGCAGTGGCTGTCGGCCCAGCACCGCTCGAAGAAGTACAAGAATGCGCCGATGCCGCATTCGATCTTCTTCACCGGCGGCTATGCGGTCCACGGCACCACCGAGGTCGCCCGGCTCGGCAAGCCGGCCTCCCATGGCTGTGTCCGCCTCGCCCCCGCCAATGCCAAGGAACTGTTTGCGCTGGTGCGCGAACACGGGCTTCAATCGAGCCGGATCGTGATCACCCAGTGACCGCGCCCGCGGCTGCCCGGATCGGGATGCCTGTCCGCACCGAGCCGGCCCGTCTCGCGGTTGCCGCCGGACCGTCGGTCGTCGCCGGGAAGGCGCCGTCGCAGACGGCCGGCCACGGCACGGGCACTGGCACTCGCGCGCAGGAGGACCCGGACGGGCTGGTCGTCCGAAGGCGGCGTCTGGCCGAGACGGCAGACATTGCGTCGGCGTGGCGCGATCTGGCGCGCCGGGCTCTGGAGCCGAATGTCTTTCTGGGCCCCGATGTCCTGCCGCCGCGCCTCGCCGCCTTCGCGCCCCAGGCCGAACTGGTGACGGTCGAGGCACCGGACGGACGACTGGTCCTGCTCGCCGCCGTCTCCCGACGGCGCATCGGCTTCGGCCTGACCGGACGTCTGACGGCGCTCTGGAGCGACGACTATGCCCCACTCGGCACCCCGCTGGTGGCGCCGGACGGCCCCGGCGGCGCCGAGGCGGCCTGGATGGCGCTCCTGTCGCACCTGTCGGACCGGACCGGCCGGCGGCTCGGCGCCTTCGCTCTGCCCGACCAGCGGCTGGACGGGCCGGTGCACGCCGCCTTCGTCGAGGCTGCGCGATCGCTCGGCCTCGCCTGGGCGGGCCATGGCATGCACGAGCGGGCGGCGCTGGCCGGGGGGCGCAGCCCCGAGGCGCATCGGCTGGCGGCGATCGAGCCGCGCCGGCGCAAGGAATATGCGCGGCAGGGCCGCCGGCTCGCCGAACAGGGCCATCTGGTCGGCGATACGGTTACGAACCCGGACGAGATCCCGGCGGCCTTCGTCGAGTACCTCACCCTGGAGGCCGCCGGATGGAAGGGCCGCAACGGCACCGCTCTGCGCCAGGAACCGGCCGCGCGCGGCTTCATGGAGACGGCCGTCGCCGCGCTCGGCCGGAGCGGCGCCCTGACGATCGACCGGCTTCGTCTCGACGGGCGGCCTGTCGCGCTCCTGCTGCGCGTCCGCGACGGCGGAACCGCCTGGCCGTGGAAGATCGCCTATGACGAGGCCCATGCGGCGATGTCGCCCGGCGTGCAGATCATGCTGCAGTCGACCGCGCGGCTGCTCGACGATCCCGGCTTCCGGCTCGCCGACAGCCTCGCGGTGGCCGGCCACCCGATGATCGAGCATCTGTGGCGCGAGCGCATCCGCATCGGCACGCTGATCGTCGGGCCGGCCGGGCGCGGCAATTTCGGGGTCAGCCTCAAGGGCTTCGAGTTCGAACTCCACGACCGCACCCGCGCGCTCGCCCGGGGCCTGCGCGATGCGCTGCGCACCCGCTTCGGAAGCCGCCGCAAGCCGGCGCGGACCGGACGGACGCCATAACGCCCGCGCGCCGGACTATGAGCCCTGCGGAACCAGGAAGAGCGGCGGCAGCCGGCCGAGCGGGGTCGCGCCGAGCTTCATGCGCCCGTGGTCGAGGGTGAATTCGAGGCTGCGGCCGCCTGGCGGCCCGTCCTTGGCGGGCTTGCCGAAGAGCAGGAAGCCGCCGGCGAGCGCCGCCATCTCGGGCGTCACGGTGATCTCGGGCGGGCCGGCCACGTCCTTGGCGGGCTTGCCGTTCCCGGCATTGGCCTTGGCCGGCTCCGGCGCCTCGCCGAGCCGTTCCAGATTGTTGGCGATCAGGGTGATCGCCCCCGACAGCATCCCGTCGGTCTCCAGGCGGATCTCGCCGCGCCCCTCGATGGTCGCCGGCCCGGCGGCGGCCTTGACCGACTTCAGCGCGACCCGGCCGTCGCTGTCGGCCCAGTCGGCCAGGAAATGCGGCCCTCCGCCCGGCTCCAGCGGCAGGCGCACGAGGCTCGCGTCGAGCGACATAGTGACGGCCCCGGGGCCGAGGCGCTGGCCGCCCGCGGTGACCGATCCGGCGGTGACGAAGGCGGCGATGTCCAGACCTTCGACGGCCTCGTCGCGCCGGCCGTGCAGTTCGAGCCTTGTCGCGGCGAGCGTCGCCTCCGGCTGGCCGACCGGCGTCCAGCGGCCTTCGAGCGTGTCGAAGGAGACCGACGCGCGCTGCAACTCGGCGTCGCGAAAGCGCAGGCTCGTCTGCATCACGCCCCACTGGGCGGAGAGCTTCGCGCCGGTGCGGGTCGTTGCCGTGACGGGTGCATCCAGTTCGACGATGATCAGGTTCGGCTGATAGACCAGCGCAACCGCGCGCAGGCCCCGGGCGGTAGCCTTCAGGCCGCTGGTGCGATCCTCGAAGGTCGGCCCGTCGCAGCGGATCTCGATGCGGAACGGATAGCCGGCGACACTGCGGTCCGGACACTCGATCGCGAGGCCTCCGGCGGCCATTTGCGCGAGCGAGCGGTCGATCTCGGTCGAGACCTGGCCGCGGATATAGAACCAGGCGGCCGTCCACAGCCCGGCCGCGATGAGCACCAGCCCGAGGATCAGCTTGGGTCCGAGCCGCCCCGATGGTTTCGCCGTCCCTGCCATCACGCCGCGCCTTTCACTGCTGCCCGCCCCGAAGCCGGAAGTCCGCACGAACTTCGCACCGGTCGGCGTGCCAAGAAGAAGAGATCCGGTCCGAGCACCGCGGACTGAAGATTGCGACCGATTGCGGCAGTTCTCGGCCCAGGTCAAGCCGATCCGCCACCGGGCAGGCGGCGGGCGATGGCACGCGCGGCCGGCGACGGACCGACGCGCCGGAGGGTCCCGTCCGTCGCCGCTTGCCCGCGCCGACGCGATCCCGTGCCGGCCCCGGCCGCTTCCGTATTGCGCTGCGGGCCCGGCCTTGATAACCCGCCGCGGACCGCCGCTTCGCACGCCGAGCGGACGGGAGGCCAGAACGCGGACATGACATGCTGGACGGGCAGGATCTCTGGGTCTTCGGCTATGGCTCGCTGATGTGGCGGCCGGGTTTCGCCCCTGTCGAACAGGTACCGGCGCGCGTCAACGGCTGGCACAGGTCGCTCTGCGTCTATTCCTGGGTCCATCGCGGCACCCGCGAACACCCGGGCCTCGTGCTCGGCCTCGATCGCGGCGGGGCCTGCCGCGGCCTCGCCTTCAGGGTCGAGGCGGCCAAGGCGGCCGCGGTGCTGGCCTATTTGCGCGAACGCGAACAGGTGACCGCGGTCTATCGCGAGATGGTGCGCCCGGCCGCGCTGGCGGACGGTTCGGGGCGGACCGTGCCGGCACTCTTCTACGTGGTCGACCGCAACCATCCCCAGTATGCCGGCAAGCTGGCCCTGCCCGACCTCGTCCGTCATGTCCGCCAGGGGCGCGGCATCTCGGGCGCCAATCCGGACTATGTCCTCAACACCGCCGACCATATGGCCGGGCTCGGCATTCGCGACGGCCTGATCGAAGCCCTCGCCGCCCATCTGCGCGTGCGGCCGGGCCATTCGCCGGCGGCGGATGTGGACGACGTGGAATAGCGGGCCGGGTTGGGTCCGGGCGCCGCACCGTGGTCCGGCCGCATCGGAGGCGTCCCGACGGGCCGGATCGGCGGATCCGATCGTCCGCCGCATGATCGGTCTCGGGGCGGCCGGCCGAACCCCGTGCCGCCGCGTCCGATCTCGCGCCTCAGGATCCTGTGAGGTCGGCCAGGATGGCGGCCCGGGCATCTTCGTCGCGGGCCAGGAAATGCGCCCAGCAGCGGGTGCGCTCAGTGGGGATCGGGCCAAGCGAACGGCCGTGGCGGACGCCGTCGCGATCGATCGAACCGATCCAGACCAGACGCGGCTCGCCATGGGCCGCCTCGCCGTCCGGTTCGACGACGATCAGCAGGACCGCTTCGGCGAGATCGTCGAGCGTGTCAGCGGCGACGCAGGAGAACAGGTAACGGCGCCCGGATGCCCCGCTCCAATAGCGGAAGCGATCCGCAAGGCCGATGGCACGGGCACTGTCAGGGCTTCCTGCGGTCATGAAGGCGGGACGGCACATCGTTGTCTCCAGTGAGAACATTCATAGAACATTCCCAAGGCTGCCGCAAGCGAATCGGCATGCTTGTTCGTCATGACCGCATGCGTGCGGTCATGGCCCGGCAACAAGAAGACCAGCCAATGTGTCAAATCGACGCAGTGCGATTATTCACGCCGGCGTGACCGACTTGCGACGCTCGGCCAGATAGCGGGCCGCCGATGCCGGCGCCGGTGGTGGATTGGGGCTCTCCAGCGCCTCGATGGCCAGCGCATCGGAGGCCGTCTCGATCACGTCCTGGAGCCGGGTCATCACCGCCTCGGCCGACAGGCCAGGTTCGATCGGCGGCAGGAATTGCACGATCAGGCGCCCGGGATAGCGAAAGAAGCCCCGCCGCGGCCAAAACAGGCCGGAATTCAAGGCCACCGGCACCAGGGGCGCCTTGGTGGCGCGATACAGAAACGCGACCCCGACCTTGTAGGCGGGCTCGACGCCCGGCGGCCGTCGCGTGCCTTCCGGATAGATCAGTACCGATCGCCCGGCCTGCAGCGCCTCGACCGAGCGCTTGGTCATCGCCCGCAGCGCCTCGCGGCCGCCCGCGCGATCGACCGGAATCATGCCGACCTTGGCGCAGAACCAGCCGAAGACCGGAATCCAGACCAGTTCCTTCTTCAGGACGAACACGGGATCGTGAAAGAGATGCAGCAGCGCCAGGGTCTCGAAGGTCGATTGGTGCTTCGACGCGACCAGCACGCCGCCGGCCGGAAGATTCTCCAGGCCGCGAATCTCGACGCGGGTCCCGGCGATCGCCTCGAGCAGGACCAGATTCAGCCGCGACCACACCTGGATGCCGGCATGCAGGATGCGCTTGGGCAGCAGCATGGCCGGCAGAAGCACGATCATCCAGACGATCATGTTGATGTAAAAGGCGACGTTGAAGGCCAGAGAGCGCAGGAACAACAGCATCGTCGAGGGGATCCGGGGCGGGGGGCCGGGGGGATGTCGGGCGCGAAGATCGCGGCAGGTCGGCGGGCGGCGAGACGGACCGGTCCGCGGAGCCGTCGCCCGACCGGCCCGCATCGCCGCCCGCGGCAGTGTCTCAGGCGCGACCGACCAATTCCAGGCCGAGGCGGACGCGCGCGAGCATATACTTCACGTATTCGGCCAAGAGAAGCTTCACCGTGCCGGGCCGGCGATACCAGGTGTCGAGCTCCAGTTCAGGCCGCTTGACCGGGCGCGGCACGAGCCGCACGCCCGGCAGCGAGCTTTCGAGTTCCAGCAGGGCGCGCGGCATATGGTAGGCGCTGGTCACCACGATGAGCGACTCGAAGCCGTTCGCCCGCGCCCAGATGTCGGCTTCCAGCGCATTGCCGGTCGTCGTCTCCGCCTGATGGCCGAGATCGACGCAACAGGCGAACAGCCCCGGATTGGCCTCCGTCGCGCGCTGGATGTCGTGGGCTGTGGTGGCGGGATGGACGCCCGAGATCAGCAGCCGGCGCGCGCGGCCCTGCTCGAGCAGTTCGACGGCAAGCTGGACCCGATCCCGGCCGCCGGTCAGGACCACGATCCCATCGGCATGGTCGTCTGCCGGCAGATAGCCGGTGGCGACGTGATCCGCGAACCAGACGAAGCCGACCAGAACAGCGGTGAGCGCCAGCGCCGGCAATGCGGCCGCCGCCGCGAGCGCACGCCTCACCCGGCCGCGCCGCCGGTTGGAAGTCTCCGTCGCTGGACCCGACCCGAATGCCGTCATTCACTCCTCGATCGCACGATACGGTCCGACGCCACGGGTCGGCGCCGCCCCGATGGCCGGCGGCCCGCCCCGCCGCTCAGTCCATCTGGTTCAGATAGCTGCGCACCGTCAGCCGCGATGTGACGGCGGTCAGCGCTGCGACCAGGGCGACGATGCCGACCGCCCCGAGATAGCCCGTCCAGCCGACCGAAAAGCCGCCGAACAGGGCCTGGGCCTGATCGCTGGCCGCGGTGCCGGGCGTCACCCGGGTGATCCAGTCGGCGACCGCGAAGGCGAGCATCGCGGTCAGACCACCGGCCGCGCCGCCCTGCAGCCCGAGCAGCAGGAAGTGGCGCTGGAATTCGCGCGCGACGAAGCCGTCCTCCGCGCCGACGAAATGCAACACCTCGATCACGTCCCGGTTCCCGGCCATCGCGGCCCGGGTGGCGAAGACCACCGACAGCACCATCGCGCTGAGCACCAGGATGACCACGAGCCAGCCCGCCACCACCATGGTGCCGGCCATGGTTCTGAGCCGAGCCGCCCAGACGCTGTGATCGTCCAACACCGCCCCGCGAACCTCGCGCGCCAGCCGGCTGCGCAGGCCGATCAGATCGGCGGCGGCGGGATCGGAAAGTTCCAGGACGATCAGCCGCGGCACCGGCAGGCCGGACAGATCCAGCCCGGCGCCGAGCCAGGGCTCCAGCAGGCGGGCGCTGTCGCGTTCCGACAGGAGGCGCACGTCGCGGACCCCCTCGGTCTCGCGCGCGACCGCCATGGCGGCCTGCAGGTTGGCCTCCACCGGGACCCCGTCGACGGGCTTCAGCTGGATCGTGACCTCGCGCGACACGTCGAGCTGCCAGCTCCTGGCCGCATCGGAGACCAGCGTCAGCACGCCGAAGGCGAGACAGGCGAGGAAGCCCATGATGGCGACGACCAGGATCAGCGCCCGGCCGGCGACCGCCTGCGGCGGCACCACCGGCACGCTCGGCTGCGAACGCGCGAGGGGTCGCATCGGCCGGCGGGCGCCGGACGGCGCGGCCGCCCGGCCAGTGGTCTTCGGCCCGGTGCGCGCCGGGACCTGACCGCGCGTTGCGGCCGGCGCGGCACCGGAGGCGGCCGGCCGGGACGCGCCCGACCCGCCGCCCGCCGCACCGGCCGGCGGGCGCATCTGCGGCGGCAGAGGCGTGGTCACAGGGCGGCGTGGCCGGTCCGGCCCGCGTCCGCCGCCCCCCTCACCCCCGCCACCCGGACCGACCGGTTCGCTCATGGCCCCTCACTCGTCGATCATGATGCGGCCGTCGGCCAGGATCATCCGACGGGCGTCGAACTGCTCCATGAGCGTCAGGTCGTGGGTCGCGATGACCACCGAGGTGCCGAGCCGGTTCAATTCGACGAACAGGCGCAGCAGACGGCGGGCGAGCGGCGGATCGACATTGCCGGTCGGCTCGTCGGCAAGCAGCACTTCCGGCTTGGTGATCAGGGCGCGGGCGATGGCGGCGCGCTGCTTCTCGCCGCCCGAGAGCACCGGCGGCAGCACATGCATGCGCTCGCCGAGCCCGACCCAGTTCAGGAGATCGACCACGTCGGCGCGGTATTCGGCCTCCTCGCGGCCGACCACGCGCAGCGGCAGGGCGACATTCTCGTAGGTGGTCAGGTGGTCGAGCAGGCGGAAATCCTGGAACACGACGCCGATCCGGCGCCTGAGCTGCGGCAGGTCGGCGCGGCCGAGCCGCGAGGTCTCGTGGCCGAACACGGTGATCAGGCCTCGCGTCGGGCGGAGCGAGAGGAACAGGAGCCGCATCAGGCTCGTCTTGCCCGCGCCCGAAGGCCCGGTCAGGAACTGGAACGAACGCGGGGCGATCTCGAAGGTGAGATCGCGCAGCACCTCGGGACCCATCCCGTAGCGCAGGCCCACATTCTCGAACTTGATCACGTCCGGCCCTCCCGGGCATGCCGCAGATGGCCGATTCGGGACACTCCCGATCCGGCTTCATCCTATGCAAAACGCCGCCTGGGTGCCACGGGCGCACCTGCGGCGTCGCGTTTCCGAAAACGCAAGGGTTATGCAGGCCTAATGCGGCGAAACCAGAACGCCCCCGAGGATTTCGGCCGCCAGAAGAGCCATGCGGATCACCTGCCCGAACTGCGACACCAGCTATACCGTCCCGGCCGACAAGATCGGGCCGAAGGGGCGGACCGTGCGCTGCGCGCGCTGCGGCCTGCGCTGGCACGCGACCCAGGCGGATGACGCCGCGACAGAGAACTCCGGGCGCGATGGCGAGGCCCCGTTCCGCGCCGAGGCGGCGCCCGGACCCGGCGTGCCGGAGCGCCCCGCATCCGCGCGGATCGAAACCGACCGCCCGTCACCCCTCCAGCCCCGACCCGAGCGCCCGTCTCCGGGCGACCTGGACCGTCCCGAACCGGATGTCCGCCCTGGCACCGACGCGGCGCCGCCTGCCGACGAGACCGAGGCGGAACCGCCCGCCTCGGCGCCAGTGCGGGCCGCAGAGGCTGAGGCCGTCGGTTCCGATCTCGCGCCGGTCGCCGCCGACCCGGCCGACTGGCCGGACCCGGCATCGGCCCGCGCTCCGCTCGTCCCGATCGGAGCCGCAGCCCGGCCGTCCGCAGGCGAAGCCGCATCCGAGGGCGACGGACGCGTGCCGGAACCGACCGCCAAGGCCGAAGGCCACGGCGATGTCGAAAGCCTCGCCAAGCGGCCGTCGATCCGCGTGAAGCGGCCGCAGAAGCGGCGCATCCGCCTGCCCAATCTCGACTATCGGGCCAGCTACACCGCCGCCAAGCCCTGGATCGGCCTTGCGCTGTTCGGCCTCGCGATCCTGCTGCCGCTCGCCACCATCGTGATGCGCGCGGCCATCGTGGAGGCCATGCCGAGCATGGCCGGGCTCTACCGGGCGATCGGCTTCGAGGTGAACCTGCGCGGCCTCGTCTTCCAAAAGATCGAGACCATCCGCGAGTTGGAGAGCGGCCAGCCCGTGCTGGTCGTCGAAGGCGAGATCAGCAATCCGACCGATTCGGCTCGTCCGCTGCCTTCGATCCGGCTCGCCCTGCGTGGCGACGATCGACAGGAAATCTACGCCTGGTCGGTCGATCCGAAGGCCACTTCGGTATCGCCCGGTGCTAGCGTGCGCTTCCGAACCCGCCTCGCCGCCCCACCCGACGATGCGCGCGACGTGCAGATCCGCTTTACCGAACGCAGGAGCCGGCAGGCAGCCCATCCATGAAGACATCCGATATCGAAGTCCTGTTTCCGGCCGAGGCGATCGCCGGACGCAATGCCGCCCTGGCCCGCGAGATCCACGATGCCGGCTATGTCGATAACGTGCTTGTCGTGGCCGTATTGAAGGGCAGCTTCGTCTTCGCCGCCGACCTGATCCGAGCGCTGCATTTCGCCGGCATCTCGCCGGAAGTCGATTTCATGTCGCTGTCGAGCTACCGGGAAGGCACCACATCCTCGGGCGTGGTCACCGTGATCCGCGACATCGAGACCGCCGTGCAGGGTCGCAACGTCCTGCTGGTCGACGACATCCTGGAATCCGGCCGGACGCTGGCCTATGCCAAGCAGACCATTGCGGAGCGCGGCGCCGCCCGCGTCGGCGTCGCGGTGCTGCTCGACAAGCCGGGCAAGCGCGTCGCCCCGATCGAGGCCGATTTCGTCGGCTTCGTCTGCCCGGACAAGTTCGTGGTCGGCTATGGCATGGATGCGGGTCACGCCTTCCGCGAATTGCCCTTTATCGGGTATGTAAGGGAGGGGGGCTGATTCGGCCGGCAAGGAGCGTCGCCATGGCGCGCATACTCCTCGTAGAGGACGACGATTCCGTGCGCGCTTTCGTCAAGCGCGCGCTGGAGTTCGACGGGCATGCGGTCCTGCCCACCGAAGATGGCGCCACGGCGCTGGAGGTCCTGCGCCGCGAGAAGGGCGCCTTCGACCTGATCGTGTCGGATATCAAAATGCCGGTCATGGATGGGATCGCACTGGCGCTGAATTCTGCGCGCGACTTCCCCGACCTGCCGCTTCTCCTGATGACCGGCTATGCCGATCAGCGCGAACGCGCTCATGGGCTCGACCATCTGGTTCGCGACGTGGTCCTGAAGCCTTTCAGCCTGGCCGATATCCGCCGCGCGGTCGGCGCCGCACTGGCCCCGCCAGGTTCGAAAGTCGCGGTCGCCTGAGGGCGGCGGTTGCCGCCCTCCCGACCCGTCTGATCCCCCCGAATGTCCCCAGCCCCGACGCGCATCCGCCGGCCCGCGCCGGATGCGATTGCGTTCAGGATGCGAGCCGATCGGCGTCCGGCGCATGGCCGTCCGACGAATGCTCCGCCGGCGCGGGCGCGGGTTTGATGCGGAACCAGGCGACATAGAGCGCCGGCAGGAACAGCAAGGTCAGAACCGTGCCGACGATGATGCCGCCCATCATCGCGTAGGCCATCGGCCCCCAGAAGATTTCGCGCGCGATGGGAATGAGCGCGAAGCTCGCGGCGGCGGCGGTCAGCAGGATCGGCCGCATCCGCTGCTCAGTCGCCTCCCGGACGGCATTCCAGGCGTCCATCCCCTCGGTCCGCAAGGTCTCGATCTGGTCCACGAGAATGACCGAGTTGCGGATCAGGATCCCGATCAGGGCCAGCACGCCCAGGATGGCCACGAAGCCCATCGGCGCACCGCTCGGCAGGAGCGCGGCGACGACGCCGATGATCGCCAGCGGGGCGACGGCAAAGACCAGAAACAGCCGGCTGAAGCTCTGCAACTGGATCATCAGGATCGTCGCCATGGTGAACAGCATCAACGGCGCGACGGCCGCAATCGGCCCCTGGCTCTGGGCGCTCGCCTCGACGGAACCGCCGATCTCGATGCGATAGCCGGCGGGCAATGCCGCCTTGAACGCCGCGACCTTCGGTTCGAGAGCCTGAACCACCGTAGCCGGCTGGAGGCCGTCCTTGATCCCCGCCTGTACCGTCACGGTCGGCACGCGCGACCGCGTCCAGACGACCGGCTGCTCGACCTCGTAGCGGAAGGTCGCCACGGCGGCGAGCGGGACGGAACGACCATCGGAGGTCGGCAGCTGCAGGCTCGCCAGACCCTCCACCGAACTGCGTTCCGCCGCGACGGCCCGGCCGACGATGTCGATGAGATAGACGTCGTCGCGCACCTGCGTGACCGTCGTCCCGCCGACGATTCCGTTCAGCAAGGAGGCGATCGTCTCCGAGGAGATACCCAACTGCCGGGCGCGATCCTGCATCACGTCGACCTTCACGACGCGCGCGGGTTCGCTCCAGTCGAAGATGATCTCACCCAGATGCGGATTGCTCGCCATGACGCTGCCGAACGCCATCGAGATCTCGCGGACCTTGCGGATGTCCGGCCCGCTGACCCGGTAGGCGACCGGACGCCCGACCGGAGGCCCGATATCCAGCAGCTTCACGTAGGCATCGGTGTTCGGGAACGTCTTCTGAAGATATTCCGAGAACTTGATCTTCAGACGGTTCCGGGCCTCGATGTCCTTGGCGATGATCACGGTCTGAGCAAAAGACGGACTGCTGGGCTGGACGTCGAAGGAGAGCAGGAAGCGCTTGGCGCCTTCGCCGATATAGCTCGACCAGCGAACGATATCGGCATTTCCGGTCAGCTGCTCCTGCTCGAACCGCGCCACCTGGGCGGACGTCTCGGCAATGGAAGCGCTCTGCGGCAGGTTCCAGTCGACAATCAGTTCGGTTCTGTCCGACGAGGGGAAGAACTGCTGCTGCACGAACTGCATGCAGTAGACGGAGACCACGAAGGCGACGAGGGTTCCGCCGATGGTCAGCCAGCGCCAGCGCATGCAGACATCGAGGACGGCCGCGAAGGCCACCCCGAACGGGCCTTTCGAGCCGTGATGCTGTTTCATGGTCTTCGGCAGGATGGCGACGCCGAGAAGCGGCGTGAACAGAACCGCGACGATCCAGGACAGCACGAGCGACGTGGCGATGACCACGAAGAGCGTGAAGGTGAACTCGCCGGCATTGCTGTTGTTCAATCCGACCGGGATGAAGCCCGCGACCGTGACCAGTGTCCCCGTCAGCATCGGAAAGGCCGTGGAGGTATAGACGTAGGTCGCCGCCTTCTTGAGGTCGTCCCCGGCCTCCAGCCGCGCGACCATCATCTCGACCGCGATCATGGCATCGTCGACCAGAAGCCCGAGCGCGATGATCAGGGCGCCGAGCGAGATGCGCTGCAGGGAGATGCCGGCATATTCCATGATGATGAAGGTCATGGCGAGCACCAGCGGGATCGCCACCGCAACGACCAGTCCGGCACGCACACCCAGGCTGACGAAGCTGACCACCAGCACGATGGCCACGGCTTCGAACAGTGCCTTGGTGAAGCCCGACACCGCCTCTTCAACGACCTTCGGTTGATCGGAGACGAGGTGGACCGAGATGCCGATCGGCAATTCGGCCTCGATCCGCTCGATCTCGGTTTCGAGAGCCTTGCCGAAGGCCAGTAGGTTGGCACCGCTTTTCATGCCGACCGCCAGACCGATGGCCGGCTTGCCGTTGAAGCGGAACAGGGTGTCGGGCGGATCGGCATAGCCGCGCGTGATGGTTGCCACATCGGACAGCCGGAAGAACCGGTCGTTGACGCGCAGGTTGATGTTGCGCAGGCTTTCCTCGGAGGCGAATTGCCCGCTGACCCGCACGCTGACCCGGTCGGCCCCGGTCTGGATCACGCCCGAGGGCGTGACGGCATTCTGCGCCTGGAGGGTCTGGACCACGGTCGACTGGGAAATGCCATAGGCGGCGAGTTGCCGCGGCGAGAATTCCAGAAAGATCACCTCGTCTTCGGCTCCGACCAGATCGACCTTGCCGACATTGTTCACGGTCAGGATCTTGGAGCGCGCATCCTCGACATAGTCGCGCAGTTCGCGCTGGCTGAAGCCGTCGGCCGTGAAGGCATAGATGTTGCCGAACACGTCGCCGAAATCGTCGTTGAAAGCCGGCCCGACCACGCCGCTGGGCAGATCGGACTTGATGTCGGCGACGATGTTGCGCACCCGCGCCCAGACGTTCGGCACGTCCCTGCCCTTGGTCGTGTCGCGCAGATTGACGAAGATGACCGTCCGACCCGCCACCGACATGCTGCGGGTATAGTCGAGCTGCGGCAACTCCTCGAGCTTCTTCTCGATCCGCTCGGTGACCTGCTTGATGGTTTCCTCGACGGTGGCGCCCGGCCAGGAGGCGGAAATGATCATGGTCTTGATGGTGAAGGACGGATCCTCCTCCCGCCCGAGGTTCAGATAGGAAAAGAACCCCGCCAGCGAGAAGACCAGCATGAAATACCAAAGCAACGAACGGTGGTTCAGTGCCCAGGCCGAGAGATTGAAGCCCTTCATCGCACTGCTCCGTCCATCTTGACCCGTTGACCTTCGACGAGGCTGTTCACGCCGGCCGTCACCACCCGCTCGCCCTCCTTCAATCCTTCCAGCACGACCCATTGGCCGTCAGGTGCCGGTCTGATCTTGACCGGTCGTGCCGTCACGCGATCGCCGTCCATGGGCACGACCCAAACCCGGGTCGTCCCGTCCAGCTCCAGCACGGCGGTCTTCGGCAAGGCCAGAAAGGCGGCGTCCTCGCCCGGAAACGGCACGCTGACGATCGATCCGAGTCTGAAACTCTCGCCGGGATTCTGCAGGGCGATCTTGACCCGGCGCGACCGGGTGGCCGCGTCGGCGAGCGGTGCCACCTCGCGCACGACGCCGTCCGCCTGGATGCTGGGCTTCAGCTGCAGGGCGACCCGGAAGGGTTCGCCAAGCTTCAGCCGGCCGACCAGCGTATCCGGCAGGTCGACGACCGCATCGCGCAGATCGGGGCTCGCGACCCTGACCACCCCCTGCCCGGCGGCGACGACCTGACCGGCATTGGCCGAGACGGCCGTCACCACGCCATCGAACTCGGCAACCAGACGTGCGTAGCCGAGCTGCTCGTTTGCTTTCTCGAGCGCAGCCGCGGCCTGGACCGCCGCCGACCGCGCCGTCTGCAGGGACTCCTCGGCGGAATCAAGGTCGGCCTGGGAAGCCGTGTTCGTCTGGCGCAGCATGCGTTGCCGCGATTCCGCGCCGATGGCATTGGCAAGCGTCGCATTCGCCCCGGTCAGCGCCGCCTGGGCGGCGTCGACCGACTTCTGCAGCACGGGTGTATCGAGCGTGGCGAGGAGCATGCCCTTGGTCACCGTATCGCCGACATCGACGGGCCGGCTGACGATCCGGCCGAGAAGACGGAAGCTGTGATCCGTACTGACCTGAGGCTGGACCACCCCGGTGAAGACCTGAGCCTGATCGCGAAACGGCTTGATCACGGTGAACTTCACCGGCCGGATCGGCGCCTCGGCCTTGTGTTCCTCGGCCCCGCAGGCAACGAGCGGCAGCATCAGCCCGACGATAAGAAAAGGTCGGATCATCGGGATGCCGTCTCCTCTGCAGTGGCGACAGTCTGTCCGGGCCGCAGCAACTTGGTGCCGTCGATCGCGATCTTCTCTCCCTCCGAGAGGCCACCGTCCACGATCACGGTGTCGGCCCCATAGGAGCGGACGACGACGGCGCGCGGCGTGACGCTGCGGGTCGCCGGGTCGAGGACCCATACGGCCGGCTTGCCGTCGTCGGAGGTGAGTGCGGCCGCAGGCAGCACGAAGACCATCGGCGACGCGATGCGGCCCGTGCCGCTCACCGCCGCGCCGAGCGTCATGCGGGCGGGCACGTCGTCGAGGCCGACCTTGACGCGGACCGTCGCGGTTTGGGCATCGACGGTCGGAGCCACCTGGCGCACCGGCCCCTTGGCCATCACGGCGGCATCGGCAACCAGGCGCACGACGACCTCGACCGGCTCGGCGGTCCTGCCGTCCAGAAGCAGGCCCTCGTAGATGTCGAACAGCGCGTCGCGCGGCCCGTCCCAGGCAATCGAGAACATGGTGCTGGCGGCCTGTGCGGTCTCGCCGACATCTAGCAGCCGCGACGTGACGATGCCGTCCGCATCCGCCTTCAACTCGGCGAAGGAGAGCGTCTCCTCGGCGCTGGCCAGCTGCGCGCGCGCCGAATCGGCATTGGCTTGCGCAACCTTCATCGCCCTGTTGGCCTGGTCGAAATCGCGCCGCGTGGCGAAACCCTGGGCGAACAGCGATTGAGACCGCTCGAAGGCCGCCGTCGTCTGGCGGACTTGCGCGTCGGCGGCGACCACACCGGCCTGCGCGGACTGAACGTCGGCGACCTGGGTCCGGGTATCGAGACGGGCCAGCACCTGACCCTTTCGGACATGATCGCCGACATCGACGAGCCGTTCCACGATCCGCCCGCTCGTGCGGAACGAAGTGGCGGTCTCGGTGCGGGCGGCGATCGTCCCGGTCAGCGTCACCGTCTGATCGACATGGACAGGACGGACTGCGGCGATGCGGACGGTGCGCGGCGGCGACGAGCGGGCGGACGTGTCCGGTTGGCACGCCGCCAGAAGCGGGGCCGCGACGACGGACAGGCCGATCAACGCCATTCGAATGATCACTGACATTTTTCTCTCCGATCGGAATCCAGTCCGAAGGGCGTCGGCGCCGGATTTCACGGCGCGAGGCATGCGAAACTTTTAGAAACCGGTAAGTTTCCGTATTGACAGAAACCGATCGGTTTCCAAATGTCAAGGGATGATGGAAGCACCTGCATCACCTCCCCGAGACCGGCGAAAATCCGGTCGCCCGCCGGCATTGTCCGATGCGGAGCGTCGGCAACGGATCCTGGCTGCCGCCGAGGACCTGTTTTTCGCCAACGGCTACGCCGCGACTAGTATGGACGACGTGGCACGCTCCTGCGGCATGTCGAAGAAAACGATCTACCTCTTCTTCGAGAACAAACAGGCTCTCTTTGCGGAACTGATCGACGTGGCGATCGGAGCGCTACCAAGATACATGGTGAATGACGACGATCATGATGTCGACGGCTCGGACGTTATACGAAATGTCTTAAAAGAGCTTTCAGCGGTCCTGCTCAACCCGCGCCAACTGGCCCTGGCCAGGCTCGTCATCGCCGAGGCCCCGCATGCTCCGGAGATTGCCGAGAGCACGCGCGAACGCGGCATCGACCAGGCCGAGAAGATCGTGGTCGATGTCCTTTCGAAGCTGCACGAACGGGGATTGATCCGAGGACCCGCAGACCTGGAACTGGGCCGGATCCTGCTCGGCGCCACGGTCGGCGACTTTGCCTTCAAGATGCTGATCGGACTCGGCCGCCCACCGTCAGACGCGGAAATCGCGGAACGAATCGATCGGCTGCTCGCGCTCCTGCGCGGCGGCGCCTTCGGTTTCGACGCTGCGGTCCCGGGTCCAAGCTGAGCACCCGGCGACGATCACGCGGGGCCGCCTGCGACCGCTACGGCTCCATCGCGTCGACGAACGGCGCACGCGACATCGGCACGGCGCCGTTGGCGGTGATCAGCACCTGCTGTTCGAGCTTGACGCCCTCCCGGCCCCCGACCGCGCCGATATAGCTTTCGACGCAGACGACCATGTTCTCCTCGAAATGGCCGTCGTAGCCCCAGTCGGCATAGTCCTCCAGATAGGCGACGGTCGGGTATTCGTCGACGAAGCCGACGCCGTGGATCATCATCATGTAGCGGTTGGGCACATAGGCTTCCGGCACGGCCCAGCAGCGCTCGGAGAAATCGCGGAAGCCGAGGCCCGGCCGGATCAGCTCGATATTGGTCAGCACCTGCTCCTGCGCGATCTCGTAGAGCGCGCGCTGGTCGGCGCTCGGGCGCTTGTCGGGGCAGACGAAACTGCGCGAGATATCGGCCAGATAGCCGAACGGCCCGACCATGTCGGTGTCGAAGGCGACGATGTCGCCCGCCTGGATCTCCCGGTTGCCGCATTCCTGGAACCACGGATTGGTGCGCTCGCCGGAGGCCAGCAGGCGGCATTCGATCCATTCGCCGTCATGGGCGATGTTGGTCTCGTGCAGGATCGACCAGACCTGGTTCTCGGTCAGGCCCGGCCGCAGCGCCCGGCGGATGCGGTCGACGGCGATGTCGCAGACATCCATGGACAGCTGCAGGCACATGATCTCGTCCGGCGTCTTGATCATGCGCGCCTGTTCGAGCGGCTCCTGCGCATCGTAGAGACGGATGCCGGCATCGACTAGGCGCTGCGCCCCCCAGGGCTCGCAGCGGTCGACGGCGAGGCGGCGGTTGCCGGCGCCGTGCTCGGCCATCAGCGCGATGATCTCGTTGGCCCAGAGCGCGGTCTTCTCCTCGGTGCGCGGGCCGGCCAGGAAATAGAACCACGGGATCGAGGTGCGCAGGTCGTCGATCGTGTCGAGCCCCTCGGTCAGGTGGCGGGTGGTGCCGAACTCGAACATCACCACCGGCCCGTCGGTGGCCACGAAGACGTAGCGGCCGGGCGCGTGCATGGTCCAGACCGCCATGTTGCGCGAGCCGGTCGCGTAGCGGATGTTCATCGGATCGCTGAGCAGAGCGCCGGCATAGTCGCGCTTGGCCAGTTCGCGCCGCAGCCGGGCGAGCCGGTCCTTGCGCAGCCGCGCCTCGTCGATCTCCGCGATCCGCGCCCGGATGTCGAGCCCGAGCGGCGCCGCCTCGACCGGCTCGGTCGCCGCATCGAGAAGCACCGGCTCGTTCAGCGGACGGTTCAACGCGGCATCACGAATGCGGCTCATGGCGGCGGCTCCCGGATTGGACGGGACCAGTGTGGCGCCTGTGCTTGACGCCTGCTAACGGCGATGCGTCACGGCCATGTCGCAATCCAGTTTAAAGATTTATAGACGCGTCAAACATGGAATTCCGTCAACTTCAGCAAATTCGCGATGTGCCACATCACTTCACGGGCAACAGCACATACATCGTCGATTGGGATCTCCGATCGATCATTGAAGCCGACATATGGCCTCGAAGATATTGCTTTCGGTGCAAAACCAATCCGACTTACGTTATGAATAAACTCATATTTATTATCCCAACATCTGATATTAATCTTAATAAGAGAACTACCTAAAATATCATTCATTTTCAATTGCAGGCGACACCAGCTCGAGAACCCTTCAATCCATATTGTCGCGTCATTACGACTCCATAGATCATGATCAGACACTGAAAGATTACTAGGAAGGATAGTGCGAAGCCTGGCAGCCAGCTCGTCAAGACGCCTTGGCACGTCAGCTTCAATCAGGATGGCTCGAAAATCCTTCTGTGTCTCAGCCATCGATTCGCCCCTCACTCGCTCCTGAGCAGCCGCTCCAGATACTCCAACTCGAATTGCGGGCGGGAATTCTCGCCGAGGCGGCGGCGGATGTCTTCCAGGATGCGGCGGGCGCGCTGCACGTCGATCTCGTCGGGCACCTTGACGGTGTTGGAATAGTCCGGGCCGTCATGGCGGCGTGGGCGGCCGAGCGGGTCGTCGTTCATCGACGACTGGCCTTCCGGGCCGACGCCGGGCTGGCCCTGCCCCTGGCTCTGGGCGAGCTGGTCGGCGAGTTCGCGCGCGCCCTGGCGCATGGCGTCGAGGGCGCGACCCTGGGCGTCGGTGGCCCGGCCGGTGCGGCCCTGGCCGAGCGATTCGCCGGCCTCGCCCATCGCCTCGTCGGCCTCGCCGAGCGGCCCCTCGCCCTGCCCTTGCGCCTGACCCTGACCTTGGCCGCGCTCGCCCTGCTGGCCGCGGCCGGGCTGACGGCCCTGCTGACCCTGGCGACCCTGCTGGCCCTGCTTGCCTTCCTGGCCCTGCCGGCCCATGCCCTGCTGCTGCATCTTGTCCTGCAACTCGCGCAGGGCCTGCTGCAATTCCTTCTGCTTGTCGCGCAGTTCGCGCATGGCCTGGGCGAATTCCTCGGGCGTCATGGGCTTTTCGCCCTGCTGCTGCCCGCGGCGGTTCTGGCTCTGGCGGTTGCGCGGATCGGTCCGGTGCGTCCGGTCCATCAGCTGCTGCTGGCGCTGGATCATCTCGCCGAGGCGGTCGAGCGCCTCGGAGGTCTCGTTCTGCTCGCCCTGCTGGCCCTGCTGCGGCCGTCCGGCCTGCAGGTTCTCCAGCATCTGCTGCAACTGCGACAGCATCTGCTTGGCGGCGTCGCGCGAACCGGTCCGGGCGAGATCCTCGATCCGGTTCAGCATCCGGTCGAGATCCTGTTTGCGCATGGTGCGCTGGTTCGGATCCGTCGGCAGGCGGGCCTGCGGATTCTGTTGTGCACGCTGAGCCAGTTCGCGCAGATAGCGATCGAGCGCCTCGCGCAACTCTTGCGTCAGCTTGGCGATCTCCTGCTCGGAGGCGCCGTTCTCCAGCGCCTTCTTGAGCGCCTCCTGGGCGTCGCGCAGCGCCTTCTCGGCGGCCGACAGATCGCCGTCCTCGATGCCGAGCGCAACCGCCCACATCAGATCGAGCGCGGCCTTCAGGTCATCGTCGGAACGGGCGTTGACGAGCGACCGATGGACCATCCGCACGCCGAGATAGTCGGCCGCCTTCTCGTAGAACTTCTCCGGCGCGATCATCAGCGCATCGACGGCGTCGGTCACCCGCGGCGCACGATTGGCATCGAGCGCGAGCATGCGCCGCTGCTCGACGAGCGCGCGGGCCAGCGGCTTGGTGAAGGATTTGGCCGGCAGCTTGAACTCGGTCGGCGCCGAGCGCCCCTCCTTGCCGGCGTCGTCGCGGGCGACCAGCACCATGCGGACGGTCGCCCCCGCCCAGGGGTGGTTGGCAAGATCGCGGAAGGTCTGCGCCTGGCCGGTCTTGGCGCGGCCCTGCGGCAGGGTCAGCGGGAATTCGGGCGGACCGACCAGCGGGCGCACCGCCTGCGCGGTCGAGGCGATCTTGAAGCTGTCGGCGGCCGGCTCGAACTGCGCCTCGGCAGCGGCGACGCCGTAATCGTCGGAGACCTCGTAGGCGAGCTTGACGGCGCCGGTGCGCTGCACCTCAGGGCGATCCAGCAGGCGGATGGTCGGGGCCTGATCGGGATCGACCGAGAAGCGCCACTCGGCCGCCGCGCGGTCGCCGCGCGCGACCGTCACGGTCGCAGCCTCGGCCAACGCATGCTCGAAATCCGCCGGCACCTCGGGGCTCGTCTCGCCGGGCCGGGCGGCTGCCTTGACGACGGCGCCATCCTTGGCGTCGGGCTCCTTGCGGGCGACGGCAACGATCCCCTTGGAGGTCTTGACCGAAACCGCGACATCCGCCCCGGTGCGGCCGGAAGACGGCGCCCGGACCACGATGACGCTGCCTTCCGGCACGCGGATCGACCCGTCCGGTTCGGCCGCCGGCGGGGTATCACCGGTCAGATAGACGGGCGCACGGCCCGTATAGGCGGGCGGGGTGACCCAGGCATCGAGCCGGGCCGGCGCCACGGCGGGCAATCCCGCGCCGGAAAAGGCCGCCGTGATCCGCGGAACCCGTTCGCCCGCGCCGGTGAACAGCGAGACGAAGACGACCAGCCCGAGACCGGTGCGGAGCGCATAGCGGTCGCGCCGGGCGAGCCCGGGATGCGGCAATCCCGCATCCATGCGGTCGAGGCTGCGCGACAGGCGGGCGCGATGGGCCGCCCAGAGCGCCTGCGCGACGGCGTCGGCCTGCGGCGGCAGCCGGTCCTCCCAGGCTGCCAGGGGGCGATGACGATAGCCGGAGACGGCTTCGACGCGGGCGAGCGCGCGATCACGGCTCGGCGGGCGGAAGCCGCGGAAAGCGAGCAGGGAGGTCAGCAGCGCGACGCCGAACAGGCCGACAAGCGCCAGCCGCACCGCATCCGGCACGGCGAGCCACAGACCCAGCCAGGAGACGGCGACGAAGGCGGCCAGCACGCCGGCCGGCCAGGCGAGCCGGGGCCAGAGATCCTCCCAAAGGAGCGCGAGGCGCGCGTGCCGCACGGCAACGGAAATGCGGCGATCGAGGCTGTCGGAAAGCATTTCGGATCCGGCCGGGTGGCCGCCGTCACGGGCTTGGTCTTCGGTCGGGCGCGTCGTCAACGACCTCTCCTCGCTCGGGGCACCTCGCCCCAGTCTCCCCCCGGTCCGATCCCATCGGCCGGCGCTCCCCCGAGCGCCGCCGGCTCACGAAAATGTTCCACACTTGGCGTCCCGCGTCCACCGACCCGGCCGCCGAGCGGGCTCACGATCCCGGCATGACCGGCGGCTGACCTTGGCGGGGAGAGGGCGACCGAACGATATCAAGCGCCTGCCGACGGGCACGCCCCGATCCCGGCCGGTGCCGGCCCGCGGCGGCCATCGCGGCCGCCTTGCCGGCACCGAACGAGCCTGTAGGCTGCGCGCCCGAACCCACCGGAAGCCTGAGAGGTCCCCATGCGAATCGCCCTTGCCGTCGCCCTCCTTCTGTCGGCGGCGCCGCTCGCCCTTGCCGCAGGGGCCAAGCCGGCCCGCACGGCGGAAGGCACCATCCTGTCCTTCGAATGCGGCGACAACTGCTACCTGACCATCCGCAGCGGCGGCCGCAAGCTGACCGGGCTGTGCACCGCCAAGGCCTGCGAGCCCTGGAACGACGAAACGCAGATCCCGAAAAAGCTGATCGGCAAGGCCGTCCGCGTCACCATCACGCAGGGCAAGCAGGTCGACGGCGAAGGCAATGTCATGGGCGAGACCGACGCCTTCTCGAAAATCGAGTTCAAATAGGGCTCGGAGCGAATGGATGCGTCCCGGCGCCGACCGGCCCGGCTAGTGCCGGTCGGGTTCCGCCCCGGCCGGTCACTCGTCTTCGGGCTTGTGGATCCGCGGCCCGAGCAGGGGATCGAGGATGAAATCCCGCTTCGGCTTGACCGGCTCGCTGGATTTCGGGCCGGACAGGCTGACCTCGCCGTTTGTCGGCTGATCGGGCGTGAATTGCGGTTCCCCGCGCCGGCCGCAGGCGCCGAGGCTGAGGGCCGCGACGAGAAGGGCCGCGAGAGCGAGGGCCGGTCGGGCGTGGCGCATGGCTTCGGAACTCGGACGACGGGTCTGTAGGACAGGACGACGCGGCGGATCATAGACCAGACCATGACGCATTTCGACGGAAACGCATCATGCCGGTCGCGCTTTCGGCGAATGGCGCTCAGCGTGTGCCGCCGCCCTTGAGACGGGCAAGCCACCCGGCTGCCTCGCGCGCCACATTGTCCGGCGCCGTTCCGCCGAAGCTCGTCCGGCTGGCGACCGAACGCTCGACCGTCAGCACCGAATAGACCTCGTCGGTGATGCCGGCATGGATCGCCTGCATTTCGGCGAGCGTCACCTGATCCAGTCCGACATCGCGCGAGGAGGCCAGCGCGACGATGCGGCCGGTGACGTGATGGGCTTCGCGGAACGGGATGCCGAGACGCCGCACCAGCCAGTCGGCAAGATCGGTCGCAGTGGCGTAGCCGGAACCGGCGGCGGCCTTCAGCACGGCCGGATCGGGCACCAGGTCGCGGACCATGCCGGTCATGGCGGCGAGCGCCAGGGAGAGCGATTCGAGCCCGTCGAAGATCTGCTCCTTGTCCTCCTGCATGTCCTTCGAATAGGTCAGCGGCAGGCCCTTCATGATCATGGTCAGCGCGTTGAGCGAGCCGACGATGCGGCCGGTCTTGGCGCGCACCAGCTCGGCCGCGTCCGGATTGCGCTTCTGCGGCATGATCGACGAGCCGGTCGTGAACTTGTCGGAGAGCTTCACGAAGCGGAACTGGGCGGAGGTCCAGATGACGATCTCCTCGGCCAGCCGAGACAGGTGCATGGCGGCGATCGAGGCGGCCGACAGCGCCTCGAGGGCGAAATCGCGGTCGGCGACGCTGTCGAGCGAATTGGCGGTCGGCCGGTCGAAGCCGAGCGCGGCGGCGGTCCGGTGGCGATCGATCGGGAAGGAGGTGCCGGCCAGAGCGGCCGCGCCGAGCGGGCATTCGTTGAGCCGGGCGCGCGCATCGCGCATCCGGCCGCGGTCGCGGGCAAGCATCTCGACATAGGCCAGCATGTGGTGGCCGAAGGTCACCGGCTGGGCCGACTGCAGATGCGTGAAGCCCGGCATCACCGTGCCGGCATGCTCGGCCGCACGTTCGGCGAGGGCGGTCATCAGATCGGCGATCTGGCCGTCGATATGGTCGAGCGTGTCGCGCACCCAGAGCTTCACGTCGACGGCGACCTGGTCGTTGCGCGAGCGCGCCGTGTGCAGGCGGCCGGCCGCGGGCCCGATCAGTTCGGCAAGCCGGGACTCCACGTTCATGTGGATGTCTTCCAGGCTGCGCTTGAATTCGAAGGTGCCGCTCTCGATCTCTGACAGGATCGTGTCTAGACCGGCCGCGATCTTGTCGGCATCGTCCGCGGCAATGATGCCCTGGGCGGCCAGCATGGCCGCATGGGCCTTGGAGCCGCGGATGTCCTGGGCATAAAGCTTCTTGTCGAAGCCGATGGAAGCGTTGATCTCCTCCATGACCGCATCGGGTCCGCTCGAAAACCGTCCGCCCCACATGCGATTAGACATGGATCCACCTCGATTGGCCGCGGCCGGCCGCCCCGTGCGGGCGCCGGACGAGAATTCCGGATGACGCGATGACCGAACTCCCGAGGAAATCCCCGAAGACGCTGGTCCTGGTGATCGGAGCGCTCGCGGTCGGCGCGGCACTCGCGGTGGGGGCGATATACGGGATCGGAGGCTTCGAGCGCAACGCCGCGGCGGAGGCCGGATGCACGCAATCGACCGCGGCGGCGAGCCGGATCGCCCCGCTCGCCCGCGGCCATGTCGCCTCCCTGATCCCGGCCTCCAGCCCCCTGTCCGTCGCCGACCTGACCTTCACCGGGCCGGACGGGCAGCCGATGCGCCTCGCCGACTTCCGCGGCCGGACCGTGCTGCTCAATCTCTGGGCGACATGGTGCGTGCCCTGCCGGCTCGAAATGCCGGCGCTCGACCGCCTGCAGGGTCAGCTCGGCTCGAAGGACTTCCAGGTCGTGGCGGTCAACCTCGACACCAAGGATCCGGACAAGCCGAAGCGATTCCTGCAGGATACCAAGATCGAGAAGCTCGGCTGGTATGCCGATCCGAGCATCGGCCTGTTCAAGACCCTGCAGCAGCGCGGCCGTTCGCGCGGCATGCCGACCACCATGCTGGTCGGTCCCGACGGCTGCGAGATCGGCACCATGAACGGCCCGGCCGAATGGGATCACGCGGATGCCGTGAAGCTGATCACCGCCGCCATGACGCCGTGATGCGCCACGCCGTCATTGTCGGGTAAAAGGTGAGTGCTTGTCACACTGTGACGTCAAGGAGCGCGCCCGGCTGGCCGGTGGCGGCCGTCAACGCCTGAAGATTTTCTTGAGATGACTGAAGCAGATCGGCGACAGCCTTGCCGCTTTCGGCGTTGTCCTTGATCATCTTCGCGGCGATGATCTCCGCTCGGGATACTGTCTTGGCGACGCTCATCGTGGTCGCGAGCGAAACCATATCCATCGGCGACACCCCATGAAGGGGGCGAGGGCACGCAAAACCTTCGATCCCCGCCGAGGCAGACAATCGCAGATCCTCGTAAACGAAATCTTTCGGCGCTGCGATGCGCGATTATTTTTTGCCGGCAGGCCGGCAAGGGCTCACATCCACCCCGGCCGCAGCCGCCAGCCGCCGCTTTTCGTCGAGGCTGAGATCAGTCCAGGGACGTCGCTCGAGCGCGGCCGCCATGCCGTAGAGCGCGTTCAGCGTCACGCGCCGGCCGAAGGCGAAGCGCAGCCGGCGGAAGGCGTCGACGGCCCCGATCGCGATCAGGTCGACCTCGGAGCGGATGCCGACCTCGCCCAGCCAGCGCTCCATGGCCGGACCCAGATTGGGCATTTCGGCGATCCGCCGCCCACCCGAGCCCGCCTCGGCATCCGTCCTGTCGTGCCCCATCGAGACCTCCATCGCGGCAAGTCCCTTCTATGGCATGCGGCTACCGACGGATCGCGTCAGGAGCCCGCGTGGCGGCCCGCCCGGGCCGCGCTCGGCCCAGACCGCCGTCAGGCCAGGCCGCCGGCGGCGGTGACGAAGGCCTCGACCTCGGCGACGCCCTGGCCGGTCTTGATGTTGGTGAAGACGAAGGGCCGGCTGCCGCGCATCCGGCGCGCGTCGCGCTCCATCACGTCGAGCGAGGCGCCGACCATCGGGGCGAGGTCGATCTTGTTGATGACCAGGAGATCAGAGCGGGTGATGCCCGGCCCGCCCTTGGACGGGATCTTCTCCCCCGCGGCCACGTCGATGACGTAGATGGTGATGTCGGCCAGTTCCGGCGAAAAGGTCGCGGCCAGATTGTCGCCGCCCGATTCGATTAGGATCAGGTCGAGAGCGGGGAAGCGAGCGCGCATCTCGGCGACGGCGGCGAGATTGATCGAGGCATCCTCGCGGATGGCGGTGTGCGGGCAGCCGCCCGTCTCCACGCCCATGATCCGTTCGGCCGGCAGGGCGCCGGAGCGGACCAGATAGTCGGCATCCCACTTGGTGTAGATGTCGTTGGTGATCGCGGCGAGATCGAACCGGTTCTTCAGGCTCTTGCACAGCGCATCCATCAGCGCCGTCTTGCCGGACCCGACCGGTCCGCCGATGCCGACACGCAACGGGCCGTGGGGGGATTTCACCGCCGGACGGGTGATTGCGGAAGCGGCGACGGTCATGAGCGGAACAGCCTCGTATACTGGGTTTCGTGTTTCATGCTGGCGATGTCGGCCCGGACCGCGGCCCCGCCCAGATCGTCCAGGCCGGCGACCTGGCCTTCCGCCGCCACCGCCGAGACGACCGGGCCGAGCCGGCGCAGGATGCGCAGGCCGTCGGTCTGGCCGAGCGGGATGGCGCGCACGCCGGCCGAGATGACATTGGCGGCGAAGGCCTGCAGGGTCGCCGGCAGCGCGTCGGCGAGCGCGATGCCATGCGCGGCCGAGGCCGTGGCGACGGCGACCGCATAGGTCCAGGGCACCGTGCCGAAGCGCGCCTGCAGCGCCGCGACCAGGGCCGCCATCGCGTCGTGCGGCCAGGCATCCGTGACCGCCTTGACGAAGGCCGCGCCCTGCTGGCTCGCCTCCAGCCGCCGCTCGCGGGTCGGCTGCAGCGCGGCGGCGAGTTCGACGACATCCGCCAGGGCGGCGACGTCGCCGCCGGCAGCGGCCCGCCAGGCGGCGGCGAACAGGATCGCGTCGTTGCGGCCGGCGCCGTGGCGCAGCACGTCGGCGAGCCAAGCCTCAAGGTCCGGCGCGGTGGCGACGCTGCCATCCTCGATCGCCCATTCCAGCCCGTGCGAATAGGTGAAGCCGCCGACCGGGAAGGCCGGCGACAGCCAGACCATCAGATCGAGCAGACCGGCCGATGCGGCGCGCGGCGTCCCGTCCGGACCCGACACCGCCGCATGGACGGCGACCCCGGTTGACGCATCCCCCTCCGGCACGGCCCGAATGCCGCCATCAGCCATGCCGATGGCCGTGCCGTTCGCCGGCATGGGCATGGTCGTGAGCGTGGTCATGATCGTGGGCATGCCCGCAGGCGCAGCCGGGGCCATGCTCATGGGTGTGAGCATGGGCGTGCTCATGGTCGTGCCCATGCTCGTGATCGTGGGCGTGGTGATCGTGCCCATGGTCATGATTGTGGGCCGGTCCATGATCGTGGTCGTGATGCGCATCCGCATGGGCATGGGAATGTCCATGCTCATGGGCGTGATCGTGGCCGCAGCCGCAGCCCGGGCCATGCTCGTGATGGTGCCCATGATCATGGGCGTGATCGTGATCATGCCCGTGATGCTCGTGGGCATGATCATGATCACCATGGCTGTGACCATGGTCGTGGTGATGGTGGTCGTGGCCGCAATCCGGGCCGTGGACATGCTCGGCCTCGCGGGCGGCGCGGGCGGCCTGGCGCTGGCGGCGGCGCTCCAGGGCGGCGGCCATCTCGGCATCGTCGACGGCAGCGATCGCCGGCCCGGCCGCAGCGGCGGCGGCCGATGCGGCAGCGGTGGCCGAAGCCTCGGCCGGGCGCGGCGCATGGTCGTGCGCCAGGGTATGGCCGTGGCCATAGGCGCCGCCCTCCGGCGCGAAGGCCTCGGTGACGAAGCGGACCGCCCCGGCGCCGAGCTTCTTCAGCATCTCGACCAGCACATAGTCGTCGCGGATGCGGATCGCGCCGGGCCGGATCTCGGCGGGCGTGTGCCGATTGCCGAGATGCCAGGCGATGCGGGCGAGCAGGTGACCATCCTCGGCGGCGACCTCGGCCAGCCGCTCCGGCTTGGCGACGACCGCCACCACCCGGCCATCCTCGAGCAGGAAGCCGTCGCCCTCGACCAGGGACGGCGTCTCGGCGAGATCGACATGGAACAGCGTGCCGCTGCGGCCGGTCATGGTCAGGCGGCGCCGGCTGCGGTCCTCGTAGTCGAGTTCGACGCTGTCGGCGACGGACGAGGCCGGATAGGTCCCGGCGGCGACGGTGGCATTGGCGCGGATCATGGAAGCGGTTCCCGATGCTGGCTGTCGGCTCCCGGCCGACGGATCGAAGCGGGACATTCCGCCGGATCGGGCACGAGGGCAAGCCCGTTCAGATGCCGTTCAGGCAGGGCCGGGTAACGACATCGGCATGCCTTGCTTCCGCCGCGGCTGCTGACCCCGCTCCCCGGATCAAGGACCATCTCCATGCCGGTCATCGAAAGACTCGATGCCGTGCGGTCGCTCGTCGATTGCGGCCACGGCGTCGTCGCCACCCTCTTCGCCGATGCGCGCGTCGACATCGACCGCGCCTCGCTCGACGACATTGCCGGCTTCGCCGAGACCGCCGCCACGGCGGCGCGTCTGGTCGAAGCGGGCATTCTCGCACCCGGATCCGGCCTCGGCCGGATCGTGCTCACGCCGGATTTCCACCGCGGGGCCGCCATGCCGGTCGGCACCGTGGCGGAGACACAGGGCTTCGTCATCCCGCGCGCGGCCGGCAGCGATATCGGCTGCGGCATGAGCCTCGCCGTTCTCGACATCGAGGCCGACGAGATCGCCGCGCTCGGCCGCCCCCTGGAGACCGCCCTGCGCCACGCCTTCTTCGAGGGTGGACGCGATATCCGCCTCGATGCGGCGACCCGCGAGGCCGTGCTCGTCGACGGCCTCGCCGGCCTCGCCGCGACCGCCCGCGACACCGGCCTGTTCGATCGGCTCGGTCCGACCGGCCTCGCCCGCGCGGCGGCCCGCTGCCATGGCGGCGGGCGGATCGGCGGGGCGCGGGTCGGGACGGTTCTGTCCGAATGGCTGCGGCCCGGCGGACGCGATGGCGTCACCCGCGACGGCTTCTTAGGGACGGTCGGCGGCGGCAACCATTTCGTCGAGATTCAGCGGGTCGAGACGATTGCCGACCCGCGCGCGGCCTGGGACTGGGGCGTCCGGCGGGGGCGGGCCGCCGTCATGGTCCATTCCGGTTCGCTCGGCCTCGGCAAGGCGGTCGCGCTCGCCCATCTCGACCGGGCCCTGGCGCTCTGGCCGGCCGGCGAGAAGCGGCCCGCCAACGGCGTCCTGCCGCTGGCGCTGACCGCGGAGGGCGGCGGCCCCGGCGGCGACTATCTGGCCGACATGGCGGCGGCGGCCAATTTCGCCATCGTCAACCGGCTGGCCATGTCGCTGATGGTGGCCGAGACCCTGTCGCGGCTGGTCGGCCGTGCGATCGGCTGGCATCTGGTCCATGACCTGCCGCATAACTTGGTCTGGGGCCAGGGCAACCGCGCGCTTCACCGCAAGGGCGCCTGCCCGGCCCTGCACGACGCCGCCGATCCGGTCTTCCCCGACGGCCATCCGGTCATCGTGCCGGGCTCGATGGGTACGGCCAGCTGGCTCCTGCGCGGGCTCGGTGCAGCGGAAAGCCTGGAAAGCGCGCCGCATGGCGCCGGACGGGTGCTGTCGCGCAATGCCGGGCGCGCCGGGCCGGAGGACCCGCGCCCGATCCGGGTGGTCGGCAAGATCGACCTCGAGCGCAGCCGCCGCGACGTGGCCGCCGAAGCCGTCCGCGCCCTCGCCGAGGAGGCCCCGCGCGTCTACAAGGATATCGGCCCGGTGGTCGATACCGTCGTGGACGCCGGCATCGCCGCCCGGGTGGCCCGCCTCGCGCCCCTCCTCACCGTGAAGGGGTGACGGTCCGTCGCGCACGCCCATGCAGCGTCGGCCCCGGATCCAAGATCCGGGGCCGACGCTGCAGCAGGGCAGGTCCGGCAGGACGCCGAGATCGAGGACCCACCCAATCGCGAAGGGGCAGTCGGCCGGGATCGCGGTGCCGTGGACGGGACAGCAGCGCGCCGGATGCCGGCGCGCTGGCG
The DNA here is from genome assembly GCF_018729455.1 of Prosthecodimorpha staleyi. Taxonomy (NCBI): domain Bacteria; kingdom Pseudomonadati; phylum Pseudomonadota; class Alphaproteobacteria; order Hyphomicrobiales; family Ancalomicrobiaceae; genus Prosthecodimorpha; species Prosthecodimorpha staleyi. The sequence continues at coordinate 61,165 of NZ_JAHHZF010000008.1, read as the reverse complement.
ATCAAAGGCCTTACAACGCGCTCATGTGCGTGTTTGTCAAGTTGCCGTCGACGAAGATGCGGCCGCCCTTGATCACGACATGCTTGGGCTCGCCGTCATCCTTGCGGGCAAAAGTGCGGAACGTGAATTCCGGGTATTCGTTGGCATCCCGCGTGATGTCGGCGAGCATCTCCGCGGCGATCGCTTCGCCGAGAATCAGGCTGCGCGCATTGTCGGAGCGCCAGTGGACGCCGCCCATGGAGCGTCCCATGGCGACATTCTGCGCCAGCTTGTTGAGTTCGCCCTCGATGGTCAGTTGCGCCGTAACGGCTTCATCCAGTGGGAGCAGGCCCCAGGTACCGTTTGCCAGCATCCCTGGCACGAAGCACGAGATCTCATCCTTCTTCTCACCGAAGGGCTGGGAGCGCTCCTTGAGGGAAGTGAACTTCAGGGGCGACATCGGGTCGTCGCACTCGAAGGTCTGGAAATAGGCCTTGAGGACAGTGACGCAGGCCCCGGCGACGGTGGCATGGCCGGCGCCATAGGCCGGATGGGTCGGGCTTCCGGGCGAATAGGCCATCGGCAGAAGCAGGGACTTGCAGTCTTGCTTGACCATCATCGCGGCCTTGGTTGCCGCGACCCACTCAGGCAGCCCGTAGGCGCGGGTGCCGGCCCCGTTCGCGCCGATGGTCTGCACATGGACCAGGCCGCCATAGGCTTCGGGGCGCAGACGCAGATGGACCTGCCATTTCTGGTTCCAGACCACCTTCAGCGCCCGGGTGGCGACTTCGGAGACCAGCGCCAGGATGTGCGGGCCGCCGAGAACGCCGAAGCCGGCCTCGCGATCCTTGAGAGGACCGCAGTCGCTGTAGGGATTGCCCGGCGTCCACTTGGCCGCTCCCGACAGCAGGATCAGTGCGGCGTTGAAATAGGCCTGATGCAGCGCATCCTTGTTGACGAAACGCGCAAGGTCGCGCGGCGTGCTGATATACCGCTTCAGGCGGCCAGGTTCGTAGAATGACTCATCGTACTCGTTGGCTTCGGGATAGGCCTTGCCGAACTTGTCCTGCCCGCCGTCCTGCGCCGCCTTCCAGTCGGCAAATTCGGTGAGATAGTTCGCACCGGATTTGTACGGCCGTTGCATCTGGTCGATCGTCTGGGTGCCGAAGGCGACGTCGCGCAGGAAGAACTGGCTAACCAGGGGCCCGACTTCTTCGCCGGGCAGACCGAGGCGAAACAGATTTTGGGGGGTCACCGGTGCCCGCGCCAACGCACTGCCAGGCAGGTCGATTCCGGGCCGCAGATGACCGACGTCCTGCGTATCGGCAACGGCCCGCGCGAAGCAGCCGTCAAGTTCCGACGCGGCATCCGAGACCAGTTGCCCCTCGTCCCAATGCGCGAAATCGCAGTCGCGCAGCAGCGCCATCCAGTAGAGCTCGGTCATTTCCGCCGCTGTGCCGATGGAATCGACCTTCGGCGCCGGCAGCATCGCGTAGCCGGCCGGATGATGCGTCAGGCGGTCCGCCGCCAGACCGCCCTGCGGATTGGTCAGCGCCGCAGCGTCCGCCCCATTCCGTCCCGGACCCTTCGGGACCCGCTTGAACTCGCTGCCGAGGCCACGGGTGGCCTTCACGAGTTTCTCGAATTCGGGTCTCTCGACCTCGCCGAAGTCATTGTGTCTCAAGGATTTGTGGAAGCTGCCGATGCCGACCGCGAACACGCCCGGCGCCACTTCCCATTCCCTGTCGGTATCACCGTTCGATGGGCACATGGTGTCCTCCGCGGGCATGGTGTTGCTGGGCGGTGGCCGGACCCATGCCGGCCCGTCGGCCACCGCAGGCATGTCGTTCAGGGCTGCGCTTCCGCCTTCCCGAAAGCGAAATGCAGCAAGGCGGCATCGATCCGGGGCGCGCGCGAGCCGCCGCCGCCGAAGCAACGTCCGTTCAAATCCTCGATCAGCCAGGCTCTCGCCGCGATCAGGCGCCGCCGATCGCACGGCACAGCGGTCGGCAGACCGCATCTCCGTCGGCAGAGCGCCCGTACGGTCTTCCTTCAGATCGGAGGCTTATTTCTTGCGACGATGCTGTTATCGGGCTCAAAACCGCCGACAAACCCCGCCGATCTTCATTCATCATGCCTGCATTGAACTATCGAAATAAACCAATGTCGCAATAGATCTTACTGCCTGACCATCTCATTCAGACAAAATAAGTCCTATCTCGCCATGGTAGAATCGATAAGCCAAATTCAGCTGATTTTGCGCGATTGGAAGATATGAACTTCGATGCGCCGCATGAGCTCACCGCATTTTCTTGCGCGATATCGGGAATAATACTACCAGATCCCAATATCCGCAAGATCGAATATATCTTTTGGTTGCATTATGCGACGTCAGGTCGCATGTCGAGATTGACTGCTCGTCTTTGTCGTCGCCGCTCGTACCGACCCGGCATCAACGTCACCCTCCGATCCTGCCAAGGCCAAAGAGGCCCGAGGCAAACCGGGCAGCGCCGCGTCTTGACCGTTCCGATGTCGCCACCGGTGCGGACGCCCTTCGGTCGGTCGCGCATCCCGGGCCGCGGGACCCGCGGTCGCGTACGAGCCGCGTCTCGATACCCCGAACCCCGTCCCGGATGGCGAGGTCACGACCCGATGCTTGCCGGGCGTCGATGCCGGATCGCGACCGCCCGCCTCAGAACAGGAAATACCGCTGCGCCATCGGCAGGACGGTGGCCGGTTCGCAGGTCAGCAATTCGCCGTCGGCGCGGACCTCGTAGGTCTCGGAATCGACCTCGATGTCCGGCGTGGCGTGGTTGTGAACCATCGCCGCCTTGCCGATGCCGCCGCGGGTGTTCTCGACCGGCAGCACGACCTTGTCGAGGCCGAGCTTCTCGGCGATGCCGGCCTCGTAGGCGGCCTTGGAGACGAAGGTGATGGCCGAGGCCGACAGCGCCTTGCCGAAGGCGCCGAACATCGGCCGGTAGTGGACCGGCTGCGGGGTCGGGATCGAGGCGTTCGGGTCGCCCATCGGGGCGGCCGCGATGGTGCCGAGCTTGAGGATCAGGTCCGGCTTGACTCCGAAGAAGGCCGGCGACCACAGCACCAGATCGGCGAACTTGCCGACCTCGATCGAGCCGACATAGTTCGACAGGCCATGCGCGATGGCCGGGTTGATGGTCACCTTGGCCATGTAGCGCTTGACGCGGAAATTGTCGTTGTCGCCGGTCTCCTCGCCGAGGCGCCCGCGCTGCACGCGCATCTTGTGGGCGGTCTGGAAGGTGCGGATCAGGACCTCGCCGACGCGGCCCATCGCCTGGCTGTCCGACGAGATGATCGAGAAGGCGCCCATGTCGTGCAGGATGTCTTCCGCCGCGATCGTCTCGCGCCGGATGCGGCTCTCCGCGAAGGCCACGTCCTCGGGGATCGACGGATCGAGATGGTGGCAGACCATGAGCATGTCGAGATGCTCGTCGAGGGTGTTGCGCGTATAGGGCCGGGTCGGGTTGGTCGAGGACGGGATGACGTTGGGCAGCCCAGCGACCTTGATGATGTCCGGCGCATGGCCGCCGCCGGCGCCCTCGGTGTGGTAGGCGTGGATGGTGCGGCCCTTGAAGGCCGCGACGGTATCCTCGACGAAGCCGGATTCGTTCAGCGTGTCGGTGTGGATCATCACCTGCACGTCGTATTCGTCGGCGACCGAGAGACAGTTGTCGATCGCCGCCGGCGTGGTGCCCCAGTCCTCGTGCAGCTTCAGAGCGCAGGCGCCGGCCAGGACCTGCTCGGCGAGCGCGGCCGGCAGCGAGGCATTGCCCTTGCCGGCGAAGGCGAGGTTCATCGGGAAGGCCTCGGCGGCCTGCAGCATCCGCTTCAGATGCCAGGGGCCGGGCGTGCAGGTGGTCGCCGCCGTGCCGGTCGCCGGTCCCGTGCCGCCGCCCAGCATGGTGGTGACGCCGGACATCAGCGCCTCGTCGATCTGCTGCGGGCAGATGAAATGGATGTGGGTGTCGAGCGCGCCCGCGGTCAGGATCTTGCCCTCGCCGGCGATCGCCTCCGTACCCGGGCCGACGATGATGTCGACGCCCGGCTGCACGTCCGGATTGCCGGCCTTGCCGATCGCATGGATCTTGCCGTCCTTGAGGCCGACATCGGCCTTCACGATGCCCCAGTGGTCGACGATCAGCACGTTGGTGATCACGGTGTCGACCGCGCCGTCCGCGCGCGTGGTCTGCGCCTGGCCCATGCCGTCGCGGATGACCTTGCCGCCGCCGAACTTGACCTCCTCGCCATAGGTGGTCAGGTCGCGCTCGACCTCGATGATCAGGTCGGTATCGGCGAGCCGCACCTTGTCGCCCACGGTCGGGCCGAACATGTCGGCATAGGCGGAACGGGAGATCTTGAAGGACATGGAGTTCCTCGTCTAACCGACGGCGCGTCCGGGTCGCGCCGCGAAGGGGGATCGGTGCCTGCAGTCGAATTTCAACGCCGTGCGGCCCGCCCGTGCTGGCGAACCAACCCAACGCGGGCTATCGTACATCCATAGATTGTGGTTCGAAGGGCATCGCGGTGGACTTCCCTCGCATCGAAACGCTGTCCGACGTGGCGCCGCACGTGTCCTACGAGCGGGGCTTCGTCGTCTCGCGCCGCGGCGACCACACAGTGGTCGACTATGTGCATACCGTCTCGGACACGTTCACGGACGCGATCTCGCTCGAATGCCGCGGCCTGAAATTCGACCGCGACGGGCGCCTGATCGGCCGTCCGTTCCACAAGTTCTTCAACCTCGGCGAACGCCAGCGCCTGGAGGAGGTCGACTGGTCGGCGCCACACCGCATCCATGCGAAGCTCGACGGCTCGATGATCCATCCGGTTCTCATCGACGGCGCCTTGCGCTTCATGACGCGCATGGGAGAGACCGAGCAGTCCGCCCGCGCGCAACGACACGCGGCGGCGCCGGAATTCGACATCAGCCGGCATCTGGTCGAGGCCGGCATCACGCCGATCTTCGAGTTCACCGCGCCCGAGAACCGCATCGTTCTCGCCTATGACCGGCCGCAATGGACCCTTCTGGCGGCCCGCGAGATGGTCTCGGGCCTCTATCTGCCGCGCGCCGAGATCGAGCGGCTCGCCGGGCGCTTCGGCGTGGCCCTGGTCGAGGACCACGGCACGGTCGACGATGCCGCCGAATTCGTCGCGCGCGTGCGCGCCGCCACCGGCATCGAGGGCTATGTGCTGGCCTTCGACGACGGCCATCGGCTGAAACTGAAGACCGAGGCCTATGTGCTCCGCCACAAGGCGCTCAGCCTCGTTGAGTTCGAGAAGAATGTGCTGGGCTGGGTCTGCGCCGGAAGCGTCGACGACATCGTGCCCCTGCTGCCGGAGGACGTGGCCGACCGCGTTCTCGACTATCGCGACCAGGTCGGCCGCGGCATGGCCAACCTTGCGGCCGCAATCGACCGCTTCGTCGCGGAGCATCGGGACCTGCCGCGCAAGGATTTCGCCGCCCGGGCCATCGCGACATTCGATCCGCGGCTGCGCGGCCTCGCCTTCTCGGTGCTCGACGGCAAGGACAGCCGCGCCCTGCTCATGGACCTGCTCGCCGCTGCGAGCCAGTCCGAGCCGAGGGTCAGTGCCGTGCGCGATCTGTTCGGAATGCACTGGTCTCTCCAAGGCCTGTCCCTGCCGGATCTGGAGGCCTGAACGGCACTTGGCCGCCTACAGGGCGCCCGTCACCGCCGTGCGGAACCCGTTCACAACGTCCCCATCACCGCCTGGCGGAATCCATAGACCTCGCGCTTGCCGCCATAGGGGACCAGCGTGACGCTGCGGGTCTGGCCGGGCTCGAAGCGCACGGCGGTGCCGGCGGGGATATCGAGCCGCATGCCGCGGGCCTTGTCGCGGTCGAAGACGAGCGCCGGGTTGGTCTCGAAGAAATGATAGTGCGAGCCGACCTGGACCGGGCGGTCGCCGGTATTGGCGACCTCGAGCGTGACGGTCGGCAGGCCGGCATTGAGCTCGATCTCGCCGGCGGCGGGGATGACTTCTCCGGGGATCATGCCGGTCTCCTCAGCGGATCGGTTCGTGGACGGTGACGAGCTTGACGCCGTCCGGGAAGGTGGCCTCGACCTGGACGTCGTGGATCATCTCGGCGATGCCGGGCATGACCTGGTCGCGGGTGACGACATGGGCGCCGGCCTCCATCAGCTCGGCGACGGTGCGGCCGTCGCGGGCGCCCTCCATGACGAAGTCGGAGATCAGCGCGATCGCTTCGGGATGGTTCAGCTTCACGCCGCGCTCCAGCCGCTTGCGCGCGACGATCGCCGCCATGGCGATGAAGAGCTTGTCCTTTTCGCGGGGCGTCAGGTTCATGCGGGGTCTCTCTTCGCGTTGATCAGCAGGACCAGGGCCGCGGCATCGGCCGGCCGCGGAAGGCTTCGAGGATGCGGACGAGGTCGCGCCGGAGCGCCTGCGGCGAGGGCGACAGGAAACGCGCCACCAGGAAGCCGTCGAAGGCGCTCGTGCCGGCCTCCACCGCTGGTTCCCGAGCGTCATCATCGACGAGCCCGCGCAGCCTGTCGAGATACCGGTCGGCATCCGGGGCGGCATAGAGCAGTGTGGCGAAGGCGATCGCGCCGGCACCCGTGGCGCGCCCGGCGAACAGTCCCGTCGTGTCGCCACCGGCCCGGAAGCTCTCCGCCAGAACCAGCCGGCCGTCGCGGCGGACGCGCCAGTGGTCCGTGATGGCGCCATCGGTGACCCGCTCGCCCATGGCGCCGCGCCCGAAGAACACGCTCTCGACGATCAGGCAGCGCGCATCGGCGGCGAGATCGACCTCCAGGCGGCGCGCCAGGCGGCTGCGGTCGAACAGGATGGTTTCCTGCGGAAGCCATTCGGCCGTGGCGCCGGCGCCGACCGACAGCCGGTTGCGAATCGTGCCCGCGCCGCCCGAGGACCGGTAGATGCGCTCCGCCGCCTGTCCGGTCACGGCCGCGGTGGTGCCGGGTCCCCAGGAGGCCGCGATGTCGAGCCGGTCGCCGCCGGTGACGCCGCCGGCGGTGTTGATGACGACCGCGGTCGGCGGATCGCCCGGTTCGCCGCGCGGCAGGCGGATCTTGGCCTGGCCCTCCTGGAACAAGCGGTCGACCCGGGTCGCGCCGGCCGACAGCTTGAAGGCGATCTCGGCCCGGCCGCGCGCGCGTTCCAGCACGGCCGGACCCGCGGCATTTGCGCCGCAGGCCGCGTCAGCGCGTGCGGCGGCGGCGGCATCGGACGCTGCGGCGCGGCTCGACGCCGTCCCGGCCGGGTCCGGCATCGTCCTGTCCAAGATCGCGTCCGTCGCCAGCATGCGTCCCCGTCTGTCCCCGATCGTGCCGTCTCAGTCCCGGAAAGGCCTGTCGGCGGGCCCGGAAAGGCCGGTCGGCAGTCCGGCTGCCCCGGGAGCAAGACCGGGGCCAGCGGGCATGCCGCATTGTGGTCGGAATTTTCGGCATCTTGCCCAACAGGTCGCCGGTTGCCCAGACGCATGGATGCTCATGTGTTGGGCAGTATGCCGCGCCTTTCATCGCCCCTTGTGGCGCAGCCGCCATGCCCGACCGAAGCCGCGACGAGGCTTTGCCGTCGGGCCGCAAATCGACTATTCAATGTCCGACTTCGCCCCGCTTCGGCGCGGTCAGGCCCGTCGGAATTCCGGAGCCAAGATGCCGATCGATCCGACCAGACTGCGGCATGGCCGCCGGCTCCCGCTGTCCTTCGCGGCCAAGGCCGGCCGGCTCATCGGGACTGCCTCAATGCTGGTGGCACTGTTCGCGGTGCCGGCCCGCTCGGATGCCGCCCACGCCTATCTGGTCTTCGACGCCCGAACCGGCGAGGTGCTGGACCGGCACAATGCCTTCCAAGCCTGGTATCCGGCCTCGGTCACCAAGCTGATGACCGGCTACGTCACCTTCCAGGCGCTCAAGGCCGGGCGCCTCAAGCTGTCCTCGCCGGTGGTCATGTCGCCGGAGGCCAATACCCAGCCGCCGAGCAAGATGGGCTTCCCGACCGGCACCGTGCTGACGGTCGACAACGCGCTCAAGATGGTCATGGTCAAATCGGCCAACGACGTCGCCTGGGCGCTCGGCGAGGCGGTCGGCGGCTCCAAGGAAGCCTTCGTGGCGGAGATGAACGCGCAGGCGCGCAGGCTCGGCATGAGCCGGACCGTCTGGGCCAATCCGAACGGCCTGCCCGACCCGGCGCAATATACCAACGCGCATGATCTCGGCCTGCTCGCCCGGGCGCTGATCCGCGAATTCCCCGAATATGCCGGCTATTTCAGCCTGCCCGGCATCCAGTTCGGCAAGCGGGTGATCCGCAACCACAACCACCTGATGGACCGCTATCCCGGCACCGACGGGATGAAGACCGGCTTCATCTGCTCGGGCGGCTTCAACGTCGTGGCGACGGTGACGCGCGGCGACAAGCGGCTGGTTGCGGTCGTGCTCGGCTCGCCGAATGCGCGCGTGCGCGCCGAGAAGGCGGCGGAACTGTTCACCAAGGCCTTCGACGGCTCCGGCGGCCTGATGACCATGTTCTCCAGCCGCGAGCAGATCGACTCCATGGCGGCCGGTCCGGAGGCAGCGATGCCGCCGCTCGACATCCGCGAGGAGGTCTGCGGCAAGAACCGCCGGCAGGTCGGCGAGGACGCCGACGATCTCGCCGCCGCGCCGCCGCCGCCCCCGGAAGACCAGGGCCGCATCATCATCGCCGGCCAGGGCACCCCCAAGCGTGGCGCGGGCGGGCAGGCCGGTTCCTGGCTGACCGCCCGCTTCGATATCGGCGCCCCGGTGAAGGTCTGGACCGGCGGCGCCGATGCCTCCGCCCCCGCTGGCGCGACGGCGATCGCGGCGGGCGGCGGCAAACTGCCGGCCGGATCCAACGTCGCCGCGCTCGTGGCGCCGGCCCGTCAACCGCCGCCGGGCGCGATCTTCCCCGGCGGCTCCGGCCAGGACCAAGCGGCCCCGCCCGAGGGCCAGAGCACCACGGCGCGCGCCTTCAATCTCTTCTCCAACACCCCGCCGGGCGCCATTCCGAAGCCCGCGACCGGACCGGCCTCCGGTGCCGGCCTCGATGCCGTGCTGCCGCCCGCCAACGGCACCCCCATGGTGATCGCCGGCCAGGGCGGCGCGACGGCACCCGGAGCGGCACGGCGGGGCGCCGAACCGATCGCGGCCGTCGACCTGCCGTTGCCGGAACGCAAGCCGAAGCTCGCCGCCGCGAAGCCGGCCGCCAAGACGGCGCATGCCGCCGAAGCCAAAACCGTCGACCCGCGTCGCAAGAAGAAATAGGGTCCGGCGCATCTCGACCGCCCCCGCCAGGATGGACCCGACCATGGCCTCCGCCGACCCCAGCGACGTGCGCCCCGAACCGGGCGCGCCGATCCCCGTCACCGTGATCACAGGCTTCCTGGGCGCGGGCAAGACGACCCTGCTCAACCGCCTGCTCGGCGATCCGGCGATGGCCGACACGGCGGTGATCGTCAACGAGTTCGGCGAGATCGGCATCGACCACGTGCTGGTCGAGCGTGCCGACGACGGCGTGGTCGAACTGTCCTCCGGCTGCCTCTGCTGCACCATCCGCGGCGATCTGGTCGCGACCCTGGAGGATCTGCTCAAGCGGCTCGACAATGGCCGCCTCCGGCGGCTTTCGCGCGTCGTGATCGAGACCACCGGCCTCGCCGACCCGGCGCCGATCCTGCACACCGTCATGCGTCATCCCTATCTGGTGCGGCGCTACCGGCTCGACGGCGTGGTCACGGTCGTCGACGCGGTCAACGGCATGGCGACGCTCGACGCCCAGGAGGAGGCGGTCAAGCAGGCCGCGGTCGCCGACCGGATCGTGCTGACCAAGACCGATCTGGTCGAACCCGCACGGCGCCCGGCGCTGGTCATGCTCGCCACCCGGCTGCGCGTGCTCAATCCGGCCGCCGCGATCCTCGACGCGGCGCGCGGCGAGGCGACGCCGGCCGCCCTGCTCGAGACCGGGCTCTGGAACGCCGATCGCAAGTCCGCCGACGTGCGCCGCTGGCTGCAGGAAGAGGCCTTCCGCGACCGGGAGGCCGAGCGGCGCCGGCTGGAGACGCGGCTCGGCGGCGGCCCGACTCACGATCATCACGGCCATGATCACGGGCACGACCATGATCACGGGCACGGGCACGGGCACGACCATTCCCACGGCGACCACGATCACCATCATGATCCGAACCGCCACGACGACCGCATCCGGGCCTTCTGCCTGGCGACCGATGCGGCGATCCCGGCCGGCTCGCTGGATCTGTTTCTCGACCTGCTGCGCTCGGCCCACGGCCCGCGCCTCCTGCGCATGAAGGGCGTGGTCAAGCTGGCCGAGGATCCGGAGCACCCGCTGGTGCTGCATGCCGTGCAGCACGTTCTGCATCCGCCGGTGCAACTTCCCGCCTGGCCGGACGCCGACCGGCGCACCCGACTGGTCTTCATCACCAAGGATCTCGACGAGGGCTTCGTGCGGCGCATGTTCGACGCCTTTGCCGGCCATGTCGCCCCCGACACGCCGGACCAGGCCGCTGTCGCCGACAATCCGCTCTATGTCTCGGGATTCTCCGGCCGCTTCGGCTGAGGGCCGGCGACGATGACGAAGACCAGCAGCCGGCCGTCCCGACGGGTCTCGATCAGGGTGTGCCCGTCCTCGGCACACATGTGCGGGATGTCGATGGCGCTCATCGGGTCGGTCGCCTCGACGGCGAGCCGGGTGCCGACCGGCAGGCGGGCGAGCGCGCGGCGCGCCTTCAGCACCGGGAGCGGGCAGTTGAGACCCTTCAAGTCGAGGCGGCGTTCGTCGGTCATGGCACCTTCCTGCCATCGCCGGGCCGGGATTGCCAAGCCCGGGACCGAAGCGTGACCGGCGTCCGCCGGCGGGTGGCCGCCGCCCTCGCCCGCTGGCGGCTCCGCCGTCTGTTCGGCCGCATCGCCGCCCATCCGGGCTACACCCTGGTCGACAGCCTCGCCGCCCGGGCCGACCGCTGGCACGACCGGATCGCCTTTGCGAGCCCGTCCGGCGGACCCCATGCCGGACGGATCGCCTGGGGCGCCCTGTTCGCCGCCTCGCAGCGGGTCACGCGCTGGGCCGGCCAGCAGGGTCTCGGGCGCGGTGCCAGGGTCGGGCTGATGACCCCGGACCCGGCTGCGACCGCCATCCTGGCGCTTGGGCTGATGCGGGCGGGCATCGTCCCGGTGCTCTACGACAGCCCTGCCGCCGGGCCGGAACTGGCCGCCGCGATCGACCGGACCGCGCCGGCGCTTCTGGTGGTCGGCGCCGACGCAGCGGCAGGCTTCGAGGCGGCCGTGTCCGATCTGACCCATTTCTGCCCGGTCTGGCGGCTCGGTCCCGACCCCGGCAACTATCCAAGCCTCGACGAGGCCTTGGCAGCCCTCTCCGACAGGCCGCTGACCCCGCGCGACCTGCCGCGGCTCTCGATCGACGATCCGGCAATCGTCCTGGCCGGCGCCGATGGCGCGATCCTGACCGCCTCGACCTTCAGCCATGGCGCCCTGCGGGCCGGGATCGAGGGCGCCGCCCTGACGGCGAGTGCGACCGGGACGGCTTGGCAGTCGGACGCCGGCGGACGGGAGACCGGCGGATCGGGGACCGATCGGGCCGGTCCGGCCGCGCCGCTGCGACTGCTCGGCAGCCTCGCCGCCATGGTCTCGGGGGCGACGCTTGCCGGTGACGCGAGCCCCGGCGTCCCGGCACTCGGGCCGACGGTCGTCCGGATCGCCGGAGAGTTCGCAGCCCGTCGCCCGACCTGAGGCCGGAGCGGCCGGCCGTGCGGCATGCTTCACCGAAGCCATGCCCGCGCGCATCCGGACGACGCGCAGGCACCCGCCCTGCCCCGTGCCGCGCCGTTCCGAACCGGCGCCGCCCGCTACAGATGCAGTGCGCGCCCGACCGAATTCACCGCGACCGAAGTCCCGCTTTCGATGTCGATGTCGATGTTGATGTTGATGACCGCCTGCCGCTGCCCTTGCGGGCGCGCCGGCAGGCGCGCGGCAGGGCGGGGCCATGGCGGCGGCCGACGCCGCCGCAGGTCAGTTGGCCTTCAGGACCTTGATGTCGTTGGCGAGGCCGATGCCGGCGCGGCCGGTCGAGACCGTGCGTCCGACGATGTCCAGGAACTTGGCGAATTCCACCGACGGGGCGGTCGCCACGTAGACGATGTCCTTGTCGCGCAGCCACATCTGCCGGGCCAGGAACAGGCCCTTCGGCTCGAGCAGGTTCAGGCGGTAGACGACCGGCACCTTGCCGGGGCTGTTGGGCTGCCAGTCCGGCCGGATCGCCTTGACCAGATGCGGCTCCTCGAAGCGGAACACGAAGATGCCGCTGGCATCGGCCGCGAGCGTATTGAGGCCGCCGCCGCGCGCGACCGCCTCCGCCAGCGTGACGGTCTTGGTCTCGAACTTGATCTCGCTCGGCCGGTAGACCGCGCCAAGCAGCGTGTAGGTCTGCGGCGCGAAGGACAGCAGAATCTCGTCGTCCGGCATCAGATAGACGTTGTTGGACGGAACGAGAACCAGATCTTCAAGCAGGATCGAGGCCGCTTCGGTCTTGCGCTTCAGCGTGACCGTCGTCTCGTAGGTGGTGAAGCGCGATCCGCCGGCCAGCGCGACCATGTCGAGCAGCTTGGTGCCGCCGACATTGAGCGGATACTTGCCGGGCTTCGCCACATCCCCGACCACCACGGCCGCATTGGCCTGGTTGCCGACGACGCCGAGCAGGACCTGCGGCTGGATCGCCTTGTCGGCCAGTGCGGTCTGGATCGCCTCGCGCAGCACTTCGGTGGTGCGCCCGGCCGCCCGCATTCGGCCGACATAAGGCACGAAGATGTTGCCGGTCTCGTCGATCTGCGCCTGGAACTGCGCGCCGCGGGTCTGGGAATTCGCAAACAGGCCGTTGTCGCCCGCTTCCATCACGCGGATGTCGATCACGTCGCCGATGCCGAGCGGCTGGCCGCGCGGACCGGAGCGGATGGCGAAGCGGTCGGCGAAGGTGTGCGGCCGCCAGGGGCCTATGGTCCGTACGACCGGTTCGTCGAGCTGCACGATGACGTAGGAGTCGATCGGCAGGGATGTCTCGACGCGCTCGCTGGTGATCGCCATCGCCGACGGCCCGTCCGACGGCAGCGAGGAGCAGCCGGCCGCCAGCAATGGCATGCAGACCGCCGCGAACAGAGCGCGTGCACGAACCGTGAGGGCGCAAAGCCCAGAAAAACGAGCCACCATGACGGCTCCATACCATTCCGGTCTAAAGCGAGCCAGAGCCGTACTTTGGCGATGGTGCCCAATTCCGAAACGCGTGTCCCCAGAGACACAGACAGTTACAGAAAAACCCGCATCCTAACAACAGCTTAATTTTCCGCGGCCCGCACCGCGAAAGCGCCTTCGGCGCGGTCGAAGGACGGCGAGACGATCGGATCGTCGAGGACCGACGCCGCCCAGCGTGCCCGAAACCGCGCCGCTTCGGCCTCGAACCGCGCGCGCCGCGCGCCCTCCCGGTCGGCGCCGCGCGAGGCTGATTCGAAATGGGTCAGCCGGGCGTCAGGCGTGATCACCGTCCTGAGGCCGAGCGCGCGTGCGCGCAGGCAGAAATCGACATCGTTGAAGGCAACTGCGAAAGCCGGGTCGAACCCGCCGAGCCGGTCCCAGACCGCCTTGCGCACCACCAGGCAGGCGCCGGTGACGGCGGCGACCTCGCGCCTTGCCAGCAGCCGCCCGCCCGGTCCGGCGGCGTCGCCCGGCAGGCCCCGGTCCATGTGGCCGGCCGTGCCGTGCATGCCGAGCAGGATGCCGGCATGCTGCACCGTCCCGTCCGGGTAGAGCAGGGTCGCGCCGACCGGGCCGACATCGGCCTGCAGCGCCTCGCCGACCATCGCGGCGAGCCAGTCCGGCCCGATCGGCACCACGTCGTCGTTGAGAAGACAGAGGATTTCGCCACGCGCCGCGGCCGCGGCGCGGTTGTTGAGGCCGGCATAGTCGAACGGGCCGGGCGCGCGGAGGAGCCGGATGCCCGGACGACCCGCGGCGGCCTCCAGCACCGCGAGGGCGTCCGGATCGACCGAGCCGTTGTCGACGACCAGGATCTCGAGCGCCGGGTAGTCGGTCCGCTCGGCCAGGCCCGCCAGACAGGCGCCGATCAGGTCCGCCCGATCCCGCGTCGGCACGATGACGCTGACGAGGGGCGCCGCCGACGGCAGCGCCCGGCGTACACGGACGAAGCCCGGATGCCCCGAAACCGGAACCACGCGCCCGGCCTCGCCGCGTCGGGCGAGATGATCCGCCACGCAGGCGACCGCCGCCGCCGCACGCTCCGCCGCGGTCGCCGGGCTCCAGCCGTCAACGGGGCCGTCGTCGCGCCGGCTGGCGACCGTCTGCGCGACGCGCCGGATCGCGCCCGGCGGCGCGGCTTCGGTCACCCTGAAGGCGAGATCGTAGGGTTCGGCGCCGGACCTGAGCCGGGCCGCCTCTGCCGGCCAGCAGGATCGGGCGATCAGCAGGGGCACGCCCATATAGGCATGGGATTCCAGGAGCGCGGGCGACCAGGACGGCTTGAACCGCGGATGCCGGCGATGCCCGTCCGGCCCGGTCTCGTCCTCGTCCGCATAGGCGAGCGCCAACGTCTCGGCCGTCTCGGCCTCCGCCGCGAAGGCGCCGACGAGACCGGGATCGGCGATCCAGCCGGGCGGCAGCACGGTGATCGCCGCCGCCGCGGAGGCCTCGACCCCGGCCGTCACGGTCGCCGCCGCCGTCGCCCCGCCGGCGACCGGCACGGTCGCGATCCGCGCCGCACATCCCGACGCACGAACGGTCGCCAGCGCCGCATCCGCCGCCGCGAGGCGATCGGCCGGGCCGGCCAGGACCAGTTCGTCGAAGCGCCGGACCTGCCCGGCGAGCGACCCGAGCGTCGCCGCCACAGCATCGGCCGCGACGGCATCAAGAATCGGGACGATCACGACGATCGGTGCTGGCGGACGCGATTGCTCCGCGGGATCGGGCGCCGTCCGGGCGTCGAGCCAGGCCGCGTAGCGCCGTTGCGCATCGTCACTTCCCTCCCCGCCCCCGCCCGGCGGCTGGGCCGTCTCGAAGCGGCGCGGGTTCAGGACCGTGGCGAGCGCGGCCTTCAGGTAGCCGGCGAGCGGACCGGGGCCCCGGCGGGCGGCGCGGACGGCACCCGCCAGCGCCATGCTGGCGACCGCGAAGGGGCCCATCCGCCGCAGCACGAGCCGCTCGAGCCGGAACGGCCCGGGCAGGCGCCCCGGCTCGACTTCGATCTGCCGGAACGGTTCGGGCGCCCGGAAGGTCCCGACGAAGATGCCGCCCGCATCCCGCTTCAGGACGGTCGAGCGTGTCCGCTCGAACCGGCCGCCGAAGCCGGGCAACACGCGGACCTGCAGGTCGTGGCCGGCCTGGATCCCGATTTCGAGCGCGTACCAGCCGGGCCGGGCCTCGGCGGTGAGATCGAAGGTGATCGACGGCGCGAAGCCGGTCGCCCGCCAGGCCGCCGGGGCACCGTCCGGCTCGACGTGACGGCGCGCAGCCACCCGGACGTCCGTCAATCCCTCGGTCCCGCCTGTCCCTGTCAGCCCGCCTTCCGCCATCGTGATCCCGGTGTTATAGGCGTGGCCGCTTGGGTGCCGCGCCGAAGCGGTCGTCGCCGCGTGCGATGCCGCCGCCGGCGCTGCGGCACCATCCAACCGGAGTTCCGTCATGACCGATCCCGTCGCCGCCGCGCAGGCCAGTTCCGGCTTCCGGCAGTTGGCCCTCTGCTGGTTCCGCCGCAAGGACTACGAGCAGGCCAAGGCGCTGATGGAGGACGCCGACCGGCTTTACGAAGACTACGATACCTGGCTCAAGGAAGGCTGGGCCTTCGAGCGGGAAATGTCCGACAAGGGCGTACGCACGGTGCGCATCCGCTTCGACGAACAGAGCTTCCTCCTGTTCTGCGCCACCCATGCGATGCCGCGCGATGGCGTCGCGCGCGCCGAATGGGCCGCCTACGAGGCGATCCGCCGGGCGCCCCCCACCGCCCGGCGGTGACAGGACACCCGCCCGGCGGTGACCGGACGCCGGTGCGCCTGAGGCGCGCGCCGGCAGCCTCAGCCCTTCGCCAGGATCTCGGCCGGTCCGCCAGCGGATGCGCGTCCGAAGTCCGGCGCCGCGGTATCCTGGCCGACATCGATGATGCCGCGCCGGATCGCACGGGTCTTGGTGAACAGCTCGAACAGCGCATCGCCGTCGGAGAAACGCACTGCCCGCTGCAGCGCGAACAGATCCTCGATGAAGCGGCCGAGCATCTCGATCACCGCCTCCTTGTTGTGCAGGAACACGTCCCGCCACATGGTCGGGTCGGAGGCGGCGATGCGGGTGAAGTCGCGGAAGCCGCCGGCCGAGAACTTGATCACCTCCGAGGCGGTAACCTGTTCGAGATGCGCCGCCGTTCCGACGATGTTGTAGGCGATCAGATGCGGAATATGGCTGGTGATAGCCAGCACCATGTCGTGGTGCTCGGGTGTCATGGTCTCGACCTTCGAGCCGGTCGCGCGCCAGAAGGCGGCGAGGTGCTCAACAGCCGCCGGATCGGTGCCGGGCGGCGGGGTCAGGATGCACCAGCGATTGTGGAACAGCTCCGCGAAGCCCGCATCCGGACCGGAATGCTCCGTACCGGCGACCGGATGGGCCGGCACGAAATGAGCATGGGCCGGCAGGTGCGGTGCCATCTGGCGGACCACGTCGGCCTTTACCGAACCGACATCGGAGACGATCGCGCCCGGCTTGAGATGCGGCCCGATCGCCTGCGCGACGGCCTCCGAGGCGCCGACCGGCACGGAGACGATCACGCAGTCCGCGCCTTCGACCGCCGCGGCCATGTCGGTCGTGTAGCGGTCGCCGAGGCCGAGTTCGGCCGCCCGGTCGAGCGTCTCCTGGCGCCGGGTCGAGACGACGATCTCGCCGGCGAGCCCGTCGCGGCGCGCCACGCGCGCGATCGAGCCGCCGATCAAGCCGATCCCGATCAGGGTCAGGCGCCCGAAAATCGGCTTTTCCGCTGCGCTCACCGGAGAAACTCCGTCAACGCCGCGATCGCCGCCTCGTTGGCTTCCGCCGAGCCGATCGTCATGCGCAGGGCATTGGGCAGTCCGTAGGCATCCATCCGACGCACGACGATGCCGCGGTCGAGCAGGAAGGCATCGGCGTCCGGCGCGCGCTTGCCGGCCGCGTCCGGGAAATGGATCAGCACGAAGTTGCCGACCGAAGGCGTCACCGTCAGGCCGATCGCCTCGAGCGCGCCGACCACCTTCGGCAGCCACTCCTCATTGTGGTCGGCGGCACGCGCCGTGAAGTCGCGGTCCTCGATCGCCGCCACGCCGGCTGCGATCGCCGGGGCGGAGAGGTTGAACGGGCCGCGGATGCGATTCATGGCGTCGATCACGGCGGCCGGCCCGTAGGCCCAGCCGAGGCGCAGGCCGGCGAGGCCGTAGATCTTGGAGAAGGTGCGCGCCATGATCACGTTCTCGCTGGTCGAGACCAGTTCGATGCCGCTCTCGTAGTCGTTGCGCCGGACATATTCCGCATAGGCTGCGTCGAGCACCAGCAGGACCCGCTTCGGCAGGCCGGCATGCAGCCGCTTGACCTCGTCGAAAGGCAGATAGGTGCCGGTCGGATTGTTCGGATTGGCCAGGAACAGGACGCGCGTGCGCTCGGTGACGGCGGCCAGCAGCGCGTCGACATCCGCAGTCAGGTTCTTCTCCTTGACGGCGATCGGCGTGCCGCCGGCCCCGGTCACCGCGATCGGATAGACCAGGAAGCCATGCTCCGAATAAATCGCCTCGTCGCCGGGGCCGATATAGGCATGGGCGATCAGGTTCAGAATCTCGTCCGAGCCCGCGCCACAGATCAGCCGCTCCGGGGCGAGGCCGTAGAGCCGGCCGATCGCGTCGCGCAGCGCGGTGGCCGAACCGTCCGGATAGAATTCCAGGCTGCCCGCCTGGGCCTGATAGGCCGCGATCGCCTTCGGGCTCGCCCCGAGCGGGGTCTCGTTCGAGGACAGCTTGTAGAGCTTGCCGCCGCCGGTCGCCTTGGACTTGCCCGGAACATAGGGGGCGATGTCGAGCACGCCGGGGCGCGGGATCGGGCGGTCGAGGGGGGCGGCGGTCATGACGGGCCTCGTGGTCGGCAGGAAAGTGAACGAGCAGGCGATCGGTATGGAGCGATACGGGTCAGTCGGCCGGCGCGCTGCGGGCGGGCGGGCCCGCCGGCAGGCGGATCGGCGCCGGATAGCCGCCGACGACGCGCGGGGTCCTGACCTCCACACCCGCCGCCGCGAAGGCGGCCGGAACGGTGGCGCGGTCCTGCGCGGCCGGTATGGCGATCAGGAATTCGGCGCGCGGGCCTTCGTCGTGACGCGCCAGCAATTCGATGCCGGCATCGGCCAGCGCGCGCGCCGGATCGCGGTCACCGACGCCCGAGCAGGCGAGGATGTCCACCTCCGGTGCGATCGGCTCGCTGAT
Organism: Prosthecodimorpha staleyi; assembly: GCF_018729455.1. Taxonomy (NCBI): domain Bacteria; kingdom Pseudomonadati; phylum Pseudomonadota; class Alphaproteobacteria; order Hyphomicrobiales; family Ancalomicrobiaceae; genus Prosthecodimorpha; species Prosthecodimorpha staleyi. Next base: position 42,621 of record NZ_JAHHZF010000008.1, on the reverse strand, counting down.
CGGATTGGAGACAACCAGCGCCGGCAGGTCGGCGACGCGCCCGGGCATGTCGATATAGGGCAGGCGCGTGATCACGCGCGGCCCCTCGCCGCCGAGCCGGTTCCACCAGGCGCCGACCCAGCTCGGCTGCGACAGGCGGATGATGCCGAGATCGGAGACCGATGCCGCGACCGCCTCGATCACCTCGTCGGGCCCGGGCAGCATGTGGGCCGGCACCGTGAAGCCGCAGTAGAAGCGGGCCAGATCGCGCATGGCGACGGGATCGCGACCGCCGTCGAGATGGACCTCGTAGTGGGCCTGCAGGAAGGTGAAGGTCGAGACGATCTCGCGCCACATATGCTCGAGCGCGATGATCGGCAGGATGCCGCGATGGCGCGCCACGAGGCGCCGCATCATGTCGGCCTCGCGCGCCGGCCGGAAGGCGGCGCCGGTCACGTCGGTGCGCTTCACCTTGATCAGTTCGTCGATGATCGCCGACCGCGCCACCAGGAGCCGGTGCACCTCCTCGTCGATCGCGTCGATCTCCGTGCGCAACTGCCCGAGCCGGACGGCGAGATCTGCAGGCGGAGGCGTATCGGACATGACGGAACCGGCAACGGGAGCGGGGCTTCTTCATAGGGAACAGCCCGCGCGAAATCAAACGGCAGCGATTGGCTCAAGTGTTCGGCCGCCGATCCCACGGCAGTGCGGTGACCCGGTCGGTCGCCGATGCCATTGACAGAGGCGGCCGGCGGCGAATAGCTGAGCGCCCCGCCGCCTGCGACAGGCTGGAACTCCCGGAAGGGTCAGATGGGTAACGGTGGAATTCACGCCGTGGACGATGCGGTCGAACTGGCCCGCCTGCGCCAGACGGAGACGCCGGACAGCATGGTCGTGCGGTTCGGCGCCGACCAGCCGCTTCCGCTCGATTCCGGCCACAGCCTCGGTCCCTGGCAGATCGCCTACCAGACCTATGGCCGGCTCAATGCGGACAAGTCGAACGCCATCCTGGTCTGCCATGCGCTGACCGGCGACCAGCATGTCCACAACATCCACCCGGTCACCGGCAAGTCGGGCTGGTGGGATCTGGTCATCGGGCCCGGCCTGCCGATCGACACCGACCGCTATTTCGTCATCTGCGCCAACGTGCTCGGCGGCTGCATGGGCACCACCGGCCCGGCATCGGTCAATCCGGCGACCGGCAAGCCCTACGGTCTCGACCTGCCGGTCGTGACCATCGGCGACATGGTCCGCTCGCAGGCCGCGCTGATCGACCATCTGGGCATCGACACGCTGTTCCTGGTGATGGGCGGCTCGATGGGCGGCATGCAGGTGCTGCAATGGGCCGCGGCCTATCCGGAGCGCGTCTTCGCCGCCGCGCCGATCGCGGCCGGCGCGCGCCATTCCTCGCAGAACATCGCCTTCCACGAGGTCGGCCGGCAGGCCATCATGGCCGATCCGGACTGGCACGGCGGCCGCTATCTCGATGCCGGCACCAGCCCGCGCAAGGGTCTGGCCGTCGCCCGCATGGCCGCGCACATCACCTACATGTCGGAAGCCTCGCTGCATTCGAAGTTCGGCCGCCGCCTGCAGGGGCGCGACCGGTTGACCTTCGGCTTCGACGCCGATTTCCAGATCGAGAGCTATCTGAGGCACCAGGGCCTGTCCTTCGTCGACCGCTTCGACGCCAATTCCTATCTCTACGTGACGCGCGCGATGGACTATTTCGACATCGCGGCCGAGCATGGCGGCAAGCTGGCGGAGGCCTTCCGCGGCACCAGGACGCGCTTCTGCATCGTGTCCTTCACCTCCGACTGGCTGTTCCCGACCGCCGAGAGCCGTGCCGTGGTGCATGCGCTCAACGCGGCCGGCGCCAGCGTGTCCTTCGCCGAGATCGTCACCGACCGCGGCCACGATGCCTTCCTGCTCGACGAGCCGGAACTGTTCGGCATCCTGCGCGGCTTCATCGACAGCGCCGCCCGCGCCCGGGGGCTGGCATGACCGAACGGCCGACGACCACGGCCGCAGGCCAGGGCACCCTCTTCCAGGCCGGCGGGGAGCCGCGCGTCGATCTGCGCGTGATCGCCGATCTGGTCCCGCGCGGCGCGCGCGTGCTCGATGTCGGCTGCGGCGACGGCGCCTTGCTGCAATGGCTGGCCCGCAGCCGGGCGGTCGACGGCCGCGGCATCGAGCTCAGTCAGAAGGGCGTCAACGAATGCGTCGCGCGCGGCCTGTCGGTGATCCAAGGCGATGCCGACACCGACCTCGTCTACTATCCGGACGATGCTTTCGATGTGGTCATCCTGTCGCAGACCCTGCAGGCGACCGGGCAGCCGAAGGAAGTGCTGAAGCACCTGCTGCGCATCGGCCGGCGGGCGATCGTCTCGGTGCCGAATTTCGGCTACTGGCGCATCCGCCTGCAGTTCCTGCTGCGCGGCCGCATGCCGATCACCGAGGATCTGCCGTACAGCTGGTACGACACCCCCAACATCCATTTCTGCACGATCCGGGATTTCGTCGAACTGACCAAGGAGCCCGATGTCGGCGCCGAGATGGAAAAGGCCGTGGCGCTCAATGCCGGCGGTCAGGCGATGAGCCTCAACGCGCCGTGGTGGTTCTGGAACCTGTTCGGCGAACAGGGCGTCTTCGTGCTCAAGCGGCGCTGACGGATCCGTCTTGACGGTGCCGGCGTGACCCACGTCCCGTGCCGGAGGTGATCCGGCAGCCTTCACCGGATCGCGGACGAAGCTCGCCGGGCCCCTCAGCCGGCGACGCATGGCCCGCGGCGATCAGGCGATGGCGATCAGGCGATGGCGCGGCTGGCCTCGCGCACGGTCCGGGTCGCCTGATCGACGAACCTCGTCTGCTCCGCGATCTGGTTCATGTTCCGGCTGATCACCTCGACGCCCTTCGACGCGGTCTGCATGTTCTCGGACATGTCGCGGGTGACGGCCGTCTGCTCCTCGACGGCGGCCGCGATGCCGGACGAGATTTCGCTGATCTTGCCGATCACATCGGCGATGCCGGCGATCGCATTGACCGCCTGACTGGTCGAGACCTGGACGGCATCGATCTGCTGGCCGATTTCGTCGGTCGCCTTCGAGGTCTGTCCGGCGAGGTTCTTGACCTCGGACGCGACGACGGCGAAGCCGCGGCCGGCATCGCCGGCCCTGGCCGCCTCGATGGTCGCGTTGAGGGCGAGCAGATTGGTCTGGCCGGCGATATTGTTGATCAGTTCGACCACGGCGCCGATCCGCTGGGCGGCGCTGGTCAGTCCCTGCACGATCTCGTTGGTGCGTTCGGCCTGCTGAACGGCCGTCGAGGAGATCGACCGTGCCACCGAAACCTGCCGGCTGATCTCTTCCACCGAGGCGGCAAGCTCCTCCGCGCCGGAGGCGACCGCCTGGACGTTGGCGGAGGTCTGCGTCGAGGCGCTGGCGGCGCTCGACGCCTGCCGGTTGGCCTCCGAGACGGCCTCCGTGACCTTGTCGAGGTCGGTCGCGATCGCCTTCTGGGCCTCCTCGCGCCGCTGGCGTTCGCGCACCATGACGGTGATGTCGGTGCAGAACTTTACGACCTTGAAGTAGCGCCCCATGGCGTCGGCGATCGGATTGTAGGTCGCCTGGAGCCAGACCTCCTTGCCGCCCCGGCCGATGCGCTTGAACTCACCGGCCTGGAACTCGCCGCGCCGCAGACCCTCCCAGAAGCGCTGATACTCCGTCGAATTGCGCGCACCGGTCTCGACGAACATCGAATGGTGCTTGCCCTTGATCTCGTCCAGCGTATAGCCGACCGCGCTCAGGAAATTCTGGTTCGCTTCGATGATGTTGCCGTCCAGCGTGAAGTGGATCACGGCCTGCGACTTGCCGATCGCGGCGATCTGGCCTTCATATTCGGCATTGCGCAGTTTTGTCGCCGTGATGTCGGTCGCGAACTTGATCACCCGATAGACCTTGCCGGCGCCATTCAGCACGGGATTGTAGGAGGCCTGGATCCAGACCTCGCGCCCCCCCTTGCCGATGCGGCGATATTCGGCGGCCTGAAACTCGCCGCGGCGCAGCCGGTCCCAGAACTGTTGATAGGCCGACGATTCACGTTCCGCGGCATCGACAAACATCGAATGATGCCGGCCCTTGACCTCATCGAGCGTATAGCCGAGTGCCGCCAGAAAATTCGCATTGGCGTCGAGAATGCGCCCCGTCGGATCGAACTCGATGACCGCCTGCGATCTGTCGATGGCGCGAAACTTGTCGCGCAGTTCCGAACTTCCAAAGAGCATGGATTTTCTCCCCTCACCGGTCCTGAGGTACCGCATTTTATATATGAGATATTGGATATCTATTTATTACCAAATGGTTAAAAATTAGAATTGCGCTGTTTCCAAATGTTAAAATCAGAACTAATCACCCCGGATATTTTCCAGGAACTTTCATTCAAATCGCTTTGAACTACTCCCTAGGTATGGTTACGGATACTAACTCTGCGGAACCAGAACCGGTTGAAACACAGACCGGCGCTCCCGGACGCGTACACGTGCCGGCAACCCCTGATACATTTGCTTCGTCGCTTCGACCAGAATCACGCCGGCCAGCGCGGGCCAGAATTTCTGCCCGATTCGCTCGATCGCCGGGGCGGAGCGCACCAAGAAGCGGCGCTGGAATGGCGGCGTGAACAGGACGCCCTGCCAGTCGATCGGAGAAAACAGAGTATCCTTCAACAGCTTGTCCATCTGTCCCCGCGAGAAGGGGCGACCATAGCCGAAAGGGGTCGTTTCCATCCGCGCCCAGATGCCGGTCCGCGACGGCACCGCCGCGATCAGGCGCCCGCCCGGTGCCAGCACGCGCCAGACTTCGCGCAACACCTCCGCCGGCTTTTCCGCCATTTCCAGGCAATGCACCAGGAGAACACGATCCATCGAGCTGTCCGGCAGCGGCAGGTCGTTCTCGTGCACCAGCGCGGTCGCCGAAGGCCCCTCGCTCGGCCAGTTGACCACGCCCATCTGGGCCGGCATGAAGCCGATCACGCGCTCCGCCTCGTCCTTGAACGGGCGCAGATAGGGCGTGGCATGGCCGATCCCGAGCAGGCGGTCGCCGGCCACCTTCGGCCACATGGCGCGCAGGCGCTGGCCGAGGATCGAGCGCGTCACGCGACCGAGCGGCTCGCCGTAAAAATTCCTCAGATCGACGATGTCGAGATACATTCTGAACCCATGGCTCGCGATCGGCGTTGTCCTGCCGATCCCGCTGCGGCCCCGGACAGAGACCTGACGATACTCTGGCCGCGGGATCGGCGGAATGCTAGGGGTTCGAGCCGGGCGGACGGTTCCCGTCCGCCTCGTCGATCCGAACCACTAACGCTATGATTTCGTGGTCGATTCAATCTGACATGCACGGGACGCAAAGGTCGGATCGAATGGACCGCGAGGCAGGGTGACGAAGAAGGAGTGACCGCTTGGCCCGACTGCAGATCTACCAGTTCGCCTGCCTCTCCGACAATTACGGCGTTCTGGTCCACGACCCGGCGTCGGGTGCGACCGCGTCGATCGACGCGCCGGACGAAGGCCCGATCCTGCGCGTGCTCGAGGAGACCGGCTGGCGGCTGACCGATATCTGGGTCACCCACAAGCACCACGACCATATCGGCGGCGTGGCGGGTCTGAAGGCCCGCTACGGACTGCGCGTGATCGGTCCGCGTTCCGAGGCCGACCAGATTCCGGGCCTGGACGTGCCGGTCCAGGAGGGCGACCGGCTCGCCTTCGCGGGCCATGAGGTGCTGGTGCTCGACACGCCGGGCCACACCGCGGGCCATATCGCCTATGTGCTGCCGGACGCCAATGCGGCCTTTGTCGGCGACACCCTGTTCGCGCTCGGCTGCGGGCGGGTGTTCGAAGGCACCATGGCCGACATGTGGGCCTCGCTGCAGAAGCTGCGCGCGCTCCCGGTCTCGACCGAGATCTATTGCGGGCACGAATATACCCTGTCCAACGCGCGCTTTGCCGTGTCGGTCGACCCGGACAACGCGGCGCTGCGCACGCGGCTGGCCGAGATCGAGAAGCTGCGCGCGGAGGGGCTGCCGACCCTGCCGACCTCGATCGCGCGCGAGATCGAGACCAATCCGTTCCTGCGCGCCGACGATCCGGATCTCGCCGCGGCCCTCGGCATGGCCGGCGCCGACCCGGTGGCGGTGTTCACGCGCCTGCGCGAGGGCAAGAACCAGTTCCGGGGCTGACGCCATGGACCGACAGGCCGAAGAGATCATCCGCCGCCTCGGGCTCGTGCCCCATCCGGAGGGCGGACACTATCGCGAGACCTTCCGGGATGCCGATCCGGCCGGCGGCCGCGCCCGCTCGACGGCGATCTATTTCCTGCTGGCGGAAGGCGAGCGCTCGGCCTGGCACCGGGTCGACGCGGTCGAGATCTGGCACTGGCATGCCGGCGCGCCGCTCGAACTGGCGGTCTCGCCGGCCGGTCGCCATGTCGAACGGACCCTTCTGGGCGGCGACGTGCTGGCCGGTCAGGTGCCGCAGGGCATCGTGCCGCCCGGCGCCTGGCAGAGCGCCTGGAGCCTCGGTGCCTGGACCCTGGTCGGCTGTACGGTCGCGCCGGGATTCGAATTCGCCGGCTTCGAGATGGCCCCGGCGGGTTGGCATCCGGCTGAGGGTTAGGCGGTCCGACGCCCCTCAGGCGTCGGTGGCGGCGGCTCCGCGCCCGCCGCCGGTCTCCGCGCTCCGGCCGAACAACATGTCCTTCGAGGCGATCAGCGCGCCCGCCGTGATCGCCACGGCGCCGACCGCGATCGCCGGCGTGAAGCTGCCGAAGCCGGCGGCGACGAGCAGCAGCGTCGAGGTCAGCGGCGACAGGTAGGCGACCGCACCGAGCACCTGGATGTCGCCGCGCTTGACACCGTAGTCCCAGACGAAGAAGGCGAGGCCGACCGGGAACAGGCCCAGTCCGACCAGCGCCGCCCAGGCACCGGGACCCGCCGGCCAGACCGTCTGTTCCAGCGCGACATGGCACAGCCCGGAGAGCACCGCCGTCGCCAGGCAGAAGCCCGCGACGGCCTCGGTCGGCACCGCGCCGAGCCGGCGCGAGACGACCGAATAGCTCGACCAGGTCAACGCGGAGACCACCGCGGCGGCATAGCCGGGGATATGGGCGGCCTCGATGACCAGCCCCCGCCCGCCGGTGACGATCGCCGCCGCGCCGCACAGGCCGATCGCGGCGCCGATGACGTGATGGGCCCTCAGCCGCTCGCCGGGCAGCAGGCCGGAGAAGAGGACGATCAGCAGCGGCCAGCAATAGTTGACGAGATTGGCCTCGACCTTCGGCGCCAGCTGCAGCGACGTGAAATAGAAGAAATGGAACCCGAACAGGCCGCCGGTCCCGATCAGCCAGACCTTGGCCGGCTGCACCAGCAGGCCAAGGCGCCCGGTCGCGGCGAGCCAGAGCGTCGCCAGCGTGCCGGACAGGCCGAAGGTCAGGGCGGTGGTCAGGAAGGGCGGCACCGGGCCAGCCGCCGCGGCGAGCACGCCGAGCGTCGCCCACATGGCGACGGCGCTGAGGCCGACCAGGGTGGCGACGTTTCGGCTGGTCATGGGCGGGGTCCGGATCAGGCGGGTTACAGGCGTCGGGCGCGGCGAATCGGCGCCTCGGCGTGTCGGCCGGCCCGCCGTCCGGCGGCCTGCAGACCTCGCGTCCTGTAGCCTGCGGGCCGGTGCGGGTCCACCCCCATGACGTGCACCGGCGCATCAATCGGACGGTCGCTGCACGGCCGGCCGTTGGAATGACGAAAGATGGCATCGCCGCACGATTAAAGGGCGTCCGACATTTCCGTCGGACCGGCACATGCGGTAGCCTGCAGCCGACCCGATGCCGCCCGGACAGGCAGCCGACCGTACCGCACTTTCCCAAGCCCCCGCATTTCCGGCGAGACCGGACGCGGGCGCCATTTCAAAGGACTGGCCGAAACCGATGGCCGAGACATTGCGATCCGTTCTGTTCGTCGACTTCGACAACGTGTTCTTTGCGCTGCAAAGCGCCGACAAGGATGCCGCCCGCGCCTTCGCCAACGATCCGCAAAGCTGGCTCGATGCGATCGAAAGCGGCGTCCTGATCGAGGAGGCGGACGGCAGCGAGCGGATCCGCCGACGCATCCTGATGCGGCGCTGCTACGCCAATCCGGCGGTGATGCGCTATTTCCGCCCGTCCTTCACCCGCTCCGGCTTCCAGATCGTCGACTGCCCGCCCCTGACCGGCAAGGGCAAGAATTCGGCCGACATCTACATGGTCGTCGACATGCTCGACGCGATGCGCCACGAGACCCGCTTCGACGAATTCATCATCCTGTCCGGCGACGCCGATTTCACACCGGTGCTGACGCGTCTGCGCGCCTATGACCGGCGCAGCGTGATCTACTCCAATGCCGTCACCGCCGCCGCCTACAAGGCGCTCTGCGACGGCATGATCACCGAGGAGCGGCTGATCGACCTGACCGGCTTCGGCGACGACGATTACGAACGCCCGCCCGAACCCGCAAGGGCCGAGCCCGCGAAACCCGAACCCGCAAGGGCCGAGCCCCTGCGTGCCGACGCCGCTCCCGCCCGGCCCGAGCGGATCCGGTCCGAACCCATGCGGGCCGAAGCGGCCCGTGCCGAACCCGTTCGCAACGGGCCGACGCGCTCCGATCGGCGCGAAGCGGCGCGCGACCTCACCGCCCCGCGCGACCCATTGCTGCCGCCGGCGCGCCGACAGGATCCGCTCCGCCCCCGGCCCGGAGTCTATGAGGCGGCACCGGACGACGGATCCGAGACCGAACGGGGCACCGCCGGCGAAATCCACGGCGGCGGCATCCCGAGGGGAAGCCTCCCGGAGGGAAGCCTCGCCGGAGGCGTCTCTCAGGACGGTATCCCCCAGACCGGTGCCGCCGAATCCGGTGCCGCCGAAGCCGGCGCGGGCCGGGAGAGCGGTTCGGAGGCGGCGCGGCGGATGGATGACATCGAGGGTGTCGCGCGCCGGGTCTCGGCGGCGACCAGCGTGCCGGCCTTCGCCCCCGAGGTCTATGCGCAGCTGTTCCGGGCGCTGGCCGCCGAGGTGGCCGAGCGCGGCTTCAGTCTCAACCGCACCGTCAACGGCGTGATGCGGCGGCTGAGCGAACACGGACTGAAGCTGCGTCCGCAATCGGTCGCCTTCGTCGTCAAGGGGCTGATGCTCAGCGGCCATGAATTCGCCGCCGGCGACAAGCCCGGGTCGCTCGCCAAGGCCTTCCGCCGGCAGGTGCTCTATCTCGCCGCCAATGCCGACTTGGTGCTGGCCGATGCCGAGCGCGCCATGGTCGGCGCCTGGATCGTCGGTGCCTTGCGCGCTGGCCCGCCGGGCGAGGCGGTCGAACCCGAACCACTGCCGGGCGACCAGGAGCGTGCCGCCGAGGCGGCCGGCATCACCATCGAGGAGACCCTGCATCCGCTCCCGCGGCATGCTCGTGCCGAAAGGTCCGAAGCCGAGCGAGAGGTCGATCCGGACGGAGCGCCGGACTACGAGCCGGATGAGGCGGACGAGCCCGAAGACGACAGCGATCCGGATGAGGACGATCCGGAGGACGGCGAAGAGGCCGACGACGACGGGTCGGACCGGGACGACGAAACGGACGATGACGATGGGGGTGACGAGGATGCGTCAGGCCCCGGCGAGTCCGCCCCATCGTCCTCCGCAGCTGCCGGCCTGGAGCGTGAGGCGCCCGCCCCCGCCCCGGTCCGCAAGGTCTCGATCGAGGATCTGCTCGCCCGCATGCGGACGCCGCGCGGATCGTAGGGCGCGACGCCCCCGGCTGTCGGCATCACCGGCCTGAGGGCAATCCCCGGCGCGCGCGATCGGCCTTCTCAGGCCGGCAGGGCGCGCTCGACCAGCCGAACCCAGTAGGAGGCGCCGTAGGGGATCGCGGCGTCGTCGAAATCATAGGCCGGGTGGTGCAGGCCGGCCGTATTGCCGTTGCCGACGAAGATGAAGGCGCCCGGCCGTTCCTCCAGCATGAAGGCGAAGTCCTCGGAGCCGAGTTCCGGCGGCATGGCCGTGTTGACCGCGTCCGCGCCGGCAACGTCGCGCGCGACCTCGGCGGCGAAGCCCGCCTCGCGCTCGTGGTTCACCAGCACCGGATATTCGCGATTGTAGTCGAGCACCGCCTTGACCCCGTAGGCCGCCGCCGTCGTCTCGATCACCTGCCGCAGCCGCGCCTCGACATGGTCGCGCACGGCGGGCGACAAGGTGCGGACCGTGCCGACAAGCCGGCCGGTCTGCGGGATGACATTGTCGGTGAAGCCGGCATTGAAGCAGGTGATCGAGATCACCGCCGAGGCAATCGGGTCGATGGTGCGCGAGACGATGTGCTGCACCGCCTGCACGATCGCGGCACCGGCCAGCACCGTGTCGCAGCACAGATGCGGGGTCGCGGCATGGCCGCCGACACCTTCGAGATCGATCGTGATCGTGTCGCAGGAGGCCAGGAAGGCCCCGCTGCGCAGCGCGAAACGGCCGACCGGGATGCCCGGCGCATTGTGCATGCCGTAGACCGCGTCGACGCCGAAGCGGGTCATCAGCCCGTCGTCGATCATCGCCTTGGCGCCGCCGCCGGCCTCCTCGGCCGGCTGGAAGACCAGCACCGCGGTGCCGGCGAAATTGCGCGTCTCGGCGAGGTGGCGCGCGGCGGCGAGCAGCATGGCGGTATGGCCGTCATGCCCGCAGGCATGCATCCGGCCCGGCACCTCGGAGGCCCAGTCCTTGCCGGAGGTCTCCAGGATCGGCAGCGCGTCCATGTCGGCCCGGAGCGCGATGGTGCGCCCGGGCGCGCGGCCATGAATGACGCCGACGACGCCGGTGCGGCCGATCCCGGTCGCCACCGCATCGACCCCGAAGGCGGTGAGCTTGTCGGCCACATAGGCCGCCGTGCCCTCGACCGCATAGCCGAGTTCCGGGTGGCGGTGCAGGTGCCGCCGCCAGCCGGCGACCTCCTCGGCGGCCGCGTTCAGGGAATTGACGATCGGCATGGCGAACCCCTGTCCGGTTGCTCGAACGAGCACCTCACACTTAAGATTCCGAGCCGCGCAAAGCCCGCCTCAGGACCTTGCCGGAGGCCGTGCGCGGCAATTCCTCGAGAAAGACCCAGGCGCGTGGGCGCTTGTAGTCGGCGAGCCGCAGCGCCGCATGGGCGGCGAGCGCCGCCGCATCGGCGACCGCTCCCTCGCGCAGCACCACGAAGGCGGTGACCACCGAAATCGCCGCCCCGGCGACCTCCGCAACCGCCACCTCGGCCACGTCCGGATGATCCGCGATCGCCCGCTCGACCTCTTCCGGCGCGACCCGGTAGCCCTGCGCATTCATCTGGTCGTCGGCGCGGCCCTCATACCAGACATAGCCGTCGGCATCGAAGCGCGCGAGGTCGCCGGTCAGGAACCATTCGCCGCGCATCTGCGCCGCCGTCTCGGCCGGCAGGTTCCAGTAGCCGAGCATCAGGCCCGGATCGGTGCGGTCGATCGCCAGGATGCCGGTCTCGCCGTGCATGAGCGGGGTCTCGCCACTGGCCACGGGCAGAACCGCGAGCCGCCGCCCGGCCTGCGGCTTGCCGGGGCTGCCCGGCCGGGTCGGCACGTCCGGTCCGGAGGACAGATAGGTCGAGATCTCGCTCATGCCGAGCGCCTCATAGAGCGGGCGGCCGGTGCGGGCGACCCATTCGTCGTGCAGCGCCGCTTTCAGCGCCTCGCCGGCCGAAAGGCCGTGGCGCAGCGCCGGCATCCGCTCCGGCTGGATATCGGCATATTTCAGGATGCGCCGGTAGAGGCCGGGCACCGCGGCGAAGAGCGTCGCGCCGGTCGCCTCCAGGAGGTCGGGCCAGATCTCCGGTGGCCGGTCGCCGAGATGGACGATGCTGGTCGCGCCGTTGACCCAGGGGTCCATCAGTCCGGCACCGAGCGTGTAGGTCCAGTTGAAGGCGCCGGCATGGAACAGGCGGTCGTCCGGCCCGATCCCATACCAGCCGCGATACATCGGCCGCCGGCCGAGCAGCACGCGCTGGGCATGCAGCACACCCTTCGGACGGCCGCTGGTGCCGGACGTATAGACCAGGAAGGCCGGATCGTCGGCCAGCGTGTCGGCGAAGCCAGCGGGCCGGGCGGCGGTCAGCCGCGACGGATCGTCGATCGTCGCGACGCCGTCGCGCGCCGCCGGCATGGCGCCGGAGCCGTCGCCGACCACCAGGCGGGCGCCCGAATCGCCGAGGATCAGGTCGGCCTCGGGTCCGGTTAGTTGGGTTGAGGTCGGGATCGGCACGAAGCCGCCCGCGATGGCGCCGAGGAACAGGACCGGGAACAGCGAGGTGTTGCCGACCCGCAGCAGAATGCGGTCGCCCCGGTTCAGCCCCGCCTCGGCGAAACCGCCGGCGGCGGCCAGCGCGGCGTCGCGGAAGGCCGCATAGGTCCAGGTCTCGGCGATCCGGCCGCGCGGGCCTTCGGCGACCATCAGCGCGGCCTTGTCGGGCTGGCGGTCGGCAGCGGCCAGGCAATGGGCGGCGAGATTGAAGCGGACGGGCGGCGTCGCGCTCATGCCGCGCTCCGGGCACGCGGACGCGCGCGCCGGACGTCCGGGCGTGCGATCAGGCGAGCAGGTTCAGGGAACTGGTGCTGGCGGCGAGCTTGGCGCGGGCCTGCGCCTGGATCCGCTCGGCGGTCTGCTGGATGATCAGCGTCACCTGGCTCGAGCCGAAATCCGTCATCTGCGAGGCGAAGGTGTCGGCCGCCGACGCGATCGAGTCGCGCGCGCTGTCGGCCGCCTGCTTGTTCATGACCGACAGGTTGCGCGGCGTATAGAGCTGCGGCCGATATTTGGAGATGCCAGAGATCGCCATGATGGCCGCTTCCAGATCGTTCAGGCGACGAGGATGGCACGCCACACCTTCACGATTCGTAAACGACCATGACCGGACCCTTTCCGCCCCAGCTCAGCGGGTCGGGATCGGCTTCTCGCCGCGATAGTCGTAGAAGCCGCGCTGGGTCTTCCGGCCGAGCCAGCCGGCCTCGACATATTTCACCAGCAGCGGGCACGGACGATACTTCGAATCGGCCAGCCCCTCGTAGAGCACCTGCATGATCGACAGGCAGGTATCCAGGCCGATGAAATCGGCCAGTTGCAGCGGGCCCATCGGATGGTTGGCGCCGAGCCGCATGGCGGTATCGATCGCATCGACCGAACCGACACCCTCGTAGAGCGTGTAGATCGCCTCGTTGATCATCGGCAGCAGGATGCGGTTGACGATGAAGGCCGGGAAATCCTCGGCCACCGTCGAGACCTTGCCGAGCCGCAGCACGAAGGTCTTGCAGGCGTCGAAGGTCGGGTCGTCGGTCGCGATGCCGCGCACCAGCTCGACGAGCTGCATCAGCGGCACCGGGTTCATGAAGTGCACGCCGACGAACTTCTCAGGCCGGTCGGTCGAGGCGGCGAGCCGCGTGATCGAGATCGACGAGGTGTTGGTCGCCAGGAGCGCGGAGGACTTCAGGAGCGGGCAGATCTGGGCGAAGATCTTGCGCTTGATCTGCTCGTTCTCGGTCGCCGCCTCGATGACCAGGTCGCAATCGGCCAGCGCGTCCAGGTTCTCGGCGGCGGAAATGCGGGCGAGCGTCGTGACGCGCTCGGCCTCGCTGATCTGGTTCTTGTTCACCTGGCGGGTCAGATTGCCGTTGATGGTGGCCAGCCCCGACTGGATGCGGTCGAGCGAGATGTCGTTCAGCGCGACGTCATATCCAGCGAGCGCGCAGACATGGGCGATGCCGTTGCCCATCTGGCCGGACCCGATCACGCCGACCTTCTTGATCTCTATTCCCATCGTCCGTCTCGCTCTCCGATCGCGTGCCATGCCCCCGGACCGCCGGCCGGAGGCATGGAATGCGATCCATGCCGGATCCATCGCCGCAATCCGTTGCGGCACCGCCCCGGAAACCGGGTCTCCGAATGCCGCGGCGGGCGACGTCGAGCGGGCCGCCATCCTAACGCGGTCCGTCTGGCGTACAAGCCATCGGATGGTCGAAATGCTGCGCTGCGGGCTTCGAGAGGGCCGTCCCAGTCCGTGCGGCCGAAAGGCTTGATCGCGTTCGCCAAGATCGCCGTGCCGGCCATGCAAACGGGCGGGAACCTCCGGCTCCCGCCCGCTTCCGACCTGCGACAGTCCGCCTCACGGCCCCGCGGCCATGACCCGGCCCCCGTTCAGCGGCCGAGCTTGCCGAGTTCGGCGGCCAGTTCCGGCAGCGCCTGATAGAGGTCGGCAACCAGGCCGTAGTCGGCGACCTGGAAGATCGGCGCCTCCTCGTCCTTGTTGATCGCGACGATGACCTTGGAGTCCTTCATGCCGGCGAGATGCTGGATCGCGCCGGAAATGCCGACCGCCACATAGAGCTCGGGCGCCACGACCTTGCCGGTCTGGCCGACCTGCCAGTCGTTCGGGGCATAGCCGGCATCGACCGCCGCGCGGCTGGCGCCGATGGCGGCGCCGAGCTTGTCGGCGACCGGCTCGATATAGGTCGTGAAGTTCTCGCGGCTCTGCATCGCGCGGCCGCCGGAGACGATGATCCGCGCCGAGGTCAGTTCCGGACGGTCCGACTTCGACAGCTCCTCGCCGACAAACGTGGAGAGACCCGGATCGGCCGCGCCGCCGACTGTCTCGACCGGGGCCGAGCCGCCCGTGCCGGCCGCCGGGAAGGCGGCGATGCGCACGGTGACGACCTTCTTGGCGTCGGTAGACTGCACGGTCTGAGTGGCGTTGCCGGCATAGATCGGCCGCTCGAAGGTGTCGGCGGAGACGACCTTGGTCACGTCGGAGATCTGCATCACGTCGAGCAGCGCGGCGACGCGCGGCATGACGTTCTTGCCGGTCGTGGTGGCCGGCGCGACGATCGCGTCGTAGGGGCCGGCCAGCGAGACGATCAAGGCCGACAGCGGCTCGGCCAGCGCATGGGCGAGCCCGGCGCCTTCGGCATGCAGCACCTTGGCGACCCCGGCCAGGCCGGCGGCCTCCTGGGCGGCCGCGGCGGCATTCTCGCCCGCGACCAGCACATGGATGTCGCCGCCCATGGCCTGGGCGGCCGAGAGCGCCTTGTGGGTGGCGTCCTTCAGGGACGCATTGTCGTGTTCGGCGACGAGAAGAATGGTCATGGTTCCGGTCTCCTCGCGCTCAGATCACGCCGGCTTCGGACTTCAGCTTCTGGACCAGTTCGGCGACCGAACCGACCTTCACGCCGGCCTTGCGGGCGCCCGGCTCGACGGTCGTCAGCACCTTCAGCCGCGGCGTCGTGTCGACACCGAAATCGGCCGGGGTCTTCTCGTCGATCGGCTTCTTCTTCGCCTTCATGATGTTCGGCAGCGATGCGTAGCGCGGCTCGTTGAGGCGCAGGTCGGTGGTCACGATGGCCGGCATCTTCAGCTTGACGGTCTGCAGGCCGCCGTCGACCTCGCGGATGACCGACAGCATGTCGCCGTCGACGGTCAGCTTGGAGGCGAAGGTGCCCTGCGACCAGCCGAGCAGGGCGGACAGCATCTGGCCGGTCTGGGCGCAGTCGTCGTCGATCGCCTGCTTGCCGAGGATGACGAGGCCCGGGGCCTCCGCCTCGACGACGCCCTTCAGGATCTTGGCTACCGCCAACGGCTCCAGCGCGGCGTCGGTCTTCACCAGGATGCCGCGGTCGGCCCCCATGGCGAGGCCGGTGCGCAGCGTCTCGGCCGCCTGGGCCGGCCCGATCGAGACCACCACCACCTCGGTCGCCTTGCCGGCTTCCCTCAGGCGCAGGGCCTCCTCGACGCCGATCTCGTCGAACGGATTCATCGACATCTTGACGTTGGCGAGGTCGACCCCCGAGCCGTCCGGCTTGACGCGGATCTTGACGTTGTAGTCCACCACCCGCTTGACGGGCACGAGTATCTTCATGATCGACAGCCCTGTCTCACGGCGCCCGCGAACCCGGCCGGGCCCGGCGGCGCCCTTCAGAATTCCCCGCCGCCTCCGAAGACGACGCGACGCCGTGGCGCCGGACGACTGCGGACCCGACTTCGAGCGCCCTGCCCCCGACGGGAGGCAGACCGGCGCTCCGCCGTTCCGGATCCCGAGCCACACGGATCAATCCATCCGGCTTCGGGATGCTCCGGCGATCCGCCGAACCCTCAGCGCGGTGCGATGACGTCCTGGCCTGACGGAAGCGGATCGTCTTTGTCGAGAGCGACACGAAAGTGCGCTGGGACGCTAATGATGCAGTGCGGCCAAGTCAACGTGACCAAAGGGATCGAAACCGGTCACGCGGTGGCGCCGAGATCGGTTCCGCTGTCGAACAGCCGGACGCCGGGCCGGCGCAGCACGAGCACCAGCGCGGCGCCGGCCGCCAGCCCGCCGATATGGGCCCACCAGGCGACGTTGTCGCCTTGGTGCACCGCAACATTGTAGAACTGGAACAGGATCCAGGCGCCGAGCGCCAGCCAAGCCGGGATCGGCAGCGGAATCCGTCCGAGCGCCAGGATCCACAGCCTGACCCGCGGGTGCAGGATCAGATAGGCGGCGACGATGGCGGCGATCGCCCCGGAAGCGCCGATCAGGGGCAGGTCCGAGGTCGGATTGAGGAGAACATGGGCCCCGCCCGCGACCGCCGCGCTAACCAGATAGAAGGCGAGGAACTTCAAATGCCCGAAGGCATCCTCGACATTGTCACCGAATACCCAGAGGAAGACCATGTTGCCGGCCAGATGCCACATGTCGGCGTGCAGGAAGGCATAGGAGACCAGCGTCACCGGCGGCGGGACGAGGTCGTAGATGGCCGGCATGCGCCGGATGCCCTCGACCACGCTCGGAATCACCCCGAAGGCGACCGTGGCGCCGGTCTCGGCATTGGGAATGAGCGTGGATTGGGCCGCCAGCCAGATCGCGGCATGAACCGCGACCGTGACGCCGATCAGCGCCCAGGTGACATACGGAAAGGCGACGTGGCGCAGCGGATTGGCGTCATGCAGGGGAATGAACACAGGCGGCCGGCTCCGGCGGGCGATGGCCCATCATAGGCGCGAAAGCCGCGCCCCGGATAGGCCCCGGTCCAGCTTCCACGCGGACAGGGGCGGCAAGCGCCTGGCGGCGGCCGCCTTTCCCCGGCCTGGCCGGATCACCGGTTCTGGCCCGGCACCCAGAGCACGTCGGCGGCGCCGCGATCGTTGACCCAGCGGGCGGCCACGAAGAAGAAGTCGGACAGCCGGTTGACGTAGTGCAGCGCCGCGGTACCGACGATCTCGTCCGGCTGTCCGGCCAGTTCGACCATCAGCCGCTCCGCGCGCCGCGAGACCGTGCGCGCGAGGTGCAGATGGGCGGCGGCGGGCGACCCGCCGGGCAGCACGAAGGAGCGCAGCGGCTTCAGGTCGGCGTTGAGTTCGTCGATCTCGCGCTCGATCCGCTCCACCTGCGCCGGCGTGATCCTCAGCGGTTCCCACGCGACCGGCTTGCCCTCCGGCGTCGCCAGGTCGGCGCCGAGATCGAACAGGTCGTTCTGGATGCGCGCCAGCATGGCATCGACGACCGGTGCCGCCGCACCGGTGTGCAGACGCGCCAGACCGACCGTGGCGTTGGTCTCGTCGACCGTGCCGTAGGCTTCGATCCGGAGGTCGAATTTCGGCCGGCGCTCGCCGGTCGACAGCGCCGTGGAGCCGTCGTCTCCGGTGCGGGTATAGATGCGGTTCAGGACGACCACGTCCGTGTCTCCCCTTGGCGGGCCGCCGTCCGGAAGATCCGGGCGGCGCCGTCTGTTTCTGGTGCGGCCGCGCTCCGGCCGATCCCGTGCCTCAGCGGCCCATCAGCCAGATCGCGGTCATGATCACCACGATGGCGACGAATTGCAGGCCGACGCGCCAGCGCATCAGCTTCTGCGAGGTGTTCGGGCTGCCGCCGCGCGCCATGTTGATCAGGCCGAGCAGCAGGACGACGCCGACCGCGAGGATGGCGAAAGGCACGAGCATGTTGACGATACTTTCCATGGCGGGTCCTTCGGCCTTGGCGGCGCAGGCGATACACGGGACGAGCGGGCCGCTCCCTTCGATCGCAGGCCGGCTCCGGGCGCGCGACCTTGCCGGCTTGCCGGCAGGCCCGCAACCCCCGACGCCGCCGACCCGTCATACGCCGGAAGCGGGCGGTCGGATGGCGGGCCGGCCCCACCAACACCCCGGCGATCGGCCGACCGTAGGCGCGGCGCCCCCTGAGAGCGGGCGCATCGGATCGGAGTCCGTCCTAGCGGTCTTCCCGATCGGAGACCCGGCGCAGGAAGCCGACCAGCGCGCGGCCCGGCAAGATGCGCCGGACCACGTCCATCACATAGGTCGGCACGGTGACCGAATAGTAGGGCTTCGGCCGGTCGCTTTCGAGGGCGTGGATCAGCCTGTCGACCACCGCCTCGGGCGGCAATTTGAAGCGCCCTGCCCCGCCACGCTCCATCCGCCCGAGCCGGCGCCGGTAGATGTCGCGATGGGCCGAACCGTCGATGTCGATATTCGCCTGGAACGCCGCCATCGCATTGGGCACGAAGCGGGTCGCGATCGGGCCGGGACGGATGGTCGAGACCGCGATGCCGGTGCCGTGCAATTCCTGGCGCAGCGTGTCGGTCAGGCCTTCGAGCGCGAATTTCGAGGCGATATAGGCGCCGCGATATTTCATCGCGACGATCCCGAGCACGGAGGAGCACTGCACGATCCGGCCGGCGCCGTTGGCCCGCATGGCGGGAATCAGCCGGCAGGTCAGATCGTGCCAGCCGAACAGGTTGGCCTCGAACTGCGCGCGCAGAATGTCGGTCCGCAAATCCTCGACCGCGCCCGGCTGACCATAGGCGCCGTTGTTGAACAGGGCGCCGATCCGGCCGCCGGTGCGCTCCAGCACGGCCTCGGCGCAAGCTGCGATGCTGCCGGCCTCGCGATAGTCGAGCCGCAGGGGCTCCAGGTCGAGGGCCGCCAGCGCGTCCAGGTCGGCCTCGGCCCGCGCGGTCGCGAAGACCCGCCAGCCGCGCGCCTTCAGCATGACGGCGGCCGCCCGGCCGATGCCGGTCGACGCGCCCGTCACCAGGATGGTTCGCGGCAGCATGCAGATCTCCTTTGAGCGGTCTCCCGATGCTTCCGCAGGGGCACCGCGATCGGGGTGGGGACGGCGCGATCCGTCGCCTGCGGGAAGGCGAAGGCCGATCTGGCCCGGCAAGGGTCTCGGCCCTCCCATAGCACGTCCCGGTGCCGACGCACGCCCGCGTCGTGTTGCACGCCCGCGCGCCCCGGATCTCGCGCCGCCGCCGAACCGCAAAAAGACGAAAGCCGGTCGGGAGGTCCCGACCGGCTTCGCCCAGAGCATGCAATCACCGTGTATGCAGTTCATCGCATGGACGATTACAATCGGCAACACCATTCCTACCGGAGGGTTAACGCGACCGCCCGCGATGCGGGGCTTCCGGTTAACCGTGCCTCGGCGGCGATCGGCGCCGTCGGCGCCCCCCGGTCGAGGCGCCCGGCGCCGCCCCACGGACCCGCCAAACCATAAAAAAAACCGGTCGGGGACACCGACCGGTTTTACAAGTTTTTGGCAAGAATCCCCTGAAAACCTGCCGTTAGGATAACTCCATGACGGGAGGCTGTCTGCCAACCCCCCAATTCTGCGGGTGCGTCCGGCGGACCTCAGCCGTTGCCGCCATCGAGGATGCGGCGGGCGATCACCTGCGCCTGGATCTCGGCTGCCCCTTCGAAGATGTTCAGGATCCGGGCGTCGCACAAGACCCGCGAGACCGGATATTCGAGTGCGAAGCCGTTGCCGCCGTGGATCTGCAGCGCGTTGTCGGCCGCCGCCCAGGCGACGCGGGCGCCGAGCAGCTTGGCCATGCCGGCCTCCAGGTCGCAGCGCTTGTCGTGATCCTTCTGGCGCGCGGCGAAATAGGTCAGCTGGCGGGCGATCATCACCTCGACCGCCATCATGGCCAGCTTGTCGGAGACGCGCGGGAAGGCGATCAGCGGCTTGCCGAACTGGATGCGCTCCTGGGCATAGCGCAGGCCGAGATCGAGCGCGCACTGGGCGACGCCGATGGCGCGGGCCGCCGTCTGGATGCGGGCGGATTCGAAGGTCTGCATCAATTGCTTGAAGCCCTGCCCCTCGACGCCGCCGAGCAGATTGGCGGCCGGCACCGCGAAGCCGTCGAAAGCGATCTCGTATTCCTTCATGCCGCGATAGCCGAGCACCTCGATCTCGCCGCCCGACATGCCCTCCGCCGGGAAAGGCTCGGCATCGGTGCCGCGCGGCTTCGGCGCCAGCAGCATGGAGAGACCGCGATAGCCGGGCTGGTTCGGATCGGTGCGCACCAGGAGCGTCATCAGGTCGGCGCGGACCGGGTGGGTGATCCAGGTCTTGTTGCCCGAGACCTTCCAGACATCGCCGTCCTTCACCGCGCGGGTGCGCAGCGAGCCGAGGTCCGACCCGGTATTGGGCTCGGTGAACACCGCCGTCGGCAGAACCGCACCGGAGGCGATCAGCGGCAGCCATTCGGCCTTTTGTTCGGGCGTGCCGCCGCCAAGGATCAGTTCGGCGGCGATCTCGGAGCGGGTGCCGAGCGAGCCGACGCCGATATAGGCGCGCGACAGCTCCTCGGAGACGACGCACATGGATTCCTTGCCGAGACCCAGGCCGCCGAACTCCTCCGGAATGGTCAGGCCGAACACGCCGAGTTCGGCCAATTGGCCGACCACTTCCATCGGAATGTATTCGTTCTTCAGATGCCATTCGTGGGCATGCGGCACGACCGCGTCGGCGGCGAACCTGAACATCTCGGCCCGGAACTGGTCGAGCGTGTCGTCGAGGCCGGTATCGCCGACCGTCAGCGCGCCTTCCGACCGGGTCATCGCCTCGACCAGCACGGCGCGGTTGGCGACCGTGTTGCCGGTCTCGATCAGGTGCAGGATTTCCGGCGTGCGCAAGAGCGCAAGGTCGGCCTCGCCGAGGCCGAGATCGGCCGGACGGACGAACTCGCCCTGGTTCATCGGGATGCCGCCCGGGATCTGGGCCAGATACTCGCCGAAGGCGACGTGCACGATCGCCGCCTCGACCGGGCCGAAGCGGCCGAGATCGGTCAGCCGCTCGGCATAGCCGGCCATCTCGCGCAGCGATTCCACGTAAGTTGCCAGCCAGGCGAGGCCATGGGCGGCGCGCTGCTCGCGATCGACCAAGTCGGCCGAGATGCGGCCGTCCTTCTCGACCCGGGCGCGGACCCGGTCGCGGGCGCGGTCGAGGAACCGGTCGAGCGCGCCGACGGCGGCGCGGGCAGCCGGGATCAGGGCGGGCACAGGATCGAGCGAGACGGCTGCAAGTGTCATCAGGACCTCCCGGAACGCGGCGGCTTCCGCGCTACTGTCGCATGTGTTGCGGTGCGGGAAAATATGGATGCCGCACAGGACCGCAAGCGCGACCTTCGTGGGCCTTTCGCCGCAAGGGGCCCCGCGCGGCCAATTCTGGGGGAGGCGTGCCGATCAGCCGCGGCCGGAGGCCAGCGCCACCCCGGCGACCGTGACCGCCATTCCGGCGAACTGGATCGGACTGAGGACCTCGCCGATCAAAGCCCAGGCCTGGAGCGCGGAAACCGGCGGCACCAGGTAGATGAGAACGGCCGCGCGCGAGACCTCGCCGCGCCGGATCAGGAATAGATAAAGCGCGATGGTCAGGATCGAGAGCACCAGCACCGACCAGGCCAGCGCGAAGAACAGCTCCGGGGTCGGCTCGAAACGCAAGGATTCCGTGGCCAGCGCCAAGGGCGCCACGGTCGCGAAGGCGGCGCAATATTGCAGCGCCGCGATGGTGCGCAGGTCGCCGCCCTGCAGGAATCGCTTCTGCCAGAAGGTGCCGGCCGTCACCGCCACCATGCCGACCAGATTGACGGCGAGCGGACCGAGGACGCCGGCGACGTGGTCCGAGCCGAGACCGGCGAGCTTCGGCGACAGCGCGACCACCAGACCGATGAAGCCGAGCGCAACGCCGAGCTTGCGGCGGGTGGTCAGCATCTCGCCGAGCAGGCGCGGTGCCAGCAGGGCGGTCAGAAGCGGTTGGACCGATGCGATCAGGGCGGAGAGGCCCGCCGGGATGCCATGGGCGATCGCCCACCAGACGCCGCCGAGATAGAGGCCGTGCAGCAGCGCGCCGGTGATCAGCGCATGCAGGATAAAGCGCGGATTGCGCGGCAGGCCGGCGCCGAAGGTCAGCGCGTAGGTGCCGATCAGCACGGCGGCGAGGCCGAAGCGCACCGCCAGGAAGGTCAGCGGATCGGCATAGGGCGTCACATAGCGCGCAGCGACCCATCCGGTCGACCACAGGAAGACGAAGAGGGCCGGGATCAGGCCAAGACCGAGGCTGCGTGCGTTCATCCCGCAGGCCTAGCGGGCCAACGACACGCATGCAACGGTCGCACCGGGCGCGGCAGCCTTGCACCGCCCCGGCGCGATGCGGAACGCGGCCCCCCGAAATGCGAGGGGCGCGGCCCTTGCGGACCGCGCCCCGTCATCGGATGCCTTCCGACTGCGGCGTCCCGGATCAGTCGTTCTTCTGACCGAACAGCTGCAGCAGCATGGTGAAGAGGTTGATGAAGTCGAGGTAGAGGGTCAGAGCGCCCATGATGGCCGAGCGGCCGATGGTGGCCTGATCGGCGCCGTCGAGAGCGTAGATATACTCTTCCTTGAGCTTCTGCGTGTCGTAGGCGGTCAGGCCGGCAAAGACCAGCACGCCGATCACCGAGATGGCGAACTGCAGCGCCGACGAGGCCAGGAAGATGTTCACGATGCTGGCGATCAGGATGCCGACCAGACCCATGAACAGGAACGACCCCCAGGCCGACAGCGACTTAGAAGTCGTGTAGCCGTAGAGCGACAGCGCGCCGAAGGTGGCGGCAGTGATGAAGAACACGCGCGTGATGGAAGCGTGCGTGTAGATCATGAAGATGGTCGCCAGCGAGACGCCGACCAGGGCCGCGTAGAGCCAGAACACGCCCTGCGCTGCCGCCACGCTCATAGACTGGACGCGGAAGCCCAGCAGGAGCACGAGGCCGAGCGGCGCGAACATGATCACCCACTTCAGCGGGCTGACGAACAGCGTGTAGCCGAACTGGGTCAGCGCCACACCGCCGCGCAGGGTCTGCACGGCATCGGCCGCGCCCGGCGTGGTGATCGACAGGGTGTAGATGAAGAACGCCGCAAGGCCGGTCACGGCCACGCCGATCGTCATATAGTTGTAGATCGAGAGCATGTAGGAGCGCAGGCCCTGATCGATGGCCTGGGCATCCGGGCGCGCCACGGTCGAGCCGAACCGCGCGTATTGGTTCCCGAAGTTCGACATCGGTGAAATCCTTTCGAAATCGATACGGTCCACCGCATCAGGAGGCGGCGGTCATCGACAATATGGGAGGGGTTGCGTTCCTCCGCAAGCGGCATCGGTCAGGAAAATATCATCTTGGGGCCCATTCCTCGCGCAAGGTCAACAGTCTCGGCGGAAATGGGAATTCGCGCCCACCCGGGCCTGATCGGATGACAGCCGTCACCGACTTCGTCACAAATGGCGCAGCACCGGGGCCGCCTTGGCGCCGAGGGCCCGCCAGGTGTCGTAGAGGCCGAATCCGAGCGTGGCCGCCAGCGCCAGGGCGACCGAACCGATCGCCACGGCGGCATCCAGCGCAAAGGTCAGGCCCATGATCCTGGACAGGACCATCCAGGCCGCCGCGCTGCCGGCGACAAGGCCGAACAGCGCCGCAGCGAGGCCGACGAGGCCATATTCGAAGGCGAAGGCGGTCAGGATGCGCCGACGCGTCGCCCCGAGCGTCTTCAAGACCACGGCGTCGTAGATACGCCGGCGCTGGCCCGCCGCGAGTGCGCCGGCAAGCACCAGCACCGCCGTCGCCAGCGTCACGCCGGCCGCCGCCCCGACCCCGTCGGCGAGCTTGCCGACCAGATCGTCGACCGCCTGCAGGGCGTCCTTGACGCGGATCGTAGTGACGACGGGGAAGGCCGCGGTGACCTTGCGCAGGAGGTCGACCTCCTTGTCGGCCGTGCCGCCATCCGCCCAGGTGACCGTGGCCAGGAAGGAATGCGGCGCCCCGCGGAAGGTGTTGGGCGAGAACACCATCACGAAGTTGATGCCGAGCGTCTCCCATTGCAGACGGCGGAAATTGGCGATCTTCGCTTCGAACTCCCGGCCGAGCACGTTGACCCGCACGCTGTCGCCGATGGCAAGCCCGAGCCCGCGGGCGATATCCTCCTCGAAGGAGACCAGCGGCGGGCCGGCATAGTCCTTGGCCCACCAGGAGCCCGAGACCATCCGGGAGTTTTCCGGCAGGCTGTCCGAATAGGTGATGCCGCGGTCGCCGGTCAGAACCCAGGCCGCCTCGCGCGCCGGGGTCACGCTGGCCGCCGGCACGCCTTTCAGCGCGACGATCCGGCCGCGCAGCATGGGCACGTCGACCAGTTGGGCATCGGGGGCCTCGCGCCGCACCAGGGCATTGAACTCAGGCACCTGGCGGTTGGGCACGTCCATGAAGAAGAAGCTCGGCGCATGCTTCGGCAATTGCTGGCGGATCTGGTCGCGCAGATTGGCGTCGACGAGCGCCAGGGTGACGAGCAGCGTCATGCCGAGGCCGAGCGACAACACGACCGACCCAGTCGGCGCGCCGGGCCGGTGGATGTTGCGCAAAGCCAGACGCAGTTCGGCCGAAGGCGGCGACGGCATCCGGGCGGCGAGCGCAATCACGCCGATGGCGACGAGGCGCAGGAGCCCGAAGGCGGCGCCGAGCGCGGCGAGATAGAGAAGCGCCGCGACGCGGTCCTCGGCGAGCCCCAGTGCCAGGGCGGCGAGGCCGGCGAGCGCCGCGCCGACCAGCACAAGATAGCGCGGCCGCGGCAGGCGCCGGTCCGGCTCGACGGCGTCGCGGAACAGCGCCGTCGGCGGAACGTCGTGGGCTCGGCCGAGCGGTATGCTGGCGAAGGCGACCGCGACCAGGAACCCATAGGCGACGGCAAGGCCGAGTTCGGCCGGATAGAGCACGGCGCGCGCGCCGATCGGCAGCACGCCGGACAGGAAATAGCCGGCGATCGGCGGTGCGATCGACCCGAGAACCAGGCCTGCAACAATGCCGAGGCCGGCGATCGCCAGGATCTGCAGGAAATAGACCCGGAAGACGAAGCTGCCGGACGCGCCGAGGCATTTCAGCGTCGCGATCACGTCGCGCTTGCCGTCCAGATAGGCCCTGACCGCATTGGCGACACCGACGCCGCCGACGATCAGCGCGGTCAGCCCGACCAGGGTCAGGAACTGTGCGAAGCGATCGATGTTGCGCTTCAGGCTCGGTGCCGCATTGGCGCGGCTGCGCGTTTCGAAGGCGGCATCCGGATGGGCCGTCTCGATTCCGTTCGCCAGCGCCCGCAACCCGGCCTCGTCGGCGACCTGGGATGCGAGCTTCACCCGGTAGTGCCAGCGCACCAGACTGCCGGGCTGCAGAAGCCCGGTCTCGCGCAATGCGGCCTCCCCGATCAGCAGCCGCGGCCCGAAGCCGACGCCGCCGGCGACCTTGTCGGGCTCGGACCGGACCACCCCGGCCACGGTGAATTGCGCGGTTCCGACCGAAATCTCGTCGCCGATCGCCAGGCCGAGCCGGACCATCAGCGGCACCTCGACCAGCGCGCCGTAGCGGCCGCGCCCGTCGCGGGCGAGCAACCCGCGCGCGTCGTCCGCGATCACGCCGCCGGCCGTCTCGGCCTCCAGCCGGCCGTAGAGCGGATAGGCGGCATCGACCGCCTTGATCTCGACCAGCGTCTGGTCGACGCCGTCGCCCTTGCGTGCCATGGCGCGCAGCGTCGCGGCGACCGAGACCGTGCCGAGCCGGCCGATGCTGGCCGCCTCCGCCGGGCTCGCCTCGCGGTTGACCAGCGCGAAGGCGAGGTCGCCGCCGAGGATGCTCTGCCCCTCCTCGGCGATGGTCTCGGTCATCGCGCGGCGCACCGAGTTGACGCCGGCGATCGCCGCCACGCCGAGTGCGATGCACAGAATGAAGATGCGGAACCCGCCGAGCCCGCCGCGCAGTTCGCGCAGGGCGAAGCGCAGCGCGGTCGCCAGGGATTGGGCCGCCGCGAAGGATTGGGCGGCCGCGACGCCCCGATCGCCGCCCGGCGCGCCAGCCGCACGCGGATGCCGGTCGGCGGACGGCGACATCAACATCCGGAGCCTCTCAAGCAGAGCCGTCATCGCCGCATCACGCCCCGGTCGCCGACAGGGCCGCGGCCGCTCCCGACGCCGCCGCCCCGGCTTCGGTCGTCGCGTCGGGTCCGGCCACGATCCGGCCGCCCGAGACATGGACCATGCGCGCGCAGCGGCGGGCGAGCGCGGCGTCGTGGGTGACCAGCACCAGCGTCGCCCCGCGCTCGGCCTGCTTGGCGAAAAGGAGGTCGGCAACCTGCCGGCCGGTCGCGGCATCGAGATTGCCGGTCGGCTCGTCGGCGATGACGATGGCGGGCCGGCCGACCAGGGCGCGCGCGATCGCGACCCGCTGCTGCTCGCCACCCGACATCTCGGCCGGATAGTGCCCGGTCCGCTGCGCCAGACCGACCGCGGCCAGCTCGGTGCGCGCCCGCTCGAAGGCCTGCGGGATGCCGGCCAGTTCGAGCGGCACGGCGACATTCTCCAACGCGGTCATGTTGGGCACGAGATGGAAGGACTGGAACACGATGCCGACATGCCGGCCGCGGAACAGTGCCAGCTGGTCCTCGTCCATCGCCGAGAGGTCGGCGCCCGCGACGCGGACCCGGCCGGACTGGACCCGCTCCAGACCCGCCATGACCATCAGCAGGGTCGACTTGCCCGAGCCCGAGGGCCCGACGATGCCGACCGATTCGCCCGCCTCGACGGCGAGCGTGGCCCCCTTCAGCACCTCGACGGCGACGGCCCCCTTGCCGAGGGTCAGGCGAAGATCCGCAAGGTCGACGAGGGGTTCGGACAAAAGCGAAGCTCCGCAGTTGGGACGCCCCTGGTCGCGGGGCCTCAGCGGGCTCATATGGGAGGCGCCCGCCCGGGATCCAGATGACAGGCCGGAGTCTTTTCCATGACCGCAACCCCGTCCCGCCGCAGCGTTCTCGCCGCCCTGGCCAGCCTGGCGACGCTCGGCCAAGCCGCCACCGGCCCCGGATGGGCCGCCGCGCCCGCCGCCCGGACGGTCCGCATCGTCGCACTCGGCGACAGCCTGACCGCCGGCTACGGCCTGCCGCCCGGCGACGCCTTTCCGGTCCGCCTGGAGGCGGCGCTCAAGGCGAAGGGTTATCACGTCGAAGTGATCAATGCCGGCGTTTCCGGCGACACCTCCGACCAGGGCCTCGCCCGGCTCGACTGGTCCACACCGGAGGACGCGGATGCGGCGATCGTCGAGTTCGGCGCCAACGACGCGTTGCGCGGTCTGCCCCCGGCGACCACGCGCGCAGCGCTCGACGAGATCGTCGGCCGCCTCGCCGCCCGCATGCCGGTCCTGGTCACCGGCATGCGCGCGCCGCGCAACATGGGCGAAGCCTATGCGAACGCATATGACCCCCTCTTCCGGGAGGTGGCGGAAAAGCACGGCGCTCTATACGATCCGTTCTTTCTCGAGGGCGTCGTCCTCGATCCCCGCCTCAACCAGCCCGACGGAATCCACCCGAACCGCGCCGGCGTGGATCTGATCGTGGGTCGCATCCTGCCCATGGTGGAGGACCTGATCGGCCGTGCCCTGACACGACGGTCGTGACGGTCCGCCACCGACCACCCGGAGTCGTCGACGCATGAATATCCGCACTGAAACCGGCCTGCTGGCGCCCGGCGCCATGGAGTATCGCCCGCTCGGCACGACCGGGCTGATGGTCAGCGCCTTCTGTCTGGGCACCATGACGTTCGGCGAGCAGAACACCGAGGCCGAGGGCCACGCGCAGCTCGACTTCGCGCTCGATCACGGCATCAATTTCATCGATACGGCGGAGATGTACGCCATCCCGCCGAAGCCCGAGACGCAGGGCTCGACGGAACGGATCATCGGCACCTGGCTGGCCGCGCGCGGCAACCGCGACAAGATCGTCCTGGCCACCAAGGTCAGCGGCCGCAGCCCGAACGGCTGGCTGCGCGACGACGGTGCGCCGACCCGGCTGACCCGCCGGCAGATCGACGAAGCCGTGCACAAGAGCCTGAAGCGGCTGCAGACCGACTATATCGACCTCTATCAGGTCCACTATCCCGAGCGCCCGGTGCCGCAGTTCGGCTCCAACCCGGTGATCTGGCGCACGCCGGAACCGGCCGCCGACGAGACCGCCATCGAGGAGAGCCTCGACGCGCTCGACGCGCATGTGAAGGCCGGCCGCATCCGCCATATCGGCCTGTCCAACGAGACCGCCTGGGGCACGATGCGCTGGCTCGGTGCGGCCGCGCAAAGCGGTGCGGCCCGCGTGCAGTCGATTCAGAACGCCTATTCGCTGGTCAATCGGACCTTCGAAGTCAATCTGGCCGAAGTGGCGCTGCGCGAGAAGGTCGGGCTGCTCGCCTATTCGGCGCTGGCGCAGGGTTACCTGACCGGCAAGTACCGCAACGGCGCCCTGCCGGTCGGCGCGCGCAAGACCCTGTTCAACCGGCTGCAGCGCTACGAGACCCCGCATGCCGACGCCGCCGTCGCCGCCTACTGCGATCTGGCTGCCGAGCACGGGCTCGACCCTGCCCAGATGGCACTGGCCTTCGCGGTCTCCCGGCCGTTCGTGACGTCGGTCATTCTCGGCGCCACCACGATGGCCCAGCTGACCACCTGCATGGGCGCCACGGGTGTGACGATCAGCCCCGAACTGGAAGCCGCCATCGACGCGATCCACCTGCGCCACACCAATCCCTGCCCGTGACGGACGTCGGAACGCTGGGGGACGCGGGCGCCCGCGCTCCCCAGCGTTCGGCGCTGCGGGACGATCAGAACGGCCTGATGTGCAGGCCGACGCGATCGGACGGCGACCGCGTGCGGTCCGGACTGACCTGCGGGCTGGCGCGCAGGGCGCGCATCACCAGGGCGACGAAATATCCGACCTGAACGGCGATCGGGAATGCGATCAGATTGAGGATGGTGCCGCCGAGGGTCTCGCCATGCAGGGCGGAGACCGGCAGGGCGACGATCAGCGCCAGCAGCGCCAACGCCGCCAAACCTCTGATCTTGAGGTAAAGTCCGGCCGCCATGCCGACCAGGGCAAGGGCGATGCATGCGATGACCATCACGTCGCGCGGCCTTCCAGAGCGGTGGTTCGTCTCACGTCGAAAGGCCGGTTGCCTGCCATGCTGCGTTCAAGCATCGGGAGCGGATCGGGACCTTGCCGCCGGCATCGACGTCGATCCCGGCGGCAGACACTGTCTGAAGAGACTTTTTAGTTCAACTTGAAACGAATCCGACCGGTCGGAATCCTTAATTTCAGTACGCTCCCCCGGCTTCGACGGGGCAGGAGCGCCGATCCGGGTCGCCCATGCCGGTCCGGTTCATTCGGCGGCGCAGGTCTCGACCAGGATGCGCGTCACCTCCCGGGGCACCTCCAGATGCGGCATGTGCCCGACGCCGGCGAAGACATGGACGCCGACCGTGCCGGGCGCGCGGCGCGACTGCCGGGTCGGTAGCACGCGATCCTGGTTGCCCCAGATCAGCCGCACCGGATGCGGCAGGCCGCCGAGAAGGGACAGATCGAAGCTCTTCTGGCGTTCGCCGTCGAGGATCGCCTCGACGATACGGGCGAGCGCCGCCGTCACGCGCGGGTCGCGCCGCTCGGCCGCCATGTGGCGGGCGATCTCCAACGGCACCGGCCGCTCATAGCCGAAGAACTGCTCCAGCAGCGCATGGATCTCGTGTTCGGCGACTGCCACCGCGAAGCGGCGCAGCAGGCGCTGGTTGATTTCGTCGCCGAAGCCGCCCGGCGCCAGCAGGGTCAGGCTGGCGACCCGTTCCGCCTCGGCGAGCTTCATGGCGACCAGCACTGCCGTCGCCCCGCCCATGGAATGACCGGCGAGATGGAAGCGCTCGATGCCCATCGCCGACAGGGACTGGATCACCGCCTTGGCCGAGATGCCGGCATGGCCGATCTCCGGCCAGTCGAGCGCGGCGCCGTGACCGGGCAGATCGAACGCGATGGTACGCCGGCGCGTCTCCAGCGCGATCTGCTGGCCGAGCCAGGTCTCGCGCGAACCGGCGAAACCGTGCAGGAACACGATCGGCGTCCGGCCTTCCGGACCGCGGGCGGAATGGGGCAGGATCGACGACATAAACGGCGGCCTCCGGCGGGACTGGGCCGATCCCTAGAGCATTTCCGGATCGGATGGAATCATCCGATCCATCAGGAAATGCTCCAGCATCAACACCCTGAGCCAGTCCTTTTCGTCTGGATCGCTTCGATCCAGACGGGACAGGCTCTAGAGCAATTCGCGTTCGGAGGAAATCGTCCGATGGACGGGAAAGCGCTCCGGCGGCCCGAACCGGCGCCGCCCTCAGCCGGGCCGACGCCGCAACGCCTTCGGCACGTCCGCCTCTGCGATGTCCGGCCGGCTGTCGTCCGCCCGTCGCCCAGGCGGCGGGGGCGATCAACCGATCGGAAGATCGAAATAGATGCGCCCGAGGTCGAACCGGTACGCGACGGCATCGAGCACGAGATCGTCGCCGGGCCGGGTCAGAACCTCCATCGACCAATCGCCGCCAGCGCGCCGGTAGTGTTCGACACGCATCTGATCCGTATAGATCAAAAGGATATGCGAGACGCTGGCCAGCGACTTTTAGAACCACAGCTTGCGACCGCGGTCGACGTCCATGGTCGACGGCGACAGCACCTCGACCACGACGACCGGATCGGTGATCCAGGTGCGGTCGCCGCGAGGCCCGCAGCGGACGACGATATCCGGACGGCATCCGTCGAAGCGCCCGAGATCGTCATTGGCCTGGACCCGCATGCCGCCGAGAGAGGTCCGGCAATTCCGGTCATCCATGGCGAGCTTCAGCGGCGCGCCCAAATTCGAGACGATCTGCTCGTGGGTCTCGGTCGGATTGGACATCATCACGATCCGGCCGTCGACCAGTTCGAGACGAAGACCGTCGGCGGCGTCGGCAGCCCGCCGCTCGAATTCCGCCAGCGTGATCGGGCGCTCCTGCTCGACAGCTTCCGCCATGACTGCCCTCGTCGAACCGGTTCCAGCATAGGCGCAGCGGTGCGAAAGGGAAACGGCCCGCCCTGCGGGTCGCAGGAGCGGGCCGGCTCGAAAGCTCGGGATCGCCCGGTCTCACGCACTGGACCGGCCGCCCTCGGCCTGCAGCACGAGGCGGCGGCAATCCCCGGCATCGCCGAAGGTCAGAAGGGCGAGCATACGCCCCTCGCCTCGCGCGCCTATTCGGGGTTGTGGACGACGGAGCTTCCCGGCTTGCTCAGACGCTGGACGACGCCGAGATGCGCCGCGGCGCCGGCATCGGGCAGCGTCTGCTTGCCGACCCGCGCGCCCTTGCGGTCGAACTGCAGCACGATCGTTCCGGTCGGGCTGGTGATCACCTGGGCCTTCGTCCCGTCGGCATAGTTGATCGTCGAGTTGCCCGCCACGGCGGTTCCGCCGGCGATCCCGAGGACCATGAGTCCGGTGGCGAGACCGATCGCGACTCTCATGTGTATCCCTCGCACTGATCCGAAGATGAGGATGCGGTGCATTATCACGGAGTCACAACGGGAGGTCAATGCCGCTACCGAACGGGACCGATCCCGGTCACGATCGGCCGTCGGGCGGCGCCGGCTCGCCGGCCGAAACGCGTCGGCCCGCCGCGGGGCTCCCCGCAGCGGGCCGATCGATCGCATGGTACCGGCCAACCGGCCGACACGGAAACGACCCGCCCTTCCGGGCGAGCGGTTGCCGCGACAGGAGCCCAGTTGCGGACCGGGCCCGCAGCCGCCGTCAGGCCATATACTGGCCGCCGTTGGCCGACAGGGTCGAGCCGGTGATGAAGCCGGCGTCGTCGGAAGCGAGGAAGACGACCGCGCGCGCGATCTCCTCGGGCTGACCGAGGCGGCCGACCGGGATCTGCGGCAGGATGCGGGTCTTCAGGACCTCTTCCGGCACCGCCATGACCATCTCGGTGGCGATGTAGCCGGGGCAGATGGCGTTGGCGGTGATGCCCTTGGAGGCGTTCTCCTGGGCGATCGCCTTGATGAAGCCGATGTCGCCGGCCTTGGCGGCCGAGTAGTTGGCCTGACCGGCCTGGCCCTTCTGACCGTTGATCGACGAGATCACGATGATGCGGCCGAAATTGCGCGCCCGCATGCCTTCGATGACCGGACGGGTCATGTTGAAGAGGCCGTCGAGATTGGTGCGGATGACCGCGGACCACTGCTCCTTGGTCATCTTGTGGAAGAAGCCGTCCTTGGTGATGCCGGCATTGTTGACCAGCACGTCGACCGGGCCGAGTTCGGCCTCGACCTTGGCAATCCCGGCCGTGCAGGCGTCGAAATCGCCCACGTCCCACTTGTAGGTCGGAATGCCGGTCTCGGCCGTGAACTTGGCGGCCGCCTCGTCGTTGCCGGCATAGCTCGCCGCGACGCTGTAGCCGGCGGCCTTGAGGGCCTTGGAGATCGCAGCGCCGATGCCGCGCGAACCGCCCGTGACCAGTGCAACCCTACCCATGACATTTCTCCCGTTCAGAAATCGGAGCCGGTCAATAGCCGGTCACTCTTTGGACTGTCGAGGTGGCAATTCGGCGTCGGACAAAAGGCGTCCGACGAAAGTCGCGGATCGGATTGCCGGACATTGGAACGGGGCGGCACGATGGCGCCACCCCCGTCGAAGCCCGGTGCGGGAGAACCCGCCCGATCAGCGCTCGACCGTCAGGGCGACGCCCATGCCGCCGCCGATGCACAGCGTGGCGAGGCCCTTCTTGGCATCGCGCTTCTGCATCTCGTGCAGCAGCGTGACCAGGACGCGGGCGCCGGACGCGCCGATCGGATGGCCGATCGCGATCGCGCCGCCGTTGACGTTCACGATGTCCGGGTTCCAGCCCATGTCCTTGTTGACCGCGCAGGCCTGCGCCGCGAAGGCCTCGTTGGCCTCGACCAGGTCGAGGTCGTCGACCGTCCAGCCGGACTTCTGCAGGGCCTTGCGCGAGGCCGGGATCGGGCCGGTGCCCATGATCGCCGGATCGACGCCGGCGGTCGCCCAGGAGACGATGCGGGCGAGCGGGGTCAGGCCGCGCCGGGCGGCTTCCTCCGCCGACATCAGCACCAGCGCGGCGGCGCCGTCATTGATGCCCGAGGCGTTGCCGGCCGTCACGGTGCCTTCCTTGTCGAAGGCTGGGCGCAGCTTGCCGAGGGCGTCGAGCGTCGCACCCGCGCGGATATACTCATCCTGGTCGACGATCTTGTCGCCCTTGCGGTCCTTGATCACGACCGGGACGATCTCGTCCTTGAAGCGGCCGGCCTTCTGGGCGGCCTCGGCCTTGTTCTGCGAGGCGACCGCGAACTCGTCCTGCGCGGCGCGGGTCAGCTGCCACTGCTTGGCGACGTTCTCGGCGGTGTTGCCCATGTGGTAGCCGTGGAAGGCGTCCATCAGGCCGTCGCGGAGCATGGAATCGGCCATCTCCAGCGAGCCCATCTTGGTGCCGTTGCGCAGATGCGCGACATGCGGCGCCATCGACATGGATTCCTGACCGCCGGCGACGATGATGTCGGCATCCCCGGTCAGGATTTGCTGCATGCCGATCGCGACGGTGCGCAGGCCCGAGCCGCACAGCTGGTTGAGGCCCCAGGCGGTCGCCTCCTTCGGAATGCCGGCCGCGATGGCGGCCTGGCGGGCCGGGTTCTGGCCCTGGCCGGCGGCGAGCACCTGACCGAGGATGACTTCGTTGACCTCGGCGGCCTCCACCTTGGCCCGCTCCAGCGCGGCCTTGATCGCAATGGCGCCGAGCTGATGGGCCGGCAGGCTGGCCAGCGAACCGTTGAAGCTGCCGACTGCGGTGCGGGCGGCAGCGACGATGACGACGTCTTTAGCCATCGCATGTTCCTCCGAGATGGGTTGAAGTCCTTGATCCGAGAAGCCGGACGGCAGGGGGTCCCCGAGGGCGATCCGGCAGTCCCGCGCAATAGAGACATGGCCGATCCCGGTGTCAATCCGAGGTCCCGCGACTTGAGGTCAGCAATCCGTCGGGGGGCGGCGACCGATGCGCAGTTCTCCCGAGGCGGCCGACTACAGCGGCACGGTTTCGCAGGCGCGAGAAAATTTGTGGCCCCTGCGAGAGAAACTTCATAATGTCAGACATCCGGACCTCCGAGGGATCCCGATCCAGGCGATCGGGAGGAGGGTTCGGCAGGCCGGATCGCCACAAAGGCGGACGGCCGGCCGGTGCCGCATCGCCCGCATGGCCCGGGCGGGCCGTCGCCAGCGAGGAACGCCGATCACTGGAATCCGTCGAGACCGAATTCGTCGAGACCCGGGGGGCTGGACTGACCGCGATGACCAAGACCAAAGAACCGACCATAATCAAGAAATACGCCAACCGGCGGCTCTACAATACGGGCACCTCGACCTATGTGACGCTCGAGGATCTCGCCGAGATGGTGAAGGGCGAAGAGGATTTCGTGGTTTTCGACGCCAAGTCGGGCGACGAGATCACCCGGTCCGTGCTGACCCAGATCATCTTCGAGCAGGAGAACAAGGGCACCAACCTGCTGCCGATCGCCTTCCTCCGGCAACTGATCCGGTTCTACGGCGATTCCATGCAGAACCTCGTGCCGAGCTACCTCGAATTCTCCATCGACAGCCTGACCCGCGAACAGGGCAAGCTGCGCGATCACATGACCCAGGCCTTCGGCAACAATGCCTTCGAGGCGATGCAGGACCAGGTCCGGCGCAATACCGAGATGTTCGAGCGCGCCATGCGCATGTTCATGCCCTTTTCCGGCACCGCCACCGAGGTTCCGAAGGCGCGCGCGGAAGAGAAGCCGGAGCCCAACGAGCTCGACCGCCTCAAGCAGCAGATGGAGGACATGCAGCGCCGCCTCGACGCCATCGCCGAGCGCAAGAGCTGAAGCCGGTCGCGCGGCGCCGGCCCCCGCCGGCCCGCTGCGGCAACACCCGTCCCGGCGCCGCAATGTCTCCATCCTCGCCACAGGCCGCATCACGCCGAGCGCGGTCGATATTCCGGCCGAATTCCTTGACTTCGGCCGATCCCTCGATATAACGCCCCCATTCGCGAGAGCCGGGCCGCAAGCCCGGCTCATTGCGCTGTTCGAGGCTTGGCCGCCGGTTCGCCGGCATGGCCGTCAAGTCCGTTCTCCTCCGCCGGCCTCGACCGGACGGATCGACCCCGTTTCGATCGCCCCATGGGGGCGGGCGAAACACCAGGGTCCGGGACGGCGCCGAAGGACGCGCGAAGCAAAACGGAACCTCGCAGCCTGCGGGGCAGCCGTTCAGACAGGGACTACACAATGTTCGCGGTCATCAAGACCGGCGGCAAGCAGTATCGGGTTGCCGCCGAAGACGTCGTTACCATCGAAAAGCTCGAAGCCGCTCCCGGCGAGACCGTCACCTTCGGCGAAGTGCTGATGGTCGGCACCGAAATCGGTACGCCCTTCGTGGCGGGCGCGTCCGTCACCGGCATCGTGGTCGAACAGACCCGCGGCGACAAGACGATCGCCTTCGTCAAGCGCCGCCGCAAGAGCTGGAAGCGCAAGAAGGGACATCGGCAGGAGCTGACGGTCGTGCGTATCACCGGCATCGCCGCGGCCTGAGGCGGGACGGGTTCCGGCCCGATGGCCAGGGATCCGGCGACCGGCCTCGCCTTCCGGCTGCGCGGCTCTCCCGGGAGGGCGCGCGCAGAACGGAGACCCGATCCGCGCCTTGCGCGGGTTGTCGAATCCGAATGTCGGGGCTAGTGTGGCGCCGATCTGTTATCCACCCGCGGATGCGTGACCGCCGAGACCGGCCGGACCGCCCGCAGACGAAGTGAAGGAGCTCGATCATGGCTCATAAGAAGGCTGGCGGTTCGTCCCGCAACGGCCGCGACTCCGACGGCCGTCGCCTCGGCGTCAAGAAGTTCGGCGGCGAAGCCGTCATTCCGGGCAACATCATTCTGCGCCAGCGCGGCACCAAGTGGCATCCCGGCCAGGGCGTCGACATGGGCAAGGATCATACGATTTTTGCCATCGTCGAAGGCAAGGTTCTCTTCCAAGCCAAAGCCAACGGCCGAACCTACGTATCCGTTGCGCCGAATATGGCAGCAGCAGCGGAGTAACCCGGCGAGATGACCTCTCTTCCGCCGGTGTCCCAAGACCCCGGCGGATCAGAGCTCCGCTGAATTCCTGAAATCCCCGGATGGGGGCGACGGAGGGGGTGATGGGGCACCATCCCCCCTCCAACTCGTTTTCGCCCCCCATCACTCCGTCCGGAGGATCCAGGAATGAGCGACAGGACCGATCCGACAAGTCCGGTCGAGGACTTGGCCAGCCTGATCGTCGAAACCGCGAGACTGGTGCTGCGCCAGCCGACGCGGGACGACGCCGAGCGGCTGGCCGAACTCGCCAACGACATCGCCATTGCCGAGAACCTGTCGAGCATGCCGCACCCCTATTCGGTCGCGGACGCGCTCGCCTTCATCGACAATACCGACGTGTCGCCGCTGCGGGTCAATTTCGGCATCTATGCCAAGGACGACGCCGGTCGCTTCATCGGCACCGCCAGCCTGATGCCGCGCGACGGCGAGCGCTTCGTCGTCGGCTACTGGATCGGGCGGCCCCATTGGGGGCTCGGCTATGCCACGGAAGCGACCCAGGCGATGGTCGATCTCGCCTTCGACCGGCTCGACGCACCGTCGGTCTCGGCCAGTTGCCGGGTGACCAACGGCGCCTCGCGCCGGGTTCTGGAGAAGAGCGGCTTCCAGTATGCCGGCCAGGGCATGGGTCCGTCCCTGTTCCTGCGCGGCATGGTCCCGGTCGACCGGTTCCGGATCGAGCGGCCGGTCTGGAAGTCGTTGCGGGCTTGGCGCGATGCCTCGGTGGCGCGCCGCGAGGCGACGGCGTCGCACCTCGCCGGGGCGCTGTCGTGAACGGCCCCGGCCGGGCCGTCGGCGGGGCGGCGTCCGGAGGCAGCGCCGCCGGACCGGTCCTGGAGACCGCCCGGCTGCGGCTGAGGCCCTACGATTGGGACGACGCGCCGGCGATGACGGCCTTTCTGGCCGATTTCGACGTGGCGCGCTGGCTCGCGCTGGTGCCGCATCCCTACGGGCCCGAGCATGCTCGGAGCTTCCTGGAGAAGACGCTCGGCGGCGGCTTCCCCGACAAGCTCGGTCTTGCCATCGAGGTCGACGGTGCGCTGGCCGGCGGAATCTCGCTTGCCGGCTTGTCGGCACTGCCGATGCTCGGATACTGGCTGGGTCCGCCGTATTGGGGGCGCGGGCTTATGACGGAGGCGGTCGCCGCCGTTCTCGCCCACGGCTTCGGGACGCTGGGTCTGACGCGGGTCGGCTCCGGCATCTTCGCCGGCAACGAGGCCTCGCTCGCCATCCAGCGGCGGGCGGGCTTCGAGGTGATCGGCCAGAGCGAGGTCTTCTCGCTCGCCCGCAACACGACCGTGACCCATATCGACACGCGCCTGACCCGCAGGCGCTGGCAAGAGACGAAACGATGAAATTTCTCGACACCGCCAAGGTCTATGTCCGCTCCGGCGACGGCGGAGGCGGCAGCGTTTCGTTCCGGCGCGAGAAGTTCATCGAGTTCGGCGGCCCGGACGGCGGCGACGGCGGGCGCGGCGGCGATGTCTGGGTCGAATGCGTCGAAGGCCTCAATACGCTGGTCGACTACCGCTACCAGCAGCATTTCAAGGCGCGCACCGGCGGCCACGGCATGGGCCGCAACCGCGCCGGCGCCAATGCGCCGTCTATCACGCTGAAGGTTCCGAAGGGCACCGAAGTGCTCGAGGAGGACGGCGAGACCCTGATCGCCGACCTGACCGAGGTCGGCCAGCGCGTGCTGCTCGCGCGCGGCGGCAATGGCGGCTTCGGCAACGCCCATTTCAAGTCCTCGACCAACCAGGCGCCGCGCCATGCCAATCCGGGCCAGGACGGCGAGGAGAAGGCGCTCTGGCTGCGCCTGAAGCTGATCGCCGAGGCCGGCCTCGTCGGCCTGCCCAATGCCGGCAAGTCGACCTTCCTGGCCACCGTCACCGCCGCCAAGCCGAAGATCGCCGACTATCCCTTCACGACGCTGCATCCCGGCCTCGGCGTGGTCCGGGTCGATGCGCGCGAATTCGTGCTCGCCGACATTCCCGGCCTGATCGAGGGCGCCCACGAGGGCCAGGGCCTCGGCGACCGCTTCCTCGGCCATGTCGAGCGCTGCCGCGTGCTGCTGCACCTCGTCGATGCCAATTCGGACGACGTGGTGCGCGACTACAAGATCGTCCGGCGCGAGCTGAAGCTCTATGGCGAAGGTCTGGCGCAGAAGCCGGAGATCGTCGCCCTGTCCAAATGCGACGCACTGACCGAGGAGGAGCGCGCCGAGAAGGTCGCCGCGCTCAAGAAGGCGGCCCGGCGCGTGCCGATCCAGCTGTCCTCGGCGAGCGGCGAGAACGTCGAGAAGACGCTGCGCGCCCTACTCCGCGCGATCGATTCGGACACCGCCGCCGAAGCCAGCGAGGTTCCGGCCGCCAAGGAGGACGCCTGGCGGCCCTGAACGGCACCTTCTCGGCGCTCCGTTTCAGCCCGCCGACGGCCCGTCCGCGCCCAAGACCGGCCGCTCGTCGAGCGAGACGGTCTTGACCAGGGCATGGACCGTGTCGCCGGGGCCGAGGCCGAGCGCGGCGAGGCCCATGCGGGTGACCGAGGCGACCAGCGTGCCGCCGCCCGGCAATGCGATCTCGACCCGGGCCAGCGCCTGATCGGTCGGGTGCAGCGCCGCGATCGTGCCGGAAAGGACCGAACGCACGCTCATCCGCGCCGGCGGCGGTTCGGCGGCGAGCGTCACGTCGGTCGCCCGGACCACGATGGCCAGCTCGCGCCCCGGCTCGCCGGCGGGTCCGGGCAGCCACAGCGTGCCGGCCGGATGGACGATGCGCGTCAGCCCATAGGCGGGCTCGTAGGCATCGACGCGACCGGTCAGCACCGAGACCAGATCGAACCGGTCGACCCCGGCCGTGGCGGCGAGCCCGAAGACGCGATCCGGCGCCCCCTCGCCGGCGATCCGGCCGCGATC
The DNA here is from genome assembly GCF_018729455.1 of Prosthecodimorpha staleyi. Lineage (NCBI taxonomy): Bacteria > Pseudomonadati > Pseudomonadota > Alphaproteobacteria > Hyphomicrobiales > Ancalomicrobiaceae > Prosthecodimorpha > Prosthecodimorpha staleyi. The sequence goes on along the minus strand of NZ_JAHHZF010000008.1, from coordinate 3,370 downwards.
GAGCACGACGACATGGCCGGCCAGCCGCGCCACCTCCTCGACCGCATGGCTGACATAGACGATGGGAATCGCGAATTCGTCGCGCAGGCGCTCGATCAGCGGCAGGATTTCGAGCTTGCGCGGCCGGTCGAGCGCGGCCAGCGGTTCGTCCATCAGGAGAAGCCGCGGGCTCGACAGCAGCGCGCGGCCGATCGCGACCCGCTGGCGCTCGCCGCCCGACAGGCTGGCCGGCCGGCGGCCGAGCAGAGAGCCGATGCCGAGCGTCGCGACAACCGGCTCGAAGGGGACGGCCCGGCTGCCGCGCGGGGCGAACCAGCGGCCGAACATCAGGTTGGCCCGCACGCTCATATGCGGAAACAGCAGCGCGTCCTGGAACACGAGCCCGATCCGCCGTCGCCGCGGCGGCAGGAAGACGCCCCGCTCGGTATCGACCAGCACCTGGCCGTCGACCTCGATGCGGCCGCGATCCGGGCGGATCAGGCCGGCGATCATGCGCATGGCGGTGGTCTTGCCGGCCCCCGAGGCGCCGAACAGTGCCGTCACCGCCGCCGCGCTCTCGAAGCGGGCCTCGAGCCGGAACCCCGCCTCACCGGTGGCCAGCCGATGGTCGGCCTCGAAGCGGATCATGCGATCAAACCCGTCTGGCGGCGCGCCCGCGCCTGCAGCGCCTCGGAGACGACCAGGGCGATCAGCGCGATCACCACCGAGACCAGCGTCAGCCGGAACGCCTGGGCGTCGCCGCCGGGCACCTGGGTGGCGGCATAGATGGCCGCGGCGAGCGTGCGCGTCTCGCCCGGAATCGAGGAGACGAAGGTGATGGTGGCGCCGAATTCGCCGAGCGCCTTGGCGAAGGCCAGGATGGCGCCGACCACGATGCCGGGCAGCGCCAGCGGCAGCGTGACCAGAAAGAAGGTGGCGATCCGGCCCGCCCCGAGCGTGCCGGCGGCCTGCTCGAGCCGCGGGTCGATGCCTTCGAGCGACAGCCGGATGGCGCGCACCATCAGCGGGAAGCCCATCACGGCGGCGGCCAATGCCGCGCCGGTCCAACGGAAGGAGAGTACGATGCCGAGATGCTCGGCCAGGAAGGCCCCGAACAGGCCGCGCCGCCCGAACAGTATGAGCAGCAGATAGCCGGTCACGACCGGCGGCAGCACCAGCGGCAGATGAATGAGGCCGTCGACCAGCGCCCGGCCGGGAAAGCGGCCGCGCGCCAGCACGACCGCGACGAGGATCGCCACCGGCAGGCTCGCCAGTGTCGCAACCCCGGCCACCCGCAGGCTGAGCAGGATCGCGGTCCATTCCTCTGCACTGAATTCGATCATGCTGGCGGGTCGTCCTATATCGCAAACGATATTGCATTCCGGCTCAAGCCGTGCACGATCGTATAGAGCTGACCGGCGGAATCCAGCCCGCCGCGGATGATTTTGCCGGAGGACTATCCCCGATGTCGATTCTGCGCCGCTCCCTGATCGCCGGTCTCGCCGCCCTGGCGGTCGCCGTCGCCATCCCGTCCCGCCCGGTCGTCGCCCAATCCGGCGACGTGGTCGTCTTCGCCGCCGCCAGCCTGAAGAACGCCCTCGACGAGATCGCGGCGGACTACACCAAAAAGACCGGCAAGAAGGTCGCGATCTCCTACGCGGCCAGTTCGGCGCTCGCGCGCCAGATCGAGCAGGGCGCACCGGCCCAGGTGTTCGTCTCCGCCGATCAGAAATGGATGGACTATGCCGCCGCCAAGGGGCTGATCGAACCGGCGTCCCGGTCCGATATCCTGGGCAACCGCATCGTTCTGGTCGCCCCGAAGGACGTCGCCAAGCCGATCGAGATCAAGGCCGGCTTCGACCTCGGCAAATTCCTCGGCAACGGCCGTCTTGCCATCGGTGCGGTGGCGTCGGTGCCGGCCGGTACCTACGCGAAGGAATCGCTCGAAAAGCTCGGCGCCTGGGACGGCGTCAAGGGCAAGCTGGCGGAGGCCGAATCGGTGCGCGCTGCGCTCCTGCTGGTCTCGCGCGGCGAGACCCCCTACGGCATCGTCTATCAGACCGATGCAGCCGCCGACCCGAATGTCGCCGTGGTCGGCACCTTCCCGCCCGAATCGCACACGCCGATCCTCTACCCGGCCACCCTGGTCAAGGACGCGGGAGCGGACGGTACCGCCTTCCTGGCCTTCATGCGTTCGGCCGCCGCGCGCAAGGCCTACGAGAAGCAGGGCTTCACGGTCCTCTATTGAATGCCGGCTTCCCTGGCGCCGGCCGGCGCGGCATAGTCGGCGCCATGGGAGACGTCTATGCCACGCCGGAGACCGGACCCGCCGCCGCGCGGGTGTCGCTGACCGTCGACCTGCCGCATGGCGGCCGGATCGGCCCGGAGGACATCGCCCTGATCGAGATGATCGCCCGCGAACGCTCGATCGTCGGGGCCGGTCGCGCGCTCGGGCAGTCCTACCGCAAGACCTGGCTGATGGTCGACGCGCTCAACCGCATGTTCGAGAGCCGGGTGGTCGACACCTTCCCGGGCCGGCGCCAGGCCGGCGCCGAGGTGACCGATTTCGGCCGCCGCCTCGTCGCCCTCTACCGCTCGGCCGAGCGCCGGGCCAACGCCACCACCGCCCGGGCGCTGGACGAGATCGTCGCCAGCCTGGACTGGCGCTTCGAGGCGGCCGTTCCCCCCACGGCCGCCATCACGGAGACGGCCAGGGACGCGGCGGCGGCAGATCGGCCGGACTGATCATGGCCGGCTCGATCGCCACGGTCTTGATCATCGCCCAGGCGTGCAAGCCCGGCTCCAGCGCCAGCCGCTCGACCGATTCGGCCGTCACCAGCGCGTCGAGCCGGGTGGCGCCCAGATCGAGCGCGACCCGCACATAGGGCAGCGCCAGGGGCTCGACCGCCGCGATGGTTCCCGGTAGCCGGTTGGTGATCGAGACATCCATCGGCCGCGTCAGCGCCAGCGCCACATCGCGCGCATCGATGGCGATCCGCACGCCGGCCCCGGGGTCGAGCGCGACCTGCGGCACGCGCAGTTCCCCGTCGGCGAAATGCAGCGTCGACAGGCCGTAGGCCGGATCGTGCCGCAGGACTCGGGCCAGAATGGCGGTCGAAATCCGGATCATCGGCGGCGTCGGCTCCCGTCTGAACAGCGATGACGTCGCCACCGGCGACGCAACGGGCCTCCGCCCGCCCCGACACTATAGCCCGCAATCCGACCCGGGTCGGCTAGGCTTCGCGTTTGACCGGCACGGTGGGTAGGCGGTGTCGGAGGAATACCCGAAGCCGCGAGCGGTTGCCGATCTCCCGGCGCATTCCCGGCCGCAGCGAAGCGGAGAGCCGGGACCCACTCTGCCGTCAACTTGCCGCAAGAGCTTGAATCGGTT